>JANPDA010000396.1:0-6058 GCA_031431235.1 Hyphomicrobiaceae bacterium
CCTTGGGCATCCGAGTCATGCCGCCGACCAGCACGACCTCGTCGATCTCGGCAGCCTGCAGCCCTGCATCCTTGAGCGCCGCACGGCACGGACCCTTGGTCTTCTCGATCAGGTCGTCGACGAGGCTCTCGAGCTTGGCCCGCGTCAGCTTCATGGTCAGGTGGAGTGCCGACTTCGTCTGCGGATTCATGCTGATGAACGGCAGGTTCACCTCGGTCTGCTGGCTGGAGGAGAGCTCGATCTTGGCCTTCTCGGCGCCCTCCTTCAGGCGCTGCAGCGCCATCTTGTCGCCTCTGAGGTCGATCCCGTGCTCCTTCTTGAACTCGGCGAGCAGGTACTCGACGATGCGCATGTCGAAGTCCTCGCCGCCCAGGAAGGTGTCGCCATTGGTCGACTTCACCTCGAACACGCCGTCGCCGATCTCGAGAATCGAGATATCGAAGGTGCCGCCGCCGAGGTCGTAGACCGCGATCGTCTTGGCGCTGGTCTTCTTGTCGAGGCCGTAGGCGAGGGCGGCCGCCGTCGGCTCGTTGATGATGCGCAGCACCTCGAGGCCCGCGATCTTGCCGGCGTCCTTGGTCGCCTGACGCTGTGCGTCGTTGAAGTAGGCCGGCACCGTGATCACGGCCTGCGTCACCGGGTGGCCGAGCTTGGCTTCCGCCGTCTCCTTCATCTTCTGCAGGATGAAGGCCGAGATCTGCGAGGGCGAATAGGTCTTGTCGTTGGCACGCACCCAGGCATCGCCATTGTCGGCCCGGACGATGTCGTAGGGCACGAGGCCCTTGTCCTTGGCCACCATCGGGTCGTCATAGCGGCGCCCGACCAGGCGCTTGATGGCAAACAGCGTATTGACCGGGTTGGTGACGGCCTGACGCTTGGCCGGCACGCCGACGAGGCGCTCGCCGTCGTCGGAGAAGGCCACGATCGAGGGGGTCGTGTTCATGCCTTCGGAGTTTTCGAGCACGCGGGGGGTCGAGCCCTCCATCACCGCCACACATGAGTTGGTGGTGCCCAGGTCGATGCCAATGACTTTCGACATGTCTATTTCCTTGCGTTTGCGGCGGACCGTCCGGACCCGTTCGGCATCCGAAGCTCCCGTGCTCTCCTGACGGCGCGGGAACGGCCCCCTGGAATGGTGGGTGAATCAGGTTTCGTTCGATCATATAGGTGGGGCAGGCCGGGGGTTCAACAAGGACGCGTGACGACGCCGGTGGTTTTCAGGGGACGACGGCGCGCGGCGAGATCCGCAACGGCTTCCGATTGTAGCTCGCGCGGTTTCGAAATGCTCAACGTCGGGCTTCGACGAAAAAATTGCAAACTCGCATGCAGACGGTTATCCTGCGGATTGAATGACCAAGGTATTTATAATGCTGTACAAACTCGAGATCGAGAATTTCTACTGCATTCGGCAGCAGCAGGTGATCGATCTACGGATCGCTGGGAATGTGCCAGACGAACCCGAGCGGTTCGATCCGATTTTTCCAGGCTCAATCGAGCGTGCACCGCGCATCATAGCGCTGTTCGGAGCCAATGCTTCAGGCAAATCGACGGTTTTGAAGGCGCTTGCATTCCTTCTTTGGTTCGCAAGGGATTCGTTCCAACTTGCTCCTGATGCAACACTTCCGTGTGAGCGATTCAACAGCGCCGAAGCGCAGTTGGAACCAATCTCACTGGCGATCGAGTTCGGCGGCCCGAACACGCCGAGACCGAGTTTCGAGCCGGTCCAGACGCCGATGGCCACGTGGCGCTACACATTTCGGTCCTCACTTCGCGACGGTCGCAACATCGTCGCAGCCGAGACCCTGCACCAGAGACCGAATGGGCGAGGGAAGTGGCAACGCGTTTTCGAAAGACAAGGTCATGAGATCCGTGCTGGAAAAGTGTTCGGCTTGACGGGATTCGGCAAAATTACCGATAAAGTGCGGGACAATGCGAGTGTGATTTCGACCCTGGCACAGTTCGATCATGACTTGTCAAAGTGGTTCAGGAACGAGCCAGGGCGTGCGATTTCCAACATCATGCTCGATCGGAACGAGCCGAGTGCGGAGCTGGCGATCAAATTCTTTGTCGACAATGATTTGGCACTCGCAGCGCTCAATTCCGAGATCCAGCGGATCGATCTCGGAATTCAAAAGATGGAGGTTCGCCAAGGTCCGAATGGGCTGGCCCCCTATTTCGTGCATGAAGGCCTGCAACAGCCGATGCCGTGGCAACTGGAAAGCCAAGGCACCCGAACTTTCATCCGGTACTATCCACTTTTCTACATTGCGCTGTCGTCTGGCGGGATGGCGCTCGTGGACGAGATCGACCTCTCGATCCATCCGTTGCTGCTACCGGAGATTGTTCACTGGTTCCGCGATCCCGGGCGCAACCCATTTATGGCGCAACTCTGGCTGACTCTCCACTCCACGCCACTGCTGGAGGAGCTTGCCAAGGAGGAAATATTCTTCTGCGAGAAGGATGACCGAGGGCAAACAAGTATCTACGGTCTGCGTGACATCCAGAACGTCAAGCGAGGCGACAACCACTATCGCAAATATCTGTCGGGCATTTATGGTGCGGTGCCGGAAATCGGATGAGACGCCGACCCCGTAAAATTCCCCAGCGCCGTCCCATTTTCCTGGGCTGCGAAGGCGAGAGCGAGCGCGGCTATGCAGCCCTTCTGGCTCAACTCGCGCGCAACCACCACACGTCCATGTGCACATCAATGCTCAGGTTCTCCAGCCCGGTGCAGGCGATCCCGCCGCACTGATCCAGCGCGCCGCAAAGCTCATCGCCGAGATCGAACGGCGGCGAGTCAGGTTCACGATCAAGGCAGTCCTTCTCGATCTCGGCCTACCCGGCAAGAATGCGGAGGCTCGAGCCAGCGCCAGCGGTGCCGGTATTGACTTCTTGATCTGGCAAGATCCCGATCACGAGGCCATGCTGCTTCGACATCTGCCCAATTGCCAGCGCTGGCGTCCTCCCACGGGAGCGACGCTCGCGATGCTCCAGCGAGAATGGCCTGGCTACTCCAAAGGTATGTCGGCAAAGCAATTGTCAGAGCGCATCACGCTCGATGGAGTCCGGCTCGCTTGTGGCGTCGAGCCTGAGTTGCGGGCTTTCCTCGCCGCCGTCGGCCTATCCCTCGACGGCTGATAGTCTCCGATCATCAGACGGTATTGGAGACGTGCGCACGACGGCGCACGCCTCGCCGAGACCCCTCAAGCCGCCTCTTTCGCCTTGGCATGGCTCGCCAGCACCTGCTCGGCGGCTTTGCCGGTCAGCTCGGCCAGATGGTCGAAGCCTGCCGTGAAGGTGCCGACGCCCGAGGTCGCCGAGCGCAGCTCCACGATCAGGTTGCCCATCTCGGTCTGCGGGATGTTCGCCTGCACCACGTCCCAGCCGAGCCATCCGGGCCGCGCGTCGAACCCGAGGATGTGGCCACGCCTTCCTGAAATGATGCTGTTGATGCGCGCGGTCGCCTCGGAGGGGATGGCAATCTCGACCTTCATGATCGGCTCGAGCAGCACGGGGGAGCATTTCGGCATGCCCTCGCTCATGGCGATACGGCCCGCCATCTGAAAGGCCATGTCGGAGGAATCGACCGCATGGTAGGAGCCATCGGTGAGTGCGACCGAGACGTCGACCACCGGAAAGCCGAGCGGCCCGTGGTGCAGGAACTCGCGCACCCCTTTCTCGACCGAGGAGAAGAACTGCCTGGGCACCACGCCGCCCGTGACGCGCTCGGAGAATGCGAAGCCGGCTCCGCGCGGTTGTGGCTGGATGTCGAGCATCACGTCGCCGAACTGGCCATGGCCGCCCGATTGCTTCTTGTGGCGGCCACGGATCTCGGTGCCCTTGCGGATCGTCTCCTTGTAGGGCACCTGGCGGGGCCGCTGCTCGACCTGGACGCCGTATTTGCGCGTCAGCCGCTCGAGCGCGACCCGTAGATGCATCTCGCCCTGGCCGTGCATCACGATCTGGTGGGTGTCGTGGGTATGCTCGAGCGAGATCGAGGGGTCCTCGTCGATGATCTTGGCGATGGCAGCCGTCAGCTTCACCTCGTCCTTCTTGTCCTTGACCGCGACCGCGAAGGCATACACCGGTGGCGGCGGCTGCAGGCTCGCGAGCTGGGCAACGCCCGCCTTGTCGGAGGTGATCGTCGCGCCTGCCTTGATCCCCTCGAGGCGGCCGAAGCCAACCGTCTCGCCGGCCTTGGCCGGTCCGCGCTTCACCGCCTCCTGACCACGCAACGTGAAGACGCCCGCAATCCGCTCCTCGCCCGAGGGCCCGTGCACCACGGTGCCATCGCTGAACTCGCCCGACAGCACGCGTGCGAGCGAAATCTTGCCGCCATGGGCGGTATGCATCGACTTCATCACCTGGGCACAAGGCCTGGCGGGGCTCGCCCCCAGCCGTTTCAGCGTTTCGCCGATGCTCGGGGCCTCGTGGCGCAGCGCCTTCATCAGCCGCAGGATGCCATTGCCCTTCTCGGCCGACCCGAGCAGCACTGGACAGATCTTGCCTTCCTTCAACTCGACGGCCAGGTCCTCGAACACCTTGTCGCGCGGCGGCTCCATGTCGGAAAGCAATTGCTCCATCAGCTGGTCGTCGTAGTCGGCGAGCTGCTCGAGCATGTGGAAGCGCGCCTCGTGCTCGCTCGCGGACACGTCGGCCGGCATTTCCACCACCTCGCTCGGCGCGTGCTCGCGGTAGACGAATGCCCGCTTCAGGGCGAGGTCGACGAAGCCCGTTGCAATGCCGTTGTTCCAGATCGGGAGCTGGCGCAGCACCAGCGGGCGTGTGCTCGCAGGCTGCAGCAGGGTCAGCAGATCGTGGATGCTGCCCTCGGCCTTGTCGATTTTGTTCAAGAACAGGAAATGCGGGACTCCCTTGTCCTCGATCTGGCGCAGGATCAGTTGCAGGGCCGGAATTTTCTTGGCGTCGGGCTCGGCGACCACCACCACCGCGTCGCAGGCGCTGAGGGCAGCTGCGGTGTCGTGCTGGAACTCGATCGAGCCGGGACAATCGATGAAGGTGTAGCGGTCGCCCATGAACTCGAGCTCGGCGACATTGGCCTCGACCGACATGCGGTGCTCGCGCGCTTCCGCGCTGGCATCACCGACCGTATTGCCGGCTGCGATCGTGCCCTGGCGTGCAATCGCGCCGCCGCGCGCGAGGATTGCCTCCAGCAGGGTGGTTTTCCCGCTGAGATAGGGACCGACGAGCGCAATCAGCCTCGCTGTCCCGCCGCCTCTGCCATCGGACTGCCCCATGCGCTTCCTCCATGGTCATTGACCCTGGGCCTCGGCGCCGATCAGGGCGCGGCCCTGGTTAGGCCATGGTGAAGCCAAAACAACGGCCATGGCAAGCCTCTGATGACGTCGGTGACATGATTTTGCCGGGCCAGACCGCTCGCTCGGTTAATGCTGGCGTGCGATCGGATCGGGTCGATTACGACATTTTGTCGACAAATCCTTGACAGTGGCCCATCCACCACTCCAAAATGCAAACTGAGAGTGAAAGCGGGACAATTCCGCCCTCGCACGGCAACGACTCGCGACATGGCGTCGTGAGATTGGCGCCGCAGGCGAGCCTCTCGAGCGTGGGTGGAGTTTGCGTATGGGTCAGCAGGGTCTCGTCAATGCCGCTCGGGCGGCAGGTTTCGCAATGGTGGGCGCCGAGGAGGCGATGGGCGCGAGCAGTCTGGATGCTCTGCCTCGCCGCAAAACGATGGGCGAGGCAGCCGCCGCGGCGATCCCGGCTCTTGCCGCGAGCGCGGGGACCGCTGCCGCTGCGGCACCCTGGGCCGGATTCGTCAACACAGTCGCCTCCTGGGTTCGCCGCGGCTGATTGGCTTGGGCCCGGAGCATCCGTTATGTCCTGTATGTCCTGTTCCGGGGCAGCCGAACCGCTTTCCCTGTGATCGCGTGGGCGGCGCTGGTCTATAGCTGCAAAATTTCGACGCGATGCCGGCTTGGTCGACGCTGGCACACCTCTTGCTACTTCTGCAGCTACCCACCTCGCGTTCCACCCATTCGACTTCTAGCGCGGCAATCCACGATTGCCGCGCTTT
>JANPDA010000397.1:0-2016 GCA_031431235.1 Hyphomicrobiaceae bacterium
CGGTTCTCCCGGAAGGGTCGGGAGGTCGCACAGCACCACGGACGTATCAGTCCGTTCCGCACGTTGAAGGGCGCTTAGCTCAGTTGGGAGAGCACCAGCTCGACAAGCTGGGGGTCACTGGTTCGAGCCCAGTAGCGCCCATCACCGGAAAGTCCCTGGAAACAGGGCCTTTCTCGTTGTAGTGGTGGGTGGGCAGAGGGGAGGTATCCGCGCTCGCCACTGACAATACCCTTACAAATAGACGCGCAAGTTCTCGGGCCGGTGCGCGTCTACTCCTGTGTCAGCAACGATTATGGAGGTCATCTGATGAAGAAGTTCATGCTGCTCATCTCGCTCGCATTGGTCGCGAGCCCCGCTGCCCTTGCGGCCAAGCCCACGACGCCGGGTACCAACGGCTCAGGGGGCAAAGCCCTCGTCGCGAAGCTCTCGGGTGCAAACGAAGTTCCGGCAGCCAACACTGCAGACCGAGGTCACGTCGTGATCCGTTTGAACGCGAAGACGCTGAAGGTGTGTTGGTCATTCAGCGCCCTGAAGCTGACGCCTCTGGGCGTCGCCACTGCGACTCCGACGGCTGCGCACATCCATTCCGCTGTGGCGGGCGTCAACGGCCCGGTTGTCGTGCCACTCGGATCGCCCTTCGCCCGTAAGGGTTGCGTCGCGGCGGCGAAATCGGACATTGATGCGATCCTCGCGAATCCGAAGGCGTACTACGTGAACGTGCACAACGCGTCATACCCCGGTGGCGCGATTCGCGGCCAGTTGAAGAAGGGCGCTCCGGCCTGAGCGGGCGGCGGCATGGCGGCAGGGCTTGTTGCTCTGCTGCCATGCCGAGCACCGTAGGGCAAACCTACTTCTGCCAGGCGGATTTCTTCGGTGCCTTGACGGGCTTGAAGTCGCTGCCGCCGGCGGCGATGCCGTCGCCGTTGCATTTCTTGCACCAGACACCTTTTTCGTGGGGGCCGGGGCAGGAGATCGAGAAGAGATCGTGCTTGCTCATGCACGTACTATCGCATGCGCTTCGGATGGGCAGCAGGAATCCGCGAAGCGGCCCTCTATATCCATCTAGCGCGGCCGCAACCGCAAGCAATTCGGCTTGAGGCAAACGCTTCAAGAGGCCGCGCTAGATGATGCGTTGGCCCTGCTGCTGACCGGAGAGCCGGTCGCGGATCACGGCAAGACTCGGGGCACTCACGTCGAGATCGGGCCAGTCGCGGAGCTCGAGCAGGATCGCCTCGCGTGCCTTCAACGAGGTGGCCACCGTCGTGTCGCGGCCCGGGCCCTTGCCGACCGTGTCGGCAGCGATCTTGGCATCAGACGTACCGCGGGTCCGGAGCTTTGCGATCAGCTCGGCACTCTCGGCATCGCTGATTCGGTCTCCGTACAGGCGAGGCATCCCGACCAGTTTACGTGCAATTCTCTGCTCACGGATTCTCGACCCGGTCAGGGCTCCAGACGCCTGACCTCTCCGGGAATCAGTACGATTCCGGCATGAGCAGCCTCGAGCAGGTCACCCAGCCCTCGGTCGCCGTCAGCCGCGATCGCTCCCGCGCCATCTTCGGCCAGACGATGGGTCTCGTTGCCCTCACCTGTCTCGTCGCAGCCCTCGGCGCCTACCTCGGTCGCGACATCTCTCGCGGGTGGGGCATCGTCGCCTTCATCGGGGCGATCGGATGCATCATCGGCCTCAACGTTGCAATCCGTCGCTCGGAGCAGCTTGCAGTCGGGCTCCTCTTCGGGATGGGCGCCTTCCTCGGGATTGCGGTAGCGCCGACCCTCGCCTACTACGCGGAAGTACAACCTCAGGCGCTCTGGCAGGCCGCTGCGCTCACCGGTCTGTTCATCGGCGGCTGTGGAACCTACGGGTACGCCACGCGTCGCGACCTCTCGAAGATCGCCCGCGTCGCATTTTTTGCCCTGCTCGGCCTGATCGGCTTCGGGATTCTCCTCATGTTCGTCTCGATCCCCGGCGGCGACGTGATCTACGCCGTTCTCGGGCTCGTCATCTTCGCCGGCTAC
>JANPDA010000398.1:0-1848 GCA_031431235.1 Hyphomicrobiaceae bacterium
CCTGTGTCAAGGTGCCGGCGTGCAGCCGACTGTAGATCGGGAAGCCCAAGTGGCCGCCCTTCAGGTCGTAGCCGAGCCGGCGCATGTAGTAGTAGACCGCCTGGTCGGCATAGTTGTCGCCGTGCACGCGGCCGTCGGCGATGATGTCCAGGCCGGCCGCTTCCTGTTCGTGGGCCAGCGCCGTGATCACGTCGTCGAGCGCCTCTTGCCACATCGAATCGGGCGGCTGCTGGTCGCCCGTGAAGTGCCGCGCGAACTCTGCGTCCCACCAGCGCGGGTTGGGATAGTTGCCGACCATGCTGGTCGGAATGAGAACGTTCTGATTGCCGATCTTCATCAGGAGTCTCCTTCGCCGTGACGGGGATTGGGCCCGCACGAGTTATTCAGAGTTGCACAGAATGCTCCACGAGCGCCTTTACCCTTCAGTGTTTTTCTTGTTCTTGCATGACCATAGTGGACCTTGCAAAGCGCCGATGTCAAGGCGTTTTGAGGTTTGTACGGGTTGGTACGGGGGCGGTTTCTGCTATATTCGATGGTGCGCTGCGACAATCGATTAGGAATGAATAGGTATGGATAGCATGAGCTACAGCTTGCGAGCGAAACGAGGCCCAGCATGGTCATGACCCGGCTGCTCACGATAGAGGAAGCGGCGCAGCATCTGAACGTCAGCAAGACCTCGCTTCGACGCTGGACCAAGCTCGGCACTCTGCCCTGCGTGCGCGTCGGGGCCCGGCAGGAGCGGCGCTTCCTGCGCCAGGACCTGGAGCGCTTCCTTGCACGTGGCGTGGACCCGCAACCGGCGGCGCGGGCTGCGTCGGCGGAGGCGGCAGCGGACCCGATCGTGACCTTGATCGAAGCCGCCAAACACGGCGTGCCGCGGCATGTGTCGCTGCACTTCGACCACCGCGACGAGTTGTGGCGGCTGTTCCGGCCGTATGTGCTCGACCACCTCAAGCGTGGCGCGCCGATGCTCTATGTGCATGAGGAGAACTCGCGCGAAGACGTGCTGGCGCGGCTGCGCTCGGACGGTTTCGATCCCGATCGACTCAGCGAACAGGGCCTGCTTCGCCTGCTCGTCCCCGTCGAGGCCTACCTGCGCACCGGCTCGTTCGCCCCCGAACGGATGATCGACTTCATGGAAGCCGCGATCCTCGAACGCCGCTCGGCGGGCCACGATGCGATGCTGATCTCGGGCGAGATGACCTGGTGCCTGTCGGGCGCGCCGGGGGTCGAGGGCATGATCGAATACGAGAGCCGCCTGAATGAACTGCTGGCGCGCTACCCGCAGGTGACCATCGTGTGCAGCTACGACATGCACCGGCTCAGCGGCGCGATCACCCTCGGCGCGCTGTGCAGCCACCCGCACGTGCAACTGCCCGACCGGCTCGTGCCGGGCTACTTCGCCAGACCGTAGGGCGATTGCCGAGGGCGCTCCGGGAAGGGCTGCAGTCCTTGGCAAAGGCAAGGCGGCGGCGAATAATCGGCGTCCCCAGGCCGAAGGTCCCCGCCGCCAAACAAAAGGAGCCCGCCATGTCCCTCCGCATCAACGACCTCGCCCCGGACTTCAATGCCGAGACGACGCAAGGCCCGATCAAGTTCCACGACTGGATCGGCGATAGCTGGGCGATCCTGTTCTCGCACCCGAAGGACTTCACGCCGGTGTGCACCACCGAGCTCGGCTACATGGCCGGGATCGAGCCCGAGTTCACGCGCCGAAATGCCAAGCTGATCGGCCTGAGCGTGGACCCGGTCGACAACCACCACCGCTGGGCAGCCGACATCGAGGAAACGCAGGGCCACCTGCCCAAGTACCCGATGATCGGCGACACCGACCTGGCCGTCGCCAAG
>JANPDA010000399.1:0-14700 GCA_031431235.1 Hyphomicrobiaceae bacterium
GGGGCCAAGGGTCCACGCGCTGTTGGCTGCCGCTCTTGGCTCTGGGTCCCGGCGCTCCGGCAGGTGCATCAGCCTCGAGCTGATCGCCTACTCACGGGCCTGCCTGCGGCCGGGAGGACGGACGCGCAAGAGAGGCCCTTCCCATGTCCCCGACCCGCACGCCTGCCCGCTTCTACGCGCCCCTCGCGATCGGGGCGCCCGAGCCCACGCGCCAGAGAGCCGTCCGGCTCGAGCGGATGCTGCATTTCGTGCCCCCGCACATTGACAAGATCCGCGCGAAAATCGGCGAGGTCGCGGCCCAGGTCGACGTCGTCTGCGGCAATCTGGAGGATGCGATCCCCGCCGACCAGAAGGAGGCGGCGCGCCGAGGCTTCATCGCCATGGCGAAGGCGACCGATTTCGGCTCAACCGGCCTGTGGACCCGCATCAATGCGTTGAACTCGCCTTGGGTGCTCGACGATCTGCTGGAGATCGTGCCGGCGGTCGGCGACAAGCTCGACGTGGTGATGCTGCCCAAGGTCGAGGGGCCGTGGGACATCGCCTATCTCGACCAGCTGCTCGCCCAGCTCGAAGCCCGCGCCGGCCTGCAGCGGCCGATCCAGATCCACGCGATCCTGGAGACGGCCGAGGGTGTCGCCAACGTCGACGCGATCGCGGGCGCTTCCCCCCGCATGCATGGCATGAGTCTGGGGCCAGCCGATCTCGCGGCCTCCCGCGGCATGAAGACGACGCGGGTCGGCGGCGGGCATCCGGGCTATGGCGTGCTGGCGGATGCAGGGGCGGCAGGCGCGCCCCGCGCCTTCTTCCAGCAGGACCTCTGGCATTACACGGTCGCACGGATGGTCGACGCCTGCATGACCCACGGCCTCAAAGCCTTCTACGGTCCGTTCGGCGATTTCTCCGATGCGGCCGCCTGCGAATCCCAGTTCCGCAACGCCTATCTGCAGGGGTGCCTGGGCGCCTGGACGCTACACCCGTCGCAAATCGAGATCGCCAAGCGCGTGTTCTCGCCCGACCGGCAGGAGGTCGCCTTCGCGCGGCGCATTGTCGAGGCCATGCCCGACGGGTCGGGTGCCGTCATGATCGACGGCAAGATGCAGGACGATGCCACCTGGAAGCAGGCGAAGGTGATCCTCGACCTGGCGAGGCTGGTCGCGGCCAGGGACCCGAAGCTGGCGAAGGATTACGGGCTTTGAAATGCTGGCTTGCTGGCCGGACCGCACTGGCCAGCAAGGGTTTTCGGCATCAGCCGCGGTCGCAATAGTCGGCCGCCTTCGGGCAGGCCCAATTGAAGCCGTTCTGGCATTTGCTCTGGTAGTAATTGCATTTGCGGATGATGGTCGCGTTCGATTCGCTCGGCTCGTCTTCCTTGACGCACTGGCCCTTGGAGTTGCGAATGCTGTCGCCGGGGCAATCCCTGTATTTGTGGCAGGCGCCGCCGTACCAATAGGGAGCCGCGCTCGGGCAGCCGACCCGCGACTTGCTGCTCTTGGACTTCGATGCTTCGTTGAGCAGGATAATGGTTGCCGCGGCAGCCGCGACGCCAATGGCGATGTTTCGCGCCGTGTTGTTGCGCTTTTTCGCGAGGGCATCTCCGGACCCCGAGAATGCCAGCATCGCCACCAGCAAGGCCGTGAGCAATCGCTTCATGTCGGTTTCCTCCCACTGCTCGCGCAGGATGCTGAACTCAACTGGAAACGAGGCGCTCCGTCGGGATCCCCAGATCATTCCCAACAACGCTTCATGGACCGGTACGCTGGCTCTGCTCGCGCCCGAGCAGCAGCGCTGCTGCCAGCCCAAGCCCCGCGAGCCCCGCCATCACCAGATAGGCGTGGCCTGCAAGCGCCGCATAGAGGAGGCCGGAAGCCGCCATGAGTGTGCCCATGGCGATGCCCACGGTCGTTGCCGAGTAGAGCCCCTGCGCGGTGCCGGCAAGCCGCTCGGGCACGATCCGCACGATCATCTGCATCGTACCCAGATGCATGGCGCCAAACGACAGCCCATGCAGCGCCTGGATCGGGAAGAGGAGTGCGAGCGGCGGATCGAGGGCAGTCAAGGTCCAACGCAGCAGGGCCGCACCGGCCGAGACGATGAGAAGGGTTGCCGGCGCGACCTGTGCGAGCAGTCGCCCGGCCACCGCGAAGAGAGCAACCTCGGCGGCCACTCCGACCGCCCACAGGGCCCCGATCGTCGCGGGCGATATGCCCTGCGACTGCCAGTGCAGCGAGCCGAAAGTGTACATGATGGCGTGCGAGCCGTTGATGCAGCTCGTTGCGGCGATGAGCAGCACGAACGGTCGTGACTTGAGCAGCGCGCCGGCTTCCGACGGCCGCGGCAAGGCACTCTTCCTGTCGGTGTCCCCGCTGGCGGGCCTGGGCATTTGGCTGGCAGCCGCGCATGCGATAGCCGCCGCCGCGATCATCAACCAGAGTGCGGCCTCGGGTCCTGCAAAGCCAACGGCATGCCCGCCGATCACGTTCGCACCGATGAACGCCAGCGAGCCCCACACCCGCATCCGGCCATAGTCGAGACCATGCTGGCGAACGCCTGCGAGTGCGATGGCTTCCGCGAGCGGCATCACCGTCACCCAGAACAGGGCGAGCAAGCACGCAGCTGCCAGAGCTCCCGCAAATCCTTGGACCAATAGGAATGCCGAGAAGCCGAGGCAGGTGCCCAGCGAAAGCGCGACCAGCACCCGGGCATGGTTGCCCGACCGATCAGCGAGGTAGGCAACCGTCGGTGAGATGGGGATGCGCACGAACAAGGGCGCCGCCAGTACGAGGCCGATCTGGGCTTCGCTCAACCCGCGTCCCGCGAGCACCACCGGAAAGAACGGCATGTGCAATCCGATCGTGACGAAGCTCGCAGCATAGAAGAGCGCGACGCGCCGCCCATAGGAGCGCGCGCCGAGGTCGGGGCCGGTCATCGCAGGCCCGCTTTCGCGCTCACCCGATGATACCCGCGAACTGTCGTGGATCGACATTGCCGCCCGAAAGCACCACCGCGATCGTCCGTCCCTTCGCCTCGATCAAACCTTCGAGCACTGCCGCGAGCCCAATTGCGCCGCTCGGCTCGACGGCAAGCTTCAATTCCGCGAAGGCAAAGCGGATGGCACGGCGCACCGCCTCGTCGTCGACGGCAATGCTACCGGCGAGGTTTTGCCTGGCGATCGCGAATGTGAGCTCGCCGGGCGTCTGCGCCAGCAGCGCGTCGCAGATCGAGCCCGAGGCCTTAGGATTGCGCTCGCGCTTGCCCGATTTCAGCGAGCGCGCGAGATCGTCGAAGCCGGCAGGCTCGGCCGCCCAGACCTCTGTCTGCGGGCTGACGTGCTTGACGGCGATCGAGATGCCCGTCACGAGGCCGCCCCCCGAGCAGGGCGCGACAACGGCGTCGAGGCGCCGGTTGATTGCGAACGCCTGGCGCATCAGCTCGAGCCCCGCCGTGCCTTGTCCGGCGATGATGTCGGGATCGTCGAAGGGATGCACCATGGCCGCTTTGCGATTGGCCGCGAGCTCGATCGAGATAGCCTCGCGATCCTCGCGCTCGCGATCGTAGAGAATGATCTCGGCGCCACTCGCGCGGGTCCGCTCGATCTTGATCGGGGGAGCGTCCGACGGCATCACGATCGCAGCCTTGAAGCCCATCAGACGAGCGGCTTCCGCGACCCCTTGGGCGTGGTTGCCCGACGAGCAGGCGACGACGCCGCCGGGGAATTCCGCCCGATCGACCTGCGCAATCTTGTTGTAGGCGCCCCGGAACTTGAAGGCACCGACCCGCTGCAACGTCTCGGCCTTCAAGAGGATGCGCCCGCCGGTCGCGCGGTCGAGGGCATGGCTCGCGAGCAGCGGCGTCCTGGTGGCTTGCCCCTGGATGCGGCGCGCGGCATCCTCGATGTCGGCATGCGTCGGTATGCGCAAGGCTACTGCCTCCTGGATCGTCGTCCCGTCACGAGAGGCCTTGAAAAGCCGGATCGGGCTCCCATCTCGTTAGCATTGAACCTCCTCCACTCTGCACGCAATCGCCGTCGCCGTCCGCGTCCCCCGCGGGCGGCGATTTGGTGTTCGAGGACTGGCGATTCTCGAGGCCGTCGCGGAAGGCTCAGGCAGCATCGTATCCGGCGCGGTTCTCGAGCCAGATCGAGGCCGATGCTGGGCGGTGACCGGCGTGGGCGTTTGAAGCCACGATGCCTTGGATGAACGCTTCCGCGGTCTTTCTCCAGGAATAGCCGAGCGCGTGCGCGCGCACCGACGCCCGGTCGAGGTCGAGCGCACGCATGGCCGCCTTGGCGAGATCGGCATCGAGCGCTCCCGAGCGACCCTCCACCACCACGTCGCGCGGTCCCGTCACTGGGAAGGCGGCAACGGGCACGCCGGACGCCATGGCTTCGAGCATCACGATGCCGAACGTGTCGGTGCGGCTAGGGAACACGAACACGTCGGCGGAGGCGAAATGGCGGGCTAATTCCTCCCCGAACCGGGCTCCCGTGAACACGACCTCCGGGTAGCGCTGCTGCAGCTCGCCGAGTTGGGGACCGCCGCCGACGACGACCTTCTTGCCCGGCAGGTCGAGCCGCAGGAAGCCCTCCAGGTTTTTCTCGATCGCGACGCGCCCGGCGTAGAGGAAGACCGGTCCCGCCCCGAACAGGCGGATGTCGCGCGGCCGGAACAACTCGGTATCGACCCCTCTCGTCCAGCGGATGCAGTTCTGGAAGCCGCTCGCCTCGAGCTCGGTCGCGAGCGATGGCGTGGCGACGAACATGCCGGCGCCCGCATTGTGGAACCAGCGCTGCAGACGGTAGCCGACCGACAGCGGAACCGGCAGCCGTGCGGCCAGATAGTCCGGGAGCCGAGTATGGTAGCTCGTCGTGAACGGCCGGCGTTCCCGCATGCAATGGGCGCGGACGGCAAAACCTATGGTGCCTTCCGTCGCGACATGGACGAAATCGGCCGCACGAGCTGCGATCTGGCGCGCCGCATGCCGCCTGCCGATCAAGGCGAGCTGGATCTCGGGATAGGTCGGCAGCGGAAACGTCGGCAGGCCTTCGGGCGTCAACGCGATGATCTCGACACCGAGCGCGTCCGCTTCCTCGATCATTCGCTCGTAGGTGCGGACCACTCCGTTCACCTGCGGTCGCCACGCGTCTGTGGCAATGATGATCCGCATTGGGTCGGGTCCTGCTCCGGTGTTGCCCTCGGGCCGGCGAAAGCGTCTCGTCAGGCCGCCACCTGCAACGGCCGGGCCGGGTGCGCCGCTGCCTGGCGCTGCTCGATCACGTCCAGCCAGCGGATGATCTCGAAGCTCCCGTCCTCCCTCTCGCCGACGGCTGTTGCGCTTTCGACCCAGTCGCCGAGGTTGACGTAGAGCAATCCGTCAACATCGCGCATGGTGGCATGATGGATATGACCGCAGATTACCCCTGTCGTGCCACGCTTGCGAGCGGTGTCGACGAGCGCGTTCTCGAAGTCGCCGATGTAGCTCACGGCCTGCTTGACCCGGTGCTTCAGATAGGCGGACAGCGACCAGTACTTGAGCCCTGCTCTGCGGCGCAGGAAATTCAGATGCGTATTGGCGCCGAGCGCAAGCACATAGGCCCAGTCGCCCAGGACGGCGAGCCACTTGGCATAGCGCACGACGACGTCGAACTGGTCGCCGTGGATGACGAGCATGCGCCGTCCGTCGGCGGTCACGTGCACCACCTGATCGACGATTTCGATGCCGCCGAACCGGGCGCCGCAATAGGCGCGCAGGCCCTCGTCGTGATTGCCCGGCAGATAGACGATCCGCGCCCCCTTGCGCACTTTGCGCAGGAGTTTCTGCAATACGTCGTTGTGAGTTTGCGGCCAGTGAGCGCTGCGCCTGATTTGCCAGAAATCGACGATGTCCCCGACCAGATAGATCGTGTCTGCGTCGCAGTGACGCAGAAAATCGAGCAGCATCTCTGCCTGACAGGCGCGCGTGCCGAGATGGATGTCCGAGAGGAACAACGTCCGGTAGGTCCTGCTCGCGGGTTGATCGATCTCGTGCATCGGACCTCTCTGCCTCTGCCCGTACGCCTGACCAGCGGGCCTCGATTTGGCTAGGCGGGAACAAACATGATTCCTGTTGCAGAACCATGACGGCCAAGAGACCGTGGGCCATAGCCTCTGGTGGCCCGTGACGGGGCCTACTGTTGCGGTTCGTGCGTCAGGATGCAAGCTTGGCTGTTGGCCAAAAAAAGAGGCCGGCCCGGACGAGCCGGACCGGCCTTCTCAGTGGAGCCCAAGCGTGCTGCGAAGCACAAGCCCGGACTTCCCCCCCCAAGAACCTCGAATTCGCTGTCTGGGACGACGTGCAAGCTCGCTGCGACCCATTCCAAACTCACTCCCTTATCGCAGCGCGCCTGGTGCTGCGCAATGGGGTGAGCCCTCATGGCATCCGTACTGTTGCTGTTGCGCCACAGATCTCGCTCCGTGCAGGCACCCTCAACGGGAGCCAGTCGGCGCCCGACGTTCCCAAACCTGACCGGCGTGGCAATGGAGCAACTGCTTCGATGGCCGAGCATCACGGTTTCAGGGTCATCAACAGGCCAGTGACAGGCAATTGGCATGGAGGGTATTGATCGAATCCAGGGACTCAGTCAGCATTGCGCCAATCCGGAGGGGCTAAAAGTCAGCTGTCCGCCGCCCGGCGAGCGAAACCGCATCTCACATTCGAGAGACGCCGCCCATGCCGCACGAGGACATGTCCATGCACCCCGCTCATCTCGATGACACCCCATCGCGCTCGATCTGGGGGCCGATCTATTTGGGGGCCTGGGTCGTGCTGGCCGCCGGAGCGACGGCCTATCTGGGGGCGCTTGCACTCGCTCCCGAAGCCATCAGGATTTCCGTCTCGAGCGAGGCGGTCGAGGAGACCACGGACCTGCGGGCCCTGCTGGCGGAAAGCCGGATCGAGGGTGATGAGCTCGCACGGCAGGTCGAAAGACTGAGCGCAGAGCTGTCGGCGGTAAAGGCCGATATTGCCGAGGTTGTTTCCGCGGGTGCGCAGGCGAGCGTCAGCCTGCCTCTCGATGAGCCCAGCATCGTGGTCCCGGCAAAAGGCGCAAAGCCCGCTGCCGCCGCGACCAAGCCGGCAGCAATCGAGGACGCCGAGGTCGGGGAGACCGGTACGCTGAAAGCCCCGGCCGAGCAGGCCGCAGGGCCAGATCTGCTCGATGCATTCAAGGAGGCGGTCAGCGACGACACCAAGTCCGAGGATGCGGACCAAAAGGCTGATTGGGGTTCGCAGATCGCCGCGCTGCCTGAACGCAAACCCGCCGCCAGCAGGACGTTCGGGCTCGAGATCGCCCGCTCGACGTCGCCAGAGGCCCTGCAAGTCAGCTGGGGGCTGCTGTCCGAGCGGCATGTCGAGCTGCTTGGCGGAATGAAAGCCGTGACGCAATTGGCCGGTGCCGACAGCCAGGATTATCGCCTGGTGACAGGACCGTTCGCCACAGCGGCTGCCGCGAGGTCGCTGTGTGCCAAGCTGGAGGCAGCTGGTGTCACCTGCCGGCTGACGCCCTATGCAGGCAACGTATTCTGAATGAACACGGGGAGCCTGAGGCCGAGCGGAAGCTGGCTCACAGCAGGCGTCTGATGACGCCTTCGCCGAGCGCGCCCAGCACGCCGCCGGCGAGCATTGTCAGTGCCCAAAAGCCGATGCGCTTGATCGCTCGACCATAGTCGATCCCGATCGATACCTCGACAGTCTGCTCCGGCAGCGCGGTCTCGGCGGTGATGCCGTCGGCGGCGACGCTGCGAGCCGAGACGATGATCTGCAGCGATGCCCTGCCGCTCTTCTTGGGCGTTACGCTCCAGTGCCAGCTCGCAAAATCCTCATCGTAGAGACCCAGCTCGTTGTCGATCCACTGCGTCTCGGGGGAAGCCGATTCGATCGTGAACCCGCCCTCCGGGGCCCTGAGCCGCACAGACATGGCCTTGGTCACGAAAATCTCGTGCGCGGCCGGTGCTCCCGGGCCGCGCATGCCCTCGGTCAGACCCTCCACGTCGCGGCGTGCCACGCGAACCTCGATTGCGACCGGGCGTCCGGCCGTCATCCGACGCGGGATGTTCTGCGCAAGCATGCCGCTCCCGACGGCTTCCCGTCGCGCTCCCCCGGATCGCCCCGGCCGGCGTGTGACCTGGGCACGCTCCCGGGATGGCTGGTCGGGTGACGGTCCGCGGGAGGAAGCTGGCGGACGCGCAGGCCGTGCCGGTCGAGGGACCTGCTGCTCGACAGCGGCTTCTTCCAGGGCAGGCTTCGGGATCGGGCGGCCACGCTTCATTGCCGGAGGTGGCGCCTGGTGCTGCGCCCAATCGAGCTGCTCGGGCCGGGCATCGATCCGGGGAGGTGGCGCATGGCCGACGGCACGCGGGCGGGCCGGGGCCGCGCGCGCCGCCGGCTGTTGGCGTGCTCCCGCCGGCGCCGGTCGCCGCTGCAGCGTGCGGACGGCCTCCTCGAAGGTCAATCCATGGCTGCGCAACAGCTTGGCGGCCGGGCTCTGCCCCTCCCCGATCAAGGCGGCGAGCACCATGGCGCCATTGATTTCGGCACGGCGCGACTGACTTGCTGCCGCAGCCGCCGCATCGATCACGCGCAACAGCTCTTCCGAGGGAAGCGGCGCCGCATTCGCATTGGGGGGAAGACGATCGGAATTGCGGCTGACGAAGCCTGCCACATCGTTGCGCAGGCGATTGAGGTCGACCGCGCTCGCGGCCATCACCGATGCGGCATCGCGATCCTCGGTCAAGGCCAGCAGCAGATGGTCGAGCAGCACCTCGGCGTGGCCCTGCTCCTCGGCATAGATGAAGGCACGCTCGAGCGTCCGGCCGAGCTCCTGCGACTTCGGCACGCCAAGCAGATGATCGGCGAAGACCTCGGCCATCAAACAATTTCCCTCGCTCGATGGCGGTGTACCGGTCGGGCGATCGGCGTTGAGCGCCGACCGAGCATAACCCTGACCCCGACAAAGCGGCGCTTCGAGGGCAATGCCGTCCTGGCGGGGCTGCGACCGCAGGTCAGGCAGCGTTGCGATCGCTCATGGCGCTGCTGCCCACCACTCGCTCGTCACGCTCTCTGGCGAGCCGGTCGGCCTCGCTCTTCCAGCGGTAGGCTTCCCGCGTGCGCAGCCGTGCGGTCCGGCGCCAGCGCCCTTGTGTCAGCCAGGTCGTGAAGCCGCCGAGCCCGATGCCCGCCATCAGCGTCACGAACAGGATGAGCGAGAGCGGCACATCGAACGCGAAGGCCGAATCGAGCCGCGACACCGGATCGAATGTGATCGGCACGGCATGCCGGTTGGCGACGCCGAAAGGTACGATCAGCAGCGTCGCGCCGAGAGCCATGATCAGCCAGAAAGCGCGGGACAAGGAGGAGCTCCCTACCTGATACGTCCAGAACCGGTCTCGAGCCGGGGCTTGGCTGGCGCGGGCTTCCGCTTGCGGGAGCCGTTGCCGTTTGCGGCGCGATGGTTCAGCCGCTCGCGCAACTCCTTGCCGGTCTTGAAGAACGGCACGAATTTCTCGTCGACCTTGACCGTCGTGCCGGTCCGCGGATTGCGACCCTGTCGCGGCGCCCGATGCTTCACCGTGAAAGCTCCGAACCCCCTCAGCTCGACCCGGTCGCCGCGTGCCAGCGCCTCGATGATCTCGTCGAAAACGACGTTGATGATCTTCTCCACGTCCTTGTGGAAAAGATGCTGATTGGCAAATGCGATGCGCTGGATCAACTCCGACTTGATCATCCCCGACCCTCACCCTACCATGTCTTTGTTATGCCTGACTAATTTTGTGAACCGTGCCAGACGGACAGAAGTCCGTCAAGGGTCAGGCGATCAATCAGTGCCGCGGCGGGCAGAAATCCTCTTGCCCAGGCGAGATCCAGGCCGAGCAAGCGGGCGATCGATCCGCTTACGCCCCCGAGCATTCCAAACGTGCCTGCCTCGACCGGCTTCCAGTCGACCACAGCGAGATCCTTGGCGATGCTCTTCTCCTTCACCAGCCAGGCGATGGCCTCGGCCTCCCCGCCGATCTCGTCGACGAGCTTCAATTGCAGCGCCTGCCGGCCAGTGTAGATGCGGCCGCTGCCGAGCTCGGCGACGGTCGCTGGCTCAATGCTGCGGCGGGTCTTGACGATGTCGAGGAACCAGACCTGCGATTCCCGGACGAGCTCCTCGGCCAGCAACCGGCCAGGCTCGTCGAGCGGCTGGAACATGGATGGATTGGCCTTCAACGCGCCGCTCTTGATCTCATGCATCTTGACGCCCAGCTTATCGAGCAGCCCGGAGACCTCGGGGAACTGGAAGATCACGCCGACGGAGCCGGTGATCGTGTTGCCGCGCGCGATCACCCGGTCCGTGGCGAGGCTGATCATGTAGGCGGCAGACGTTGCCATGGTCCCCATCACGGCGACCACCGGCTTTTCCTTGGTGATCTCGGTGACGGCGCCATAGATCGCCTCGCCCCCGGTGGTGGTGCCGCCAGGGCTGTCGACCGCGAGCAGGATCGCCACGACGTTGCTGTCGTCCTTCACTTTCTTCAAGAGGTCGAGCTTGGCCCGGTCGTCGGTGATGAGGCCGGTGATGTCGATGCGCGCGATGTGGGGTCCCGGCCCGAACGCCGAGCCTCCCCCCGCCAGACTTGCCAGCGCCAACACGCACGCGGCTGCCGCGGCGAGCGCCAGGATCCGCCAGAGCGAGAGGCGCCGTTTCAGGCGGCGGCGCTCGAGCAGAGTCTCGATCTCGGTGCTCATCGGTTCCTCGTTCTCAACGTGTTCCGTCCCATTCATTCGATTCCGGCGAAGCTGGATCAATGAATGGAGAGAGGGAACACAAACAAAGAGTGGGCTAGTGGGCTAGCCATTCATTTGGGGTACCAGATGAATGGGTCAGAACACTAGTGCTCATGCCTGCGCCTTCGGCCACCGCTGCCCGATCGAAGCAGCAGGGCCCGCGCCTCGATAGCGCGGACCCTTTTCTCGACGAGCTGATCGGGACGGTGCCAGCGGCAGCCGCAACCGCTCAGTCCTCCTCCTTCTCGGTGTCCTCCGTGCCACGGCGCTTCAACGCCGCGCCCAGGATGTCGCCGAGCGAAGCGCCCGAGTCGGACGACCCGTAGGCGGCGACGGCCTCCTTCTCCTCGGAGATCTCGCGCGCCTTGATCGAGACGTTGATGCGCCGGCCGGTTTTGTCGACCTGGGTCACCAGTGCGTCGATCTTGTTGCCGACCGCGAAGCGCTCCGGCCGCTGCTCGGAGCGATCGCGCGACAGGTCCGAGCGCTTGATGAAGGAGGTCATATCGGTCTCGGCGAGCTTCACCTCGATGCCGCCGTCCTGCACCGCGATCACCTC
This sequence comes from Hyphomicrobiaceae bacterium, assembly GCA_031431235.1. Classification (GTDB taxonomy): domain Bacteria; phylum Pseudomonadota; class Alphaproteobacteria; order Rhizobiales; family Hyphomicrobiaceae; genus JANNSW01. Next base: position 11,363 of record JANPDA010000399.1, read on the forward strand.
GCAGGTGACGTGGCTGCCCTTCTTCAGGCCTGCAACAGTCTCGAATGGGTCACCATCGGCCTGCTTGATGCCCAGGCTGATGCGCTCCTTCTCGGCGTCCACGTCGAGCACCACGGCTTGCACCGTATCGCCCTTCTTGAAGTCCTTGATCATCTCCTCGCCCGGCCGGTTCCAGGAGAGATCCGACAGATGCACCATGCCGTCGATGCCGGTATCGAGCCCGATGAAGAGGCCGAACTCGGTGATGTTGCGCACCTGGCCCTCGATCGTCGAGCCCTTGGGGTGCAGCGTCAGGAACTGATCCCACGGATTGGCCTGTGTCTGCTTCAGGCCGAGCGAGATGCGGCGCTTCTGCTGATCGACCTCGAGGATCTGGACATCGACCTCCTGGCTGGTGGCGACGATCTTGCCGGGATGGATGTTCTTTTTCGTCCAGCTCATCTCGGAGACATGGATCAGGCCTTCGACACCGGGCTCGAGCTCGACGAACGCACCATAGTCGGCAATGTTCGTGACCTTGCCCTTGAAGCGGCTGGTGACCGGATACTTGGCGGCGATGCCGGCCCACGGATCGGCCTCGAGCTGCTTCATGCCCAGGCTGATGCGCTGGCTCTCGGGATTGATGCGGATGATCTGCACCTTCACGGTATCGCCGACATTGACGATCTCGCTGGGATGGTTGACACGGCGCCAGGCCATGTCGGTGACGTGCAGCAGACCGTCGATGCCGCCCAGGTCGATGAAGGCGCCGTAGTCGGTGATGTTCTTGACGACGCCGTCGATGACCTGGCCTTCGGCGAGCTTGGCCACGATCTCGGTTCGCTGCTCGGCGCGGCTCTCCTCGAGCACCGAGCGCCGCGACACGACGATGTTGCCGCGCCGCTTGTCCATCTTCAGGATCTGAAAGGGCTGCGGGGAGTGCATCAGCGGGGTGATGTCGCGAATGGGGCGGATGTCGACCTGGCTGCCCGGCAGGAACGCGACGGCGCCGTCGAGATCGACCGTAAAGCCGCCCTTCACCTTGTTGAAGATGACGCCTTCGACCTTCTCATTCTTGGTGAACTTCACCTCGAGGCGCATCCAGCTTTCCTCGCGCTTGGCCTTGTCGCGCGACAGCACGGCCTCGCCCAGCGCATTCTCGATCCGCTCCAGATAGACCTCGACCACGTCTCCGATCCCAACCGGATCCCTGCCCGCGATATTGAACTCGCGCAGCGGCACGCGACCTTCGGTCTTGAGGCCGACATCGATGACCGCGAGGTCCTTCTCGATGGCAACGATCGTCCCCTTGATGACCATGCCTTCATGCATCTGGTCGGACTGGAGGCTCTCTTCCAGCAGTGCAGCGAAATCATCGCGCGACGGATTGAACTCTCTGCCGACATCACCGGTTGTTGTAACGCTCATCAATGCTCCTCTAAGCGCCGAAATGGCGCGACCTGCGGTTGCGGGACCGGTCGGCGTCGAGATGATGATGCGCGATGCGGTGCCCGAGGGTCGGGCCGCAGGGTGGTCACCACGGCGAATTGCCAGCCAGTGCCTGGGTTGGCGGTGCCGGAGCTCCGGGTGATCTGGGCAGCGAACCCAGGGGCACCCTGGCCAATGAGGCCTTTCGTCAATGCAAAGCAGGCGCCCCTAGGACCGGGAGCGCCTTGAACGACTGGCCAATTGATCAATCAGAGCCACGGCGGTTCTGAACGCGCCTTCTATATCCAATCGTGTCGTGTCAAGCAAGAGCGCGTCGGCAGCGCGGGCGAGCGGGGCAATGGAGCGCTCGGCGTCGCGACGATCGCGTGCCTTCAGCTGGGCGAGAACCTCCTCATAGGTGATGCCGGCGCGATTATCGGCCAGCTCCGCTGTTCGTCGCCGTGCCCGCTCCTCGACCGAGGCTGTGAGGTAGAGCTTGGCGTCCGCCTGCGGGCAGACGATTGTACCGATATCGCGACCGTCGAGCACCGCGCCGGGCGGACGCTGGGAAAAGCTGCGCTGATAGGCGAGCAACGCCAGCCGCACCGCCGGGATGCGGGCGACGACGGAAGCCGCTTCTCCGGCCGCGCCGCCTCTGAGGGCGGGATCATCGAACGTCGCCGGGTCGAGCGCTTCGGCCGCCGCCAGCGCAGCAGCCTCGTCGTCGAGCGAGCGGCCGGCGCCGAGCACGTCGCGTGCGACCGCCCGATAGAGCAATCCGGTATCGAGGAAATGGTAGCCGTAGTGCTCGGCGATGCGGCGGGCAAGCGTGCCCTTGCCCGATGCTGCCGGTCCGTCGATCGCGATGATCATGCCGCAGCATCCTCCATCGGCTCGCCTCACCATCGATGTCTGGGCGGACCTTCGTGCGTGCCACTGACGGGGACACATCAACAGCGGGTTGCGAGCCCTGTCAACGCCGTCCCCGAAGCCTGCGCCGCCTGCAACCTGGCACCGCGCTTTGGCTTTGACAGGCGGCAATGGCTCGTGCAAAGCACCCCTCGATCACTCGAGCCGGAATTTCTTCTTTGCGAGGCCTTTGCCATGTCTCAGAAAGTTTCACGCGGCACCAAACGATCGTGCCAGTCCTGTGGAAGCCGCTTCTATGATCTCAACCGTGATCCCATTGCCTGCCCAGTCTGCAGTGCGGCGTTCGTGCAGTCTGGCGCGAGCAAGCAAGCCGAGATCGATGCCGCAGCCGAGTTGGCCGAGCAGGCGCTGAAGGCGAGCAAGGCCGCGCTGCTCGCCAAGGAGGCCGCCGCCGCCGCCCCGGTTGCCGACGGCGAGGAATTGCCAGATGCCGCCGTCGAGGACGAGCTCGCCGACATCGAGACCGACGTGGAGATCGCCGACGGCGAGGCAGAGGATACCTTCCTCGAGGAGGAGGAGGACGCCGGCTCCGACGTTGCCGATCTGATCGACAATCCGCTCGAGGATGGCGAGGAGGAGGAGGTCTGAGCCCCAGCTCCAGCACGCTCCGATCCAGGTCCTGACGCCCGTGTGGGTGGCGGGCGTGGATGGCTGCCGGTCCGGTTGGCTCGCCGTGCTGGTCGAGGCTGGTGCGCCGGACCGGGGCCGGATGCAGCTGGTCACGAGCTTCGAGGCATTGCTCGCTCTGCCCGAAGCGCCACACATCATTGCGATCGATATGCCGATCGGCCTGCCGGAGCGGGGTGGTCCGGGGGGCAGGCGGTGCGATATCGAGGCGCGCGCAGGCTTGGGCGGGCGCCAGTCCGCGGTGTTCGCGGTACCCTCGCGAGCCGCGGTGATGGCGGCCGACTATCCGCGCGCCTGCGCGGCCGCGCTCGCTTCGTCCGATCCGCCGCGTAAGGTTTCCAAACAGGTCTTCAATCTGTTCCCCAAGATCCGTG
>JANPDA010000400.1:0-11464 GCA_031431235.1 Hyphomicrobiaceae bacterium
CGGGCGATGCTGGCGGCGAAGGGCGTGTCATCGGTAGCCGCGGAAGGCTTCGGAGCGCCGGGCGTCGTCGTCTCCTACACGGAGGATCCCGAGATCCAGAACGGCAAGAAGTTTCTCGCAGCCGGCATGCAGATCGCAGCCGGCGTGCCGTTGCAGGTCGGCGAGGGACCGCAGTTCCGGACCTTCCGGCTCGGCCTGTTCGGCCTCGACAAGCTGACCGACGTGGACGGCACGATCGCGCGGCTGCAGGCGGTCGTCGATCGCGTGCTGTAGGGAAGTGGTGGAGGCGGAGCTTGTGCAGGGGCACGAGGCGCGCTTGAAGGCGTCGTGCGTCAGGAGGCGGTACGGAGGCAATGGGCCAAGGGCTGCCGCGACCGGCCGAGTGGGTCGGACCCGCACGAGCCGTCGCTTTGAGCGGGAAGCGGACTGGATGGTATCGACCGACAGTTATGCAGTGCGCAAACTTGCCTCAGAAGAAAATACAGGAAGTTCAACGTCAGCGTCTTCGCCGGGCATCAGGCGAGCAGACGGTCCAGGTTACGGTCGGAGATCGGCACGTCCGGCCCGTAGAAGGACACGCGTACCGCGAGCTCGGGCTCTTTCTCCATGAGTTTCCACGCTCGGGTTCGGCGCGCCAGCGCTTCCTTACCGATCGAGAAATTCAACTCGGCGGAAAACCGTTCAAGCCGACGAAGTTTCATGAAGTCCCGAAAATGATCCTCGGTATAGGCTTTGGACGCATTGATCCAGTTGTCGTCTGAAAGGAGCCGATCACGGAGTAACCGCACACTGCGCAATGACCTGGAAAGGCCATTTCCGAAGACAGGGTCGCTGCATCCGGCAGCATCGCCGACCAGCGCTACCCCATCTTTGCTGATCCCTTCAACCCAACGGTGGGCACCGTCGAATGTAGCGAGGATGCCATGGGGCTCAGCGCGCTCAAGCCATGCGTCCGGGAATCCCAGTTTCCGGAACCGTTCCATGACGAACCCATAATCCCGGGCACCCGAAGGCCGGTGCGACAGCGCATCCTTGTGAAAGACAAGATAAGCCCGGTGATTGTTGGGCGCCGTTTCAACCACAATCGAGCCGCAGCCCTCGGCATTGTCTAGGAAGAAATGCACCGACGAGGGTTCCTCCGAAAACCCGCGCAATTGCAGACCCGCCGTATAGAGATGCTCGGGGTCTCGCCGCTGAGTGAGTCCGAGATTTTTGAGCGTAGTCGACTCGCGGCCATCCGCCCCGATCACCAGGCGGGCATTGACGGTCCGCTGTTGTCCACCCTCCACGAAATCCAATTCCGACCGATTGCCGGTCCGAAGTTCTCCAAGAGCCACACCCTGGTGAACCTCGGCCCCCGCTGCATTAGCACGCAGTAGAAGCTGCTCCTGCATCTGCGGATGCGGAAAGCTCAGAGCGCGTGCTCTGTCAGGGGCGACGTCCTCGTATCGGACGGGAGGTAGTGAAATTCCGCCGATGTGATCGGTGTCTAGCCCGATCACTCTGCCGCAACCTTCAGTGAAATCGGCATAGAGGCCGAGGCGGACGACTTCTACCGTTCCCCACGGGTAGATCACCTCTCCCCGGACACGGTCTCTAAAGCGCTTTTCCTTCTCCAGGATGACAACATCATAGCCGGCTCGGGCCAACACAATCGCGATCGATGAGCCTGCTATCCCGCCGCCGATTATTGCCACATCGCAATGTCGTATCATTGTATGCACCGCAGGTTAAACTTAGAGAGGGCACGCTATCCTGTCGTTGTGTTGAGCGCCAGCACTGGGCTGGTTAAGCGTCGGAAGCAGCCCGTAGCCCGTCCAACGTCGCCGGTCGCTATGGTCCGCACTGCGGACGCTCGTAAACGTCTCAGGCATGGAGACCGCGACTTCGGCTTGGGGTCAACCCCGACGTTTCCTCGCCTGCCAGCGCGTAGGGCGGATTAGGACGCTCCGAACATTAACTGAATCGCGATCTGTGTGCGTGTGACGGTGTGACTCAGGTTGGCGGGATTCCGCCGGGGAGCGAACAGGGCTACCTCGTCGGGATGATCGACAAGGATGCGATACGGTTACGCTGGAACGCTGTCGGCGCCAAGCTTGATGAGCGAGGCCGGCGCCTGTTTGCGGCGGCGGAAGTTCGCGCCGTCGGTTGGGGCGGTCTCAAGGCGGTCGCCGAAATCACTGGCCTCGCGCGCTCGCGCATCAATCGTGGCGAGGATGACCTCGACGGCGCGCCGTTGGCCAAGGGAAGGGCACGCCGCGCCGGTGGCGGGCGCAAGGCCGTAGCGGCGAACGATCCGGGGCTGGTGCCCGAGCTCAAACGCCTCGTCGAGCCGGCAACGCTCGGCGATCCCATGCGGCCCCTGATCTGGGTGTCCAAGAGCATGGACAAGCTGGCCGATGCGCTGACGGCGATGGGCCACGTGATCAGCGCCGATACCGTACACAAGGAACTGGGGAAGCTCGGCTTCTCGCGCCAGTTCAATCGCAAGGCGGACGAGGGCTCCAAGCACCCCGACCGCAACGCCCAGTTCGAGCACATCAACGCCAAGGTGGTCGCGGCGCAGGCGGCCGGACAACCCGTGATCTCCGTCGATACGAAGAAGAAAGAGCTGATCGGCAATTACAAGAATGGCGGCTCGGACTATCGTCCCAAGGGTCAGCCGGCCCGCGTCAAGGTGCACGACTTCGTCGACAAGGAACTGGGCAAGGTCGCGCCCTACGGCATCTACGACGTGACGGCCAACGCTGGCTTCGTCAGCGTCGGCATCACCGCCGACACGGCGCAGTTCGCCGTGCAGTCGATCCGCTGCTGGCGCGATCGGATGGGGAGCGAGCGCTACCCTGACATGAGCGAGCTGACGATTACGGCCGATGGCGGCGGCTCCAATGGCGCCCGCGTGCGGCTCTGGAAGATTGAGCTCCAGAAACTCGCCGACGAGACGAACCTCGTGATCCACGTCCACCACTTCCCGCCGGGCACGTCGAAGTGGAACAAGATCGAGCACCGCATGTTCTGCCACATCACGCAGAACTGGCGTGGCAAGCCCCTCACGGATCATCTCACCATCGTCGAGCTGATCGGCGCCACGACGACGAAAACCGGATTGAAGGTCGAGTGCGCCCTCGATGAGCGGACCTACGAGAAGGGCATCAAGATCAGCGACGCCGAGATGGCCACGCTCAACATCACCGGCGATGACTTCCATCCCGAATGGAACTACACCATTAAGCCAAGGCCATTGCTGAAATCGTAGCAGTTATTGTTCGGAGTGTCCTTAGTCCCGGCCCGCGGAGGGAATGGCTCCGGGCCAGATCCGCGGCGGCGATGCGGCCGATCAGACGGTCACCGGGCTGGCAACGTCGGCCGGCGACGCGGCATGCTTGATCATGTAATCAATGAATACGCTGAGTTTTGATGGCATGAAATCCCGGCTTGGGTGGATCGCCAGTACGCCGAGGTCTTGCGCGCCATGGTAGTCTGGTAATACTTGTTGGACAACTCTAGTGTCGATTTCATCTTCAACGTCGATCCGTGGCAAGAACGCTATCCCAAGCCCCTCTACCAAGGCCCGGCGAGTAAACTCACTGGAGTTGGATCTGAAATTACCGCGAACATGGATTGTATTCTTTTCCGTACCACGATATACATCCCACGTATCAGCATCATTTGTGAATAAACAATTATGGAATTCCAAATCTTTGATTGTTGTGAGTGTGCCAGCCAGATCGAGGTATCTTGGCGAAGCGCACAATACGTACTCGACTGGGCTGATGGAGTGAGCTACTAATTCGCTGTCGGTCTCACGTCCTATTTTCAGGGCTACATCGTAGCCTCCGCGTATGACATCGATATTATTCTCTGTAATGTCTACGTCAAATTCAATCTCTGGATAATCGTGATTAAATCCACGTAGGTGTTTAATAATAAAATTTCGATAAAGTGTATTGGAGCAAGCTATTCGCATCAATCCCCGAGGAGTTACATTGGACCTATTCACAAAATCGTGCGCTTCCTCAACCAGATTAATAATATCGACCACGCGTTTGAAGAAGCCTTCACCAATATCAGTGAGCGTTAATTGGCGTGTGGTCCGCTGGAACAAACGAGCCCCGATCCGTTCCTCGAGCATACTGATGCGTTTGCTCACAACAGCGGGTGATAATTTAAGCTCCCGGCCGGCAGCAGACATGTTTCCGGTTCTGGCGACGCGCGCGAATATCTCAAAATCCAGTGTCGCTGTCATGGTTATGTCCTAGCATGCCTTAAATAAATGTCGGCACCAATACGAGGGCAACGATCTGCCGACCAGTATTTCCACGGGCTCGAATTGCAGCCCCAGGTCAAATCAAACGGTTCGGTCCTCGCAGGCACCGGCCTTGGTGCAGCTCCGTTCTCATGCAGGGTGGCGAACATGTTGCTGGTCGCAAGAGCAGCGAGTGGAGTGTGCGAACCAACCGGCGTGAGTCGCGCGCGTTGTGGCGGTTTGGCGGTACGATCCCAGATCGGCGTCCCAAATTCTGGCAGCATCCGGCCCCGGATTGTGTTCAGCACCGAGTTGTGCTCGGGACCTGCGGAGCAGTCTGGACCCATCGAAATCGTTCTTTTCCAGCTACTGTTTCAGCACCGATACGATGCACTGGTAGAGCGCATGCGTTGCACCATAGCACTAAATGCACGTTATCTCAATTAGCCTGGCCCCGGTCTGAGATGTCGCAGGCGTAGCCGGCCTCGGGTCCTGGATCGCGGCGCTATGCTGGCGTGGCGGGCGCCGCCCCGGCCTTCAGATGATCTTCCGCAATCGGGCTCGACGGGGCATAGTGCAGCCCTGCCTGATCCCGACATCATTCGTCCCCGTCGTGCTCGCCCCATTCGCCCACAGGTGACCTGCCGTGTCCCTCATCCAACAGCAATCCCCCGATCCCGCGATCCTCGCGCGCCGAGCGGCAATCGTCGCCGGGCTCGAGCGCCTCGTCGGCGCCTCGTCCGTGATTGCCGACGAGGACGGTCGGCGGACGTTCGAGTCCGACGGTCTTTCGGCCTACCGGTGCATGCCGTTGGCGGTCGTGCTGCCGCGCTCGACCGAGGAGGTGTCGCGCGTGCTCGCCTATTGTCATGCGCAGTCCGTCAAAGTCGTGCCACGTGGCGCCGGCACCTCGCTCGCCGGTGGGGCGTTGCCCTGCGAGGATGGCATCGTGCTCGGCGTGTCGCGCATGAGCCGGGTGCTCGCGATCGACTTCGACAGCCGCACCGCCCGCGTCGAGGCGGGCATCACCAATCAGGCCGTCAGCGCGGCCGTCGATGGCGAGGGCTGGTTCTATGCACCCGACCCCTCCTCCCAGCTCGCCTGCACCATCGCCGGCAACATTGCCATGAACTCGGGCGGAGCCCATTGCCTGCGCTACGGTGTCACCACCAACAACATCCTGGGCGTCCGCATGGTGCTGATGACGGGCGAGGTGATCGATCTGGGCGGTCCCGAGCTCGATGCTCCCGGCTATGATCTGCTGGGCTTGATGGTCGGCTCCGAAGGCCAGCTCGGCGTCGTCACCGAGGCGACGGTGCGCATCCTGCCCAAGCCCGAAGGCGCCCGGCCCATGCTGGTTGCCTTTGCCTCCAGCGAAGCCGCCGGTGCCTGCGTTGCCGCCATCATCGGCTCCGGAATCGTGCCGGTCGCGCTCGAGTTCATGGACAAGCCCGCCCTCCAGATCGTCGAGGATTTTGCCCATGCCGGCTATCCCCGCGATGCCGCTGCGCTTCTGATCATCGAGGTCGAAGGGTCGCCAGCCGAGATCGAGATGCTGACCGAGCGCATGACGGCGATCGCTCGCCGGAGCGGCGCCACGCTGATCCGCAGCAGCGCCAGCGCCGAGGAAAGCGCCGCCATCTGGAAAGGCCGCAAATCCGCATTCGGCGCCATGGGACGGATCGCCGACTACCTGTGCATGGATGGCACCATCCCACTCGGCCAGCTCCCATCGACGCTCGCCCGCATCTCCGAGATCTGCGCGCGCTACGGCTTCCGCGTGGCCAATATTTTCCACGCCGGCGACGGCAATCTGCATCCGCTCATTCTCTACGATGCCAACGCTCCCGGCGAGCTCGAGCAGGTCGAAGCCTGCGGCGCCGAGATCTTGCGGCACTGCGTCGAGGTCGGCGGCTGCATTACGGGTGAGCACGGCGTCGGCATCGAGAAGCGCGAGCTGATGACGCTGCAGTTTACCGACAGCGACCTCGCCCAGCAGATCAGGGTCAAATCCGTGTTCGACGAGGCTTGGCTGCTCAATCCGGGCAAGGTGTTCCCGCTCGACAAGCGGGAGGTCGCCTGATACCCCGCCCTCCGATGCCCGTTTCCCGCCGCAGCCCGGTGCACCCTTGAGCCAGATTCTTCGCCCGACTGAGGAACGCGAGCTGCAGGCCGTCGTCGCCGAGCATGCTCGCGCCAGTCGGGGCATGGACGTGCAGGGCGGCGGCTCCAAGCAGCGCATCGGCCGTCCGGTCGAGGCAGGCACCATCCTCTCCACCCGCAACTTGCGCGGCATCACCCTGTTCGAGCCATCCGAGCTCGTGATCTCGGCCCGATCCGGTACGACGATGTCGGCCGTCGAAGCCGAGCTCGGAAAGTCCAATCTGCGATGCGCGTTCGAGCCCTTGGACCTCGGGCCGATGCTCGCCGAGCCAGCCTTGCAGTCGACCATCGGAGGCGTTGTCGCGACCAATCTGTCGGGCGCGCGCCGAGTGACGGCAGGCGCCGTGCGTGATCATCTTCTCGGCGTGCGTGCGGTGAACGGACGCGGCGAGCAGTTCAAATGGGGTGGCCGCGTCATGAAGAACGTGGCCGGCTATGATCTCTGCCGCGGGCTTGCCGGCTCCTGGGGGACCCTCGCCGTATTGACCGAGGTGACTTTGAAGGCCGTCCCCAAGGCCGAGGAGACGCGCACGCTCGTTCTGTTCGGCCAGCCCGACGAGATCGCCATCGAGATACTCTGCGGTGCCATGGCGACTCCCTACGAGGTGACGGGGGCCATCCATCTGCAATCGAGTCTCACGCGCAGGCTCCGCAATCAGGCTTTGCGCACCGAAGGCCTGGCCGTGACGGCGCTGCGGATCGAGAATTTCTCTGCCTCGATCGCCTACCGGGCCGAACGTTTGAAGGAGCTGTTCTCGGCCTATGGCGAGATCGTCGAGCTCGACCATTCAGCGTCCGTGGCGTTTTGGGAGGAGCTGCGCGTGCTGTCCTACTTGCAGGGCTCGCGCGATCCGGTCTGGCGGATCTCGACCTCGCCCAAGATGGGGCCGCGCGTGGTCCAGGCGATCTCGGGATACATGCAGACGAAGGCCGCCTATGACTGGTCGGGGGGCCTGCTCTGGCTCGAGGTGCCGGCGTCCGCCGACGCGGGCTCCGCCGACATCAGACGCGTGATCGCCATGCGCGGCGGCCATGCAACTCTCATTCGCGCCGACGACGAGGCTCGTCGCACGGTCGAGGTGTTCCAACCGCTCGAAGCCGGCCCCGAGCGGTTGACGCGCCGCCTGAAGGAAGCCTTCGACCCGGCGCGGATCTTGAACCGCGGCCGGATGTATGCGGGGTTATGATCCAATGCAGACCGATTTTACCGCCCACCAGCTCGAGGACCCCAGGATCGCCGAAGCGGATCGCATCCTGCGCAGTTGCGTGCATTGCGGGCTCTGCACGGCGACCTGCCCGACCTATCTGCTGCTGGGCGACGAGCGCGACAGTCCGCGCGGGCGGATCTACCAGATCAAGGACATGCTCGAAGGCGAGAAGCCGGCGAGCCCCGAAATCACGCGCCACCTCGACCGGTGCCTGTCCTGCCTCTCTTGCATGACGACCTGCCCCAGTGGCGTCGACTACATGCACCTTGCCGACCTCGCCCGCACCCATATCGAGGAAACCGGCAGCCGCCCGGTGGTCGCGAGGATCCAGCGCTGGCTCGTCCACGCCATCGTGCCGCATCCGTGGCGCTTTCGCCTGGCGTTGCTGTTGGCCAGGCTTGGGCGACCGCTGGCGCCGTTGTTTCGGCGCATCGGCTTGAAGCCGGTCGCGGCTATGCTCGACCTGGCACCCCGGCGTCGACCGCGCCTGCTCTGGATCCGTTCCTTGGAGCCGTCGCTGCCGCCGGGCAAGGCCCGCAAGCGGGTGCTGATGCTGGCGGGCTGTGCCCAGCCGGTGCTGCGGCCCGAGATCAACGAGGCGACCCTGCGCCTGTTCACGCGCTTCGGCATCGAGGTGGTTGCAGCGCCGGGCGCTGGCTGCTGCGGCGCACTGGTGCAGCATATGGGTCGGGAACGGGACGCCCGCGCCCAGGCTCGCCGCACCATCGAGGCCTGGATCGCGGCCATGGGTGATGAGCCGCTCGATGCCATCGTGATCAATGCTTCTGGTTGCGGCACGACGATCAAGGACTACGGCCACATGTTCGCCCACGACGAGGCGATGTGGAAGAAGGCGGCTCATGTCGGCGGCCTCGCCAAGGACGTGACCGAGGTGCTTGCGACCCATGACCTCGGCGCCCCCAAGCGCTGGTCGTCGATCCGCGTCGCCTATCACTCCGCCTGCTCCATGCAGCACGGCCAGCGCATTGCCTCCGAGCCGCGCAATCTGCTCGCAAAGGCAGGCTTTGCCGTCGTCGAGGTCCCCGAGGGTCACATCTGCTGCGGCTCCGCCGGTAGCTACAACATGCTTCAGCCCGACCTGTCGCGCCAGCTCCGCGACCGCAAGATCGCCAACATCGACCGCGTGCGTCCCGACGTGATCGCGACCGGCAACATCGGCTGCATCACCCAGCTGGAGCATGGCACCGACATCCCCATCGTCCATACCGTCGAGCTGCTCGATTGGGCCTATGGCGGTCCGTGCCCGCGCGGGCTCGAAGCCTTCGAGAGCCGGGTCCAGGAGGTGCCGCAATCGGGCATCCGCACGATCACTTCAGCCCGACCGGCGCGCGGCCGGGTGCGGGCATGACGGCTCGGATCGTCAAGCTGGGCCCAGCGGACTACCGCGTGATGCCGTGGAAGAACGGCCTCGGCGAGACGATCGAGATCGCGCGATCTCCTGCAGCCAGCACCGGTCTCGATGATTTCGACTGGCGCATGAGCGTGGCACCGGTCGTCGCCGACGGCGCATTCTCCACCTTTCCCGGTATCGAGCGGACGATCATGGTGATCGAGGGCGAGGGCATGGAGCTGACGTTCGCCGGCGGCAGCCCTCATCGCCTGCTGCCGGGCGAGCCGTTCACCTATGACGGCGGGCTTCACGTCGATGGTCGTCTCCTCGCCGGCTCGGTCCGCGATCTGAACCTGATGGTGCGCGGAGCGGCCTGCATGGGCACGTTGTTGCATTCTCCAGGCCCGCTTGCGGTGTCGGGCCGGGCAGCCGGCCGAACCGTCATCGCCTATGCGCTCGCTGGAGAATGGAGCTGCAGGGCGGGCGGCACGGTCTCGGGGTTTGCGGAACGCGAGTGCCTGCGGCTCGATGCCACCGCCGACGTCTTCCTTGCGCCGGATTCCTCCACGGCACGTCTGGCCGTCGCGATCCTGGACCGGCACCCGTGACCGCTCCGGTGGAGCGCCTCCGGCCGGGATAGCGGGAGCAAATCAGCCGGACTTGGTATTACCCCCGCTGCAACAGGGCGACCACTTCCACGTGTGCGGAAAAGACGAACTGATCGATCGGCACCACGCGCTCGATCTCATAGCCGCCGTCGACGAGGGCTCGCAAATCGCGCGCCAGCGTTGCCGGATTGCAGGAGACGGCGACGATGCGAGGTACGCTGGACCGCGCCAGTGCCTCCGACTGGGCCTGCGCACCCGCCCGCGGCGGATCGAGCACGACCGCGTCGAGCCCCTCGAGCTCCTTCCGCGCCAGCGGCTCCCGATAGAGGTCGCGCCTCAGTGCCGTGATCCGGCGCAGGCCCGGCGTGGCTTTCGCTGCCCGCTCCAGAGCGGCAAGCAACGCTGGATCGGATTCGACCGCCACCACCTCGGCACTCCCCGCGAGTGCAAAGCAGAATGTGCCCAGGCCAGCAAACAAGTCGGCGATGCGCCGTCCCCCGCCCACACCCTGCTTCACCAGGCCAACCATCGCAGCCTCGGAGGCGGTCGTTGCCTGCAGGAAGGCCCCGGGCGGCAGCAGCACCTTCGCCGGCCCGACCCGCACGAACGGTTCGCTTGCCGCATACAGCGTCTCGCCGGCGACCGTCACGCGGATCAACCGGAGCCGCTGCGCCGCATCGGCGGCAGCCCTGCGCTCCTCGAAGCCGAGCTCGCTGCGGGCGCCCGCAATGGCAACGTCGATGCCGTTGTCGGCGGCCGTGAGCGTGACGTCGAGCACGCCCTTGCGGGTGGCGAGCGGCATCAGCAGCTCGGGCAGCAGCGGCAGCAGCCGCGCGAGCTCGGGCCGGGCGATCGGGCATTCGCTGATCGCAACGATCTCCTCGCCGCGCGGCGCGTGATAGCCGACAATGACGGTGTTGCGCGTTCGCCGCGCCGCCAGGCTCAATCTCCGGCGCGTGCCGGGGCCCACTGCAATCGTCGGCTCGACTTCGGGCGACAATCCCCGATCGGCGAGCGCGTCGATCACCAGCTGCCGCTTCCAGGCGAGGTAAGCGTCCAACTGCAGATGCTGCATGACGCAGCCACCGCAGCTGCCGAAATGCCGGCAGATCGGCACGATCCGCTGCGGGCTCGCCCCAACCACCTCGATCGCTCGGCCGCGCCCTCCGGTGATATCGGCGCGGACCCGCTCGCCCGGCAGCGTGAACGGCACGTAGACGGGCCCTGCTGGCGTGTCGGCGATGCCATCGCCCCGCGCGCCCAGGCGGTCGATGACGATCTCCCGCTCCTCAGCCATGCGATTTTGCTCCGAGCAGGAATTCGCCATTGCCATCCTTGCCGGCAATCGGCGAGGGGATGACACCGAGCAGCTTCCAGTGGGCTTGACTCGCCAACCAGCCGGTCACGCGCTCGATCGCTGCTGGATGATGCTCCCGCGCCACGATTCCGCGTTTGCCGACCGCCTGGCGTCCCGCCTCGAACTGCGGCTTGATGAGCGCGATCAGCCAGCAGCCCGCTCCGGCAAGGGCGAGCGGCCTCGGCAGGGCAAGGGTCAACGAGATGAAGCTGACGTCGGCGGTGATGGCAGTCACGGGCGCTCCGATCCGATCGGCTGAGAGAACGCGGGCATCGGTGCCTTCGAGCACGACGACGCCCGGCTCGCTTCGAAGTTTCTCGTGCAACTGACCATGCCCGACATCGACGGCATAGACCGTTTTGGCACCGCGAGCGAGCAGCACCTGGGTAAAGCCGCCCGTCGACGCCCCGATATCGAGCGCCACCCGGCCGGCCGGCGAAAGGTTGAAAGCCTCGAGTGCGGCGACGAGCTTCAGGCCGCCGCGTGAGACATAGGGGTTTGCATCGGCGGCGACCTCGATCGCGGCATTAG
>JANPDA010000401.1:0-9577 GCA_031431235.1 Hyphomicrobiaceae bacterium
GGCTATCCGGGGCCCAGGGGCCACAACGCGCGGAGGCTGCCGCACTCGGCCCTCGGTCCCCGCTCTCGTGCGGGCGCAAGTCGGCGTCGAACCGAGCCATCTGGTGGCCCGCCCTCGGCCGGGAAAGCGGGTATCGATCAGCCGGAGACGGAGTGGAACCTGCTACTCCGCCGCCCCGCGGCTACCTTCCTTCAGCCGGTCGATCAGCGCGACCAGACTGGAGCGTGCCCTGAGCGGAGCGTCGACGCTCGCAGCATCGTCGGCTTCGCACTCGATCTGGTCCTGCCACGAGAATGGCCGGGCCTCGCCCGCCGCACGCTCGAGATCGGCAAAGCATCTCGGGCTGTCCGAACCGTCTATGTCGGTGGCGAACTTCCGGCTCGCGAACTCGCGTGGCTGACGCGCGATGCCCTCCGTCAGCACCAGCTTCGTCACCTCGTCGGTGTAGTCACGTGAGGCGAGCAGAGCGAGGATTGCGCTCGAAAGCACCTGCACATTGTTGAACACGATCGACGCGAACCCGTCGATCACCTCGATCGCCTCGTCCTCCTCGAGCGTGCCGTTGCGCAGCCGGTAGGCCATCAGCTTGTCGAGCGCGATCAGCGTCAGCTCGATGCCAACCTCGCGCTCCTCCCCATCGTCGATCTCGGTGAGTGTGATGGCGACCCGGGAATCGCGCAGGAGGTTGACGCCATGCCGGTCCATGGCGGCGATGGTCGTGTTCACGTGGTCGGCGAGCTGGGTGAGCGTTCGATGCACCTTGGCTCCATCGACCGGTGTGCCGCGGCGCTGCAGCGTTTCGATCTGTCCTCGTGCCTCGATCAGCTTGTCCTCGACCGAGCCGAGTGCTGAGACCGCCGTTGCGAGCGCGTAGATGCAGCTTTCGATGCGCTCGACGCTCCGGTCATACTTGCCCTGCAGGACCTCGGGCCGGACGCTGCCATCGCCCAGGCGAGGCGCGATCGCCTGCCCGGCATAGGGCACCGCCGCCCCGTCATCGACCGAGTCGTCGTTTGCCTGGCTGACCTCGCTGATCCGCAAATGGTCCTGAACGTTGCCGGTCGAATTCCAGAATGCCGAAAAGCTCGGCTTGCCATGCAATAAACGCACGTCACCCCTCCGAGACGCAAGACTTCCTCGTACGGGATCCAAATGGCGACACGAAAAGGGCGTTTTTACGGTTCGTCTGAAGCGTGACGCGCAACCACTGATGTTCGGGCGTAAGGGACGACGCCCGATCGTTCAACGGAGCGCAAGTGCAGCGCCGGCTGCTGTTGGGCCGGACTCGCATCGGGGGATGCGCCATGTCGTCGAAACAGGGCCGGCCGCCAACCGAAGGGCGGACGCCAGCGAGCGGCCGTCGTGCCGCCGTGCGCCCAGTCATCACGGATCTCGAAACCTCAGTTGCGTCCGCGGTGAGGACCGCGATCGCCGGCACGCTGGCCCGCCATGCGCAGGGCCCTGACCTGCCGCGCATCGATATGGACTTCGCTCAGGAGTCGGCATCGGTCGCGCCACGGCCTGCCAACGACCGATCCTCGGTCGTGGTGACCGTCGTGCTGGTGGGGTTGCTCGGCGCTGCGGCAGCGCCGGCGCTATGGCCCCGGCTGACGCCATGGCTGCCAAGGCTGGTCGATGCTGGCCATGGTCTGCCCGATGAGCCGGCACGGCAGCCCAACGCCGAGCGCAGGCTGAGCGTCATCGCCGGGTCCCTAGCACCTGAGATCGTGGTTAGAGTGGCTCCACCGGCTGCAACGCTCGCCAGGCCGCTGCACCCCTCCGAGCCACCGCCCGCATCCACTGCATTGCCCGCCGCCACTGCCGCATCCGCCCCCTCGATCGTCGCCGAGGCTCAGGCCATGCTCGGGCGTGGCGATGTGCTGGCAGCCCGCGGGCTCTTGCGCGCGCCCGCCGTCCGCCGCGAGATCGAGGCGCTGCTGACGCTTGCCCGCAGCTATGATCCGAACTTCCTCGCCAGTCTTGCCCGCGCCGACGCCGCGGCCGATGCGGCCGAGGCCGAGCGGCTCTACCGCGATTGGTTTGCATTGGCGGTCGAAGCCGGCCTCGTCTCGGGTGAGGTTCAGCTCGACCGCTTGCTGCGATCCCTGAAGACGAGCTCGCAGTGAAACGCCGCAACGGTCACCGGCCAGGGAGCAATGGGCCTCCCCGACCGGGTTCTCGGCGGCTCGGACGGCCCGCTATTCCGCAGTGCCGGCGAGGGGCGGTGTCTCGGCGGTGGTCGTCTTTGCCGTCGCTGTAGCGGCTGATGGGTCAGGCTCGGCACCTGATGCCGCAGGCACGGCCGCGGCTGGCACGCGCTCTTGCTCGGCCTGGGCGTCCCAGAATTCCTGCAGATGCTTCTCCACGATCTGGTCGAACTCACCAGTCGTCTTCAGCTTCTCGATTGCCGAGTTGACATAGTAGAGCAGCGTCCGCGAGTTGGGATGCGCCTTGGCGACGATCACATGCAGCGAGATCACCGCCAGCGGCTTCTCGATCACCCGCACCTGCTTGGCAATGCCGAGCCTGGCCAGTGAGGCTCGCCCCGTCAGCTCGTTGATCGAGACGGCGTCCACCTCGCCATCGAGCAGCATCCGGAAACAGTCGTCCACCCCTTGCGGCCGCGCGAGCGTGATCTTGTTGTCCTTGACCCAGTTTCGGCCATCGGAATCGAGCTCGAATGTCGTGTAGCCGGCCGGTCGGCACAGCGTCTTTCCGACGAACTCCGCATCGCTTTCATAGGTGAACGGCGAGTCCGGCCGAACGAAGAACAGCGTCAACTCCTCGAACACCGGCACCGAGAAGAAGAACTTCTGACAGCGGAACTTCGCATTGGTATCGAGGTCGGTGAAATTCTCACACGCAGGTTTCGCCCATGGGAAGCCCATGTCGAACGCCCGCGTCGTGAGCAGCGGGTTCAGATGCGCACTCCAGTCGTTCACCCACGAAATGGCAAAGTCGAACTTGCCGCCCGACTCCTCCTTGAGCTTCGCCATTGCGCTGCTGACGATATCCGTCGACATGCCGCCATTGAGCAGGTCGCGCCCGGTGAAGGGAGCATAGTCGTCGGCGGTCAGGAACTCGATCCGCTTGATCTGCTGGGAAACGACGACCTGGGGCGAAGCGACTCCGACCGTCGACTTGGCCTCTGACGTGGCGGCTGCCGGAAGTGCCTCGGCCTGCTTCTCGACGCCAATGCACGGGATCCGAATCGCGAGGCCAGGCACCAGCAGCGACGAGCTGGCGCCGAGCCGGTCTTGGTTTGCATAGAAAATGATGGTCCAGTTCGACGTCTTGCCATAGACGCGGACGGCGATGCGGGCGAGCGAGTCGCCCTCCGCGATCACATAGTCGGTCCCGCAGGTTTGAGCGTTCGCGCCTCCCGCCGGCAAGGCGAGCGCCGACAAGGCGGCGATCGCTGCTGCAGCGAGCATGCCCGCTCCGCGCCACGGTGCAGCGGCGTCTCTCGTGTGTCCCATCTGTTCGACTCCCCCGGTTTTCGCCAGGCCCAGCGGCCCGACGTTGTCCGCCAGCGGGCTCGAGCTCCGTGCTGCCGGATGCAGACGGAACCGGCCGCTCGGCAACGATGCCCCGAGGGTCCTGTCAGGATTGGCATGGTCCGGTCGTGCTCGAGGCAAGGCCCCAAGGCAAAGCGCAAGCTGCGCCTGCCCCGTTCCAGGTGATACGCACCGGCAAGCATGCGGGGACTCCGGGAACGATCCCGGAGCCGTCCCTCTCAAGTTCCTCAGCCCGACAATTGCTTGCCACAGGAATCAGGCGGCGATGCGGCATCGCCATGCCAAAGTGCTTGGCAGCCATGATTTTGCGGGGAAATCCGCCATGAACGACGATTCATCAACGTGGCCCATCTGTGGTCCAAATTGAGGGATAATCGACGGATGGCCGGGCGCAGTCAGTCGTCGCTCGTGCGCAACGAGGAGGCGATGCCCATGCTGCGTCTATCCGCATTGGCGGCAGGCATGATGCTGTCGTCGGCAGCCCTCGCCTTGGCGGCCGGGGCCGATCAACCCAACGAGCGAGTGAGCCGCGGCACCGTCACCATCATCACCGACGGCCTCGCGCAGTCGAGCGGCTTCGTCACCTCGCTTGCGAGCGAGCTGGCCTCGGCGGTCGATCAGGAAGGCAGTGTTCGTCTGCTTCCCATCATGGGCTATGGCGCCGAGCAGAACGTGCGCGACATGCTCTATCTCCGCGGCATCGATCTCGGGATCCTCAACTCCGACGTGCTGCCGTTCCTGGCTATCGAGGGCAAGTTGCCCGAGGCCAAGCGTCGGTTGCGGCTGGTGGCGAGGCTATTCGACAAGCGGGTCTTCGTCCTCGCCCGCGCCGATGTCGCCGATCTTTCCGCGCTCGCTGGCAAGATCGTTCTGGCGGCAGGGGGCGATGGCGAGGCTCGCATCACGGCGCGCACGCTCTTCCACTTGTCAGGCATCGACATGACACTGCGCCAGCAGGATGCCGATGCCGGCATCGCCGCCGTCGCGGCGGGCGAGGCGGCAGCCATAGTGCTCCTGGCCCGTGATGCCACTTGGCTTCGCGCGCACGTACCGACGGACCGCGGGTTGCGGCTGCTGCCGCTTCCCTTCGGCGATGCGCTCGCAGTCGCCTACGAGCCTGCACGGATCGAGGCATCCGAGCTGCCTGGGCTCGTTCCAGCCGAAGGCGCCGCAACGATCAAGCTCGCCTCCGTTCTCGCGACCTTCGATTGGCGGGATTCGCATTCGCGCTACGGGCCGGTCGGCCATCTGATCGGGGCGCTGTTCAGCATGGTCGGCTCCGTTCGTCGCTCCGGCACGACCGGCATCTGGAGCGAGATTCTTCCCGACGCCGATGTTCCGGGCTGGCAGCGCTACGCGCCAGCGCTCGAAATGGCCAAAGCACTGCCGGCGCCCCAGATCGCGTTGCTGGATGAGCCGGCTCCGGAGTTGACAGAGCCGATATCGGAGGCGCCGCTGCCAGCCACCTTGGAAATCGCGGCAATCGACATGCCGGCCCTGATCGGTCCCACGCTCCCGGGAAATGGACCCCTCGTCGAATTGCTTGTGGCAGCGCTGCAGACCGGCAACCAGTCCGCCGGCTCGCCGCAGCTTCATCTCGAGTTCATGTCGCGCGCCAGCATTCCCGCCGACAGGGCCATCCTTCCCGTCATCGGCGGGTCCTGCGCGGAGAAATCCGCAACGGCCGCGCACTGCTCGGGCTACCTCATGACAACACCCATTGTGACGATCCTGAACGTGCTGTTCACGCGCCCTGACTCCGGCTTCACCTTTGCCGCCGATTCCGACATCGCCGGTCATTCGATCTGTGTGTCCGATGCCGCCGACATCGGCAGTCTGCTCGGCGAGCACGCCGACTGGCTCCGCCAGCAGCTGTTCACGCTGATCCGCCGGCCAACGATCGAGGATTGCTTTGCCGGCGTCGCACGCGGCGAGCATGATGCCGTGCTGGCCAACGAGCTCGAGGGGCGTGCGACCTTGGCGAGCTTGGGGATACTCGGCGAGATGGAGGTCCTCGAGCGTCCGGTCTCGCACTCCTCCATGAGCCTCGCGATTCCGGCCTCGGCCCCGGGCGCCGCCGCCCTGCTCGCCCACATCGATGCCTCGCTCGCCGCAGCCGCTGCGAGCGGCCGCAGCGCTTCTCTCCTTGCGGCCCATCTGAAGCCGCTCTACGTCGAGGCCGGGATCAACTGATACCGAGCCAGCCTCGCTCAGACGACCTGCAATTCGATGGCGCCGGCGCCAGCCAGCATCTGGAGGTCGCCACCGGCTTTCAGGCAATACGTGCCGCCTTGAATCACACCGAGCCCTTCCTCGGGCAGCTCGATGCAGGAGTGGAGGACGAACGTCATGCCCGGCTCCAGCTTCGTCTGGAAGCCGCGTCCGATCGTCAGCGGCTCGAGCCAGATCGGCGGATAGGCGATGCCGAGCCCATAGCCGAACCGCATCATCGCGGCGTCGGCGAGCCCCACTTTGCGCAGCGGCTCGAGCGAGGCCTCCTCGATGTCGTGCGCGATGGCGCCAGCCCGCGTCGCGGCAATTCCGGCTGCGAGCGAGCGGATCCCGAGATCGTGGATTTCTCGCGCTCGTCTCGACGGCGCTCCGCAGGCGAGCGTCTGGATCGCTGTCGCATGATAGCGCTCGGCGACGCCGGCGAACTCCGCATGCACGAGATCGCCCGGCTCGATCCGGCGCGCCCTGGCTGTGCCGTGGCCTCCCGCCGAGCGATCGCCCGACGCCAGCTCGATCGGGATCGACCAGTAATCGCTGCCGGCTTTGCGCAAGGCCGCCTCGATCTCGGCCGACAGCTCCACTTCGGTGACGCCCGGCTTCAACGCCCGCCTCAGTGCAACGAGCCCGGCATCGGCAATCCGGCCGGCGCGCTCCATCAGTGCGATCTCCTCGGGCGACTTGAGCACCCGCAATTTGCCGAGCAGCCCTGTCGAATCGACGAGCTCGACCCGCCCGAGCGCCGCCTCGATGGCGCGACCCATGGCGTGGGTGAGCGCCGTCGACTGCATCTCGATGCCGACCCGCCCGCTGGCGACACCTTTCTCTTTCAGGATCGCGGCGAACAGACCCGCCGCGTCGTCGGTGTTGAGGTGATAGGTGCGCACGTCCTCGATGAAGCTCGTCTCCGTTGCGAGCACGAGATCGACGTTGCGGACGACGAGTGTGGGCGCATCGCTGCCCTTGGTGATGATCATCGCCTGCGGGCTGTTGACGCCGACCCAGCAATCGTAGCCGCCGAAGTAATAGAGATGCTCGAGCGCCACGATCAGACAGGCGTCGAGTTTTTCCTCGCGCATCATGGCGCGGGCCCGCGCGATCCGGGCTGCGAACACGTCTCGGCCGAACGGCGAATAGCGGGCGCGCATCAGTCTCTCCTCTCGCGGACAGGGTCGAGACCGCCATATGCAAAGAGGGGCGCGCGTTGCGCAAGAGGAGAGAGTGGTTGGCCGATCAAACGAAAATGGACCCGTCGTAGCTGCCGATCGCCAGCGAGGAGATCAGGATCGCCGAATTGTCGATCACGCCGTCCGCGCTCGCATCCGAGAACTGGATGAGCGTCCCGCCGCCAGAGGCTGTGGCGACGACCTCGCCGTTCGCCGTATTGCCGTCGAACCAGGTCGCGTCGAGATCGATGTGGTCGACGCCCTTCGAAAAGTCCGTGATCCGGTCGACGCCGCCGCCGGCCGAGTAGCGGAACGTGTCGGCGCCAGCCCCTCCCGCCAGCACGTCGCCGGCCGTGACGGTTCCGAGCGCATATGTGGTGACGTTGACGGCGCCATTGGCGTTGCTGCCGGCGGCCTTGGGCATTGGAAATCCGCCCTCGGTGCTCGCTTGCTGGAACAAGGCCGTCGCGTTGCCCGGGCCGGCGTTGAAGATCACGGTGCTGTCGGCGCCGATCTCGCCGCCTGGTCCCAGATTGATGACGAAGAGCGGCATGCCGCTGAGCGTTGCGTTCCAGTCGCGCGCGTCGTTGAAGCCGTTGGTGACGGCGAAGATCGCATCGCCATCGGCGCGCTGGATCGACACGAGGTGGCCAGCATCCTCGACCCCGGGGTAGCGCTTCGGCACTACCACCCATTCGCCGATGTCGTCGATCTGGGCGATCGGGATCAGGAGGTCGGCCGCGTACTGGTAGAATCTCTGGGTCGTCGCGACCATCAGCACAGTGCCGCTGTCGGCCCCGCCCGCGAAGATGTTGTCCGCGGAGCTGCCGGTGATCGTATCGGAGCGGCTCGAGCCCTCGACGCCTTCGATGCTGACGAGCTGGATGCCGCCGATGACCTGAGAGCCGCTCTCCGCGATCGTGACGTTGACCGCCGTCGCCGACGTGGCGAAGGAGATCGAATCGATGCCGTCGCCGCCATCGAGCGTGTCGGTCCCGCCGCCGCCCGCCAGCGTGTCGTTGCCAGCGCCACCCAGGACGACGTTGGCTCCGGCATTGCCGGTCAGGCGATCATCGAAGCCCGAGCCGGTGAGGCTCTCGAACAGGGCCAGCGTGTCGATGCCGGCCCCGCCGGTTACCTGCGCGAGGGTCGACGCGAGGCCGACGGTCACGCCCGCGGTCGCGCTCGCATAGCTGGCCGTGTCGAAGCCGGTGCCGCCATTCATGAGGTCGTTGCCAGCACCGCCGTCGACGGTGTCGTTGTAGGAGTCGCCAAAGAGTTTGTCGTTGCCGGCCCCACCGAGGATCAGATCCTCGAGGCTGCCGCCCCAGATGCCGTCATTGCCCTCGCCCCCATCGAGCGTGTCCCGGCCATAGTCGCCGAGCAGCGTATCGTCGTTGGCCTTACCCTCGAGCCAGTCGTTGCCGCTCTTGCCGTTGATGAAGTCCTTGGCCTGGGCGCCGACGAAGCGGTCGCCGTGCTCGGTCAGCACCAGGGATTCGATCGCCACGTAGCTGTCGCCTTCCGCATCGCCCGTATTCTGGGTGAGGTCGACGAGATTGATGGTGATCCCGGCTGCCGATCGTTCGTAGGTGACCTTGTCGTAGTTCGCACCGCCATCGAAGGCTTCGGCCTCGCCGGTCGCGAAGAACACTTCGGGCCTGCGCGTTCCCTTGACGATGATCGGCATGATTTCCACCTGTTGGCTCGGTCGCCCAATCGCTGGGCTTCCTATGTGTTGGGGTCTAGCCTAGCGAGCCCGCGTTAAGGTGGGGCTCACGGGGCCAGTGCAATTCGATGCAGTTTCGCGGCAAACCCGATCGAGATTGCCGCCCACACGAACGCGCCAAGAGGGGAGCCTGCCCTTCCGGACGCGATCGTCGAAGTGATGATCGGTGCGCTCAGGCGAAGGCGAAGTCGGACGTCGCGAGAGCCGCCGCTGTCACATTTGCGATCTCGACGCGGGTGCTGCCCGACAGCGTGATCACGCAGTCATCGGCGAAGCCGTCGCCGTCGATGTCTGCGTTCGCCGCCACTGCGAGCACATCGACAAGACTGGCGACGCCGAGCTCAGAGAGATCGATCACATCGATGCTGCCTGCACCGGCTACAAAGTCGAGGATTCGCTGGGTGCCGCTGCTGGTCGAGATGACGAAGGTGTCGTCGCCCGAGCCGCCTGTCAGCCTGTCGTCCCCCTCGCCGCCCATGACGATGTCGTCGCCGGCGCCGCCGTCGATCGTGTCGTTGCCGGCATCACCGGAGAGCTGGTCGCCGCCATTGCCGCCGGCGATCCGGTCGTCATGGCTGCCGCCCCAGATGTCGTCGTCGCCGGCGCCGCCGGAGAGCGTGTCGTCGCCACGGCAGCCGTTGATGAAGTCCTGGCCGTTGCCGCCGTCGAGCACGTTGCCGGCGCCGTTTCCGGTCAGGCGGTCGTCATGGCCCGAGCCCGCGATGCCTTCGATCCCCGTGAGCGAATCGGTGCCCGATCCGGTGGTGATCTGCGCGCGAGACGTCGCAAGGGAGATGCGAATGCCGGCGGCCGAGCTCGCGTACGAGACGAGATCGATGCCGGCGCCGCCGTCGAGCGTGTCGTTGCCGGCGTCCCCCGTCAGCATGTCATCGCCGTTGCCGCCCAGGATCAGATCGTTGAGGCCGCCGCCCCAG
>JANPDA010000402.1:0-4102 GCA_031431235.1 Hyphomicrobiaceae bacterium
GTTCCAGCCCCGGTCTGGTGGGCCCCGCTGTTGGGGCTTCTGGTATTCTTGTTTCCGGGCTATTTCTTTCTTGTCCCGTGCCCGCGGGCCCGGCGTCGCGCGGGTGGCGCGCCCCCGGGGCCCCGCGGCTACCCGGGGCCCAGAGCCCGGAACTCCTGGGTCCCGGCTGGCGCTTCGCGCCGCCGGGAAGACGGGTACCAAATGTATAAGACACCACACTAGCACCGGCGCGGGGGCGAGGGAAGGAAGGGCATAAGCCCGCTCAACGGATTTCGGCCGCACGACAGCAAGTGGGCCGACTCGGTGTAGGAGCTTCCGAAGCTCGCCAACCCATTCGGAGCGCAACCATGCCAGTACACCGTGCAAGCAACGTGCAGATCGATCCGAGCCCGGAGAGCATCTATGTGGACGCACTTCTCTGGGGCGGATGGAGGTGGCAGCGCGACGGCGAAGGACCGGTCGAAATCACCTATTTCTTCTCGAGCGAAGGGCTCGATTGGCGGCGCCACGAGATGGCCGCACTCGGTCAGGCGCTGGACGCCTGGGAGACCGTGGCAAACATCGCGTTCGTCGGCGCCTACGGTAGGGCCAGCGCGAATCTCTTGGAGGTCGTGCTGCCCGACCGTGACATGGACGGCAATCTCGGCGTGCACGAGACGCCCGATGCCGGTGCGCGCAATCGGGGCTGGTACAATCGAGAGGGCTTGGGCTGGACGAAGGCAGGATTGCAGCCCGGAGGCTACGGCTTTGTGACGCTCGTGCATGAGCTCGGCCATGGCCTGGGCCTTGCCCATCCGCACGACCGGGGTGGCGGCTCGCCGCGGTTTCCTGGAGTGCGCGACGAGACCGACACCGGCGACCACGCCCTGAACCAAGGCATCTTCACCGTCATGTCCTACAATGATGGTTGGGCCAAGGTGCAGGATCCATTTGGCCAGGGGCTTGCCGCCTATGGCTACCAGGCGGGACCCATGGCGTTCGACATCGCCGCCATCCAGGAGCTCTACGGCGCCAACATGAGGCAGGCGGCCGGCAACAGCACCTACGAGCTACCCGATGGGAACGCACCCGGTACGGCTTGGCGCTGCGTCTGGGATACGGGCGGCCATGACATCCTGGTCTACAACGGCGCCCTTGATGCCGTGCTCGACCTCAGGGCCGCGACCCTCGACAATTCGCGGATCGGCGGCGGTGCTCCAAGCTACGCCGAGGATGTCTTTGGCGGTTTTACGATCGCCAATGGGGTCGTGATCGAGGAAGGCGTCGGCGGTCGTGGCGGTGACCGCATCACCGGCAACGCCGCGGACAACCGCCTGCTGGGCCGCTCTGGCAATGACGGTCTCAACGGCCTCACGGGCGACGATACGATCAACGGCGGCGCCGGTGACGACGCGCTGCGCGGCGGCAATGGTGACGATCGGCTGGTGGGCGGTCGGGGCGACGACCGTCTCGTCGGCGATGCCGGCAATGATACGCTGCTCGGAGGGGCAGGCAGCGACAGCTACGAGGGCGACTTCATGGGAGGCCGCGACGTGTTCATCATCGGCGATGGCGGGGGCTATGATCAGGTCTACGGCTTCGAGCCGATCGACGATGTGATCGACCTATCCGCCTTCCGGTTCGAGAGCCTCGCGGATGTCCTTGCGTCCGCTCGCAACCGGGCGCAAGGCCTCGAGATCAGGCTCGATCGCGATGATACGCTGCTCCTCAGGAGCATTCATCGATCCGACCTCGCGGACGATGACTTCGTGCTCTGAGATCAGGAGTGCCCGGCGCCCGCCCGCTCACCGGTTCTGGCACTGCTGGCCGAGGTAGCCTTCGAGCGCGGCGTTGTAGCGGGCGACCTGGGCCTGGCTCTGCGCCGAAAGCTTGCGTCCAGCCTGCTGGGCCTCGATCTGCCCGGCGACGCCGCGCGAGATCAGCACATTCATCTCCTTGCGCAACGATTCGCAGCTGCTTCCGCCCGCGCTCGCAAAACCGGTGCCTGCCGGACTGCTCGCGCCGCAGGCCGAGAGCATGCCGCACAAGACGGCAATGCTGCCGACGCTCACGAGCCTGGACACGGAACAGATCATTCGAGACCCCGCCACACATGCAATCCGATTCGCCTGACAAGCACGGTAGCCTTGCGCATGCAATGAGAGAACGGGTCTGGCATCGAGTTCGCTGTGGGCTGTGGCCAGCCGGTACCAGCCGCGTGGTCACACCAGCATCCGCACCGGATCCTCGATGTAGCCCTTGAAGGCGTTCAGCAGCGTCGCCCCCAGCGCCCCGTCGACCACGCGGTGATCGCAGGAAAGCGTGCAGCTCATGACGGTTGCGACCTCGACCTTGCCGGCCGTGACGATCGCGCGCTCCTCGCCGGCCCCGACCGCGAGGATGGTCGCGTGCGGCGGATTGATCACGGCGTCGAACGAGCGGATGCCGAACATGCCGAGATTGGAGATGGCCGTGGTGCCGCCCTGGTATTCGTGGGGGCTGAGCTTCCTTGCCCGCGCGCGAGCCGCCAGATCCTTCATCTCGTTCGAGATCTCCGACAGCGTCTTCAGGTCGGCGCGCCGGATCAGCGGGGTGAAGAGGCCGCCTTCGACCGAGACGGCGACGCCGACATCGATGCGCTTGTGGCGCAGCATGCCGCCTTCCGTCCAGGTGGCATTCGCCGCCGGCACGTCGCGCAAGCCCAGAGCGAGCGCCTTGATGATGAAGTCGTTGACCGAGAGCTTGTAGGCGCTCGGTCCCTCCTTGGGCGAGCGGGCATTGATCCGCTCGCGCGCGGCGAGCAGGCTGTCGAGCCGGCAATCGAGCGACAGGTAGAAATGGGGGACCGTGGTCTTGGCCTCGACCAGTCGCCGCGCGATGGTCTTTCTCATGTTGTCGTGGGGAACGACCTCGAAGGAGCCCTGCTCGTAGAGCGCGAGCACCTTGTCGTCGGACATCGGCTTGGGCAGCGGCGCGGTTGCGACCGCCGTTCCAGGTTGCGGCTTGACGGCGGCCTTCGTAGCTCCCGCCGTGCTCGCTCTCCCGGCCTTCTCGACGTCGCTCCTGACGATCCGTCCATGCGGACCCGACCCGGTCATGCTCGCCAAGTCGAGGCCTGCGTCACGGGCAAGGCGCCGAGCGAGGGGAGAGGCGAACAGGCGAGCGGCGTGCAAGTTGGCCGATGTGGCAACGGAGGCGAGGGGAGCGGGCATGACGGGGGCCTTCTGGGCTGCGGGCTGCGAGCTGGGCTTGGCGGGGGTTGCCGTGACGCTCGGCGGCGCCGGCGCCTCGCCGTCCTCGATCAGGATCGCGATCTGGCTGTTGACCTTGACGCCCTCGGTGCCGGCCGCCACCAGGATGCGCCCGATCACGCCCTCATCGACCGCTTCCACCTCCATCGTCGCCTTGTCGGTCTCGATCTCGGCGATCACGTCGCCCGAACGCACCTTCTGGCCCTCTTTCACCAGCCATTTGGCGAGCTTGCCCTCCTCCATGGTGGGCGAGAGGGCGGGCATCAGGATGGGCGTCGGCATGGGTTGGGTCCTGGAAGGTGCCTCAGGTCTCGGGCTGCTCTGGCGGGGCGGCGACCTCGTCCGAGCCGGTGAATGTGCGCTCTAGTGTTCTGACTCATTCATTTAGTACCCTAAATGAATGGCCAGCCCACTAGCCAACTCTTTGTTTGTGTTCCGTCTTTCCATTCATTGATCCAGCTTCGCCGGAATCGAATGAATGGGCCGGAACACTAGCAGCCAATTGCTGCCTTTCAGGGAGAAAACCTCGAGCACCTTCGGCCGCGGATCGAGGTGCCACGGATAGGACACTGCGGCTTTCGCATGAATGGCCCGTTTCTCCCCGCGATCGATGGTCTCCGTCGAGGGTGAAAGCAGCTCGCAGACCCAGTCGGGCGATGTTCCGATCCATGCCGTGGTGGGCATTTCCTTCGAATGTCCCCGCCGCCAACCAGCCAGATCCGGCACAACCACATCGCGCCCGAGATGCAGCTCCGGCACTGCCAGCAGATCCTCGTAGGTGGCGTCGCGATGGTGTTCCAGTTGCATCCTCGGCGACCTCTTCTGTGCTCTTGCGCTTACACATAGCACACCCGCTTCACCGCCTCGACCAC
>JANPDA010000403.1:0-3336 GCA_031431235.1 Hyphomicrobiaceae bacterium
GCAAATGCCATCCAGCATCCGTGGCGGGCCGAAATACGCTTCAGAGGACACTGCGAGGTCGAGCGTATTTCGGAGACACAACACTAGCAGCCGATGATGCGCGGGGGGAGTGGCATGGCGGCGCGCAAGGCGATGGGGACGAAGCCGGCTGGTGGCCGGCGCCCCGCGGCTTCGAAGCTCGAGCCTGCCGAGATCGACGAGTTGTTCGCCCGGCTGGCTGCCGAGCGAGCGGATCCGCGCAGCGAGCTCGAGCATAGCGACGCCTATACGCTGCTCGTCGCCGTCGTACTTTCGGCGCAGGCGACAGACGCTGGCGTGAACAAGGCGACGGGGCCGCTCTTTGCAGCAGCCGGCACGCCGGCGGCGATGGTCGCGCTCGGCGAGGAGAAGGTGCGGGATCTCATCAAGTCGATCGGGCTCTTCCGCACGAAGGCCAAGAACGTGGTTGCACTGTCGCGCCTGTTGATCGAGGAGCATGGCGGCCAGGTGCCGGCGAGCCGCGAGGCGCTGGAGCGGCTGCCGGGGGTCGGGCGCAAGACCGCCAACGTCGTGCTCAACGTCGCGTTCAATGAGGAGACGATCGCCGTCGACACCCACGTCTTGCGCGTGGCGAACCGCACGGGCCTCGCGCCCGGCAAGACGCCCGATGCGGTGGAGGACGTGCTCGTCCGCGTCGTACCGCAACGCTGGCGGCGCAACGCGCATCATTGGCTGATCCTGCACGGCCGCTACACCTGCGTCGCACGCAAGCCGCGCTGTGGCGCCTGCGGCATCGCCGATCTCTGTCGCATGCCGGATAAGACCGTCGACTGAGCCACCCACGAGAAAAGGGACCGAGCCATGACGAATGCAAGCCTGCATGTCTGCGGGATCGGCAATGCCATCGTCGACATCATCGCTCGCGTCGACGATGCGCTGCTCGTCCGCGAGGGGTTGTCGAAGGGGCACATGCGCCTGATCGATGCGGGTGAAGCCGACCGGATCTACCGGCTGATGGGGCCGGCGGTCGAGACGTCGGGCGGGTCGGCCGCCAACACCATCGCCGGCATAGCCTCGCTCGGCGGGAAGGCAGCCTTCATCGGCAAAGTCGCCGACGACGAGTTCGGACGCATCTTCCGCCACGATATCCGCTCGATCGGGGTTTCCTTCGAGACTGCGCCGGACAAAGGCGGCGAGCCGACGGCGCGCTGCCTCGTGCTGGTGACGCCTGACGGCCAGCGCACCATGAACACGTTCCTCGGCGTCAGCCCGATGCTCGAGAACGGCGCCGTCGACCCGCAAGCGATCCGGCCCGCGGCGATCCTTTATCTGGAAGGCTATCTGTTCGACCGGCCGCAAGCAAAGCGCGCCTTCTACGCGGCGGCCGACATCGCGCGGGCTGCCGGCCGCAAGGTTGCGCTCAGCCTGTCGGACGGGTTTTGCGTCGACCGGCACCGGACCGAGTTCCTCGAGCTGATCCGGACACGGGTCGACATCCTGCTCGCCAACTCCGACGAGATCACCTCGCTCTATGGGACGGGGTTCGAGGCGGCAGCCGGGCATGCGGCCAAGGATGCCAAGCTCGCCGCGCTCACCCGCAGCGAGAAGGGGTCGCTGATCCTTGCGGAGGGAGAAGCGATCGAGGTCCCGGCCGAGCCGGTCGCCGGGGTCGTCGATACGACCGGCGCAGGCGATCTCTACGCGGCCGGTCTGCTCTACGGCATTGCGGCAGGGCTGCCGCTCGCGAGCGCGGGCAGACTCGGCTCGATCGCCGCCGCCGAGGCGATCGGGCATCTCGGGCCGCGGCCCCAGGTGTCGCTGCTGGCGCTCGCACGGAGCAAGGGGCTGGCGGTTTGACGCGGAAGCGAGAGGCAATTCCGGAGGGTTACAGGCGACTCCTCACTAATCTTTCCGTACGTAGCTGTAACCCTCTCAATGCGCATGCATTTTTGCCACATCTTGTTGAAAAGCGCGCGAATGCACCTTCGCGGGGCAAAAACAGGCCCATTTTACCCGCGACGACTGTTTTCGCATGCTTTTTCCAGTAGATCATCCAGACGAACAGCAGCAATATCCACCTCGTCGAATCACTACAAACGAGGAGGTCAACATGAAGACGGGCAAGGGTACACGGGGCCGCCCCAAGGGCACCGGCATCAACGACGTGGAGCTGCTGGCGAGGATCGCGGAGATCATCGTCGACAATCCGGACATCAAGCGGACGACGGCGATCAAGCTGATCGGGATCGACAATCCTTCGATCGTGCGCCGGCTGCGTGACAAGTTCGCAGTCGACGCCGACAAGTACATCAACGAAGTGAAGGCCTCGCGCGCGGCAAAGGCAGCAGCCGCCGAGACGGCCAGCAAGGGCCGCAAGCGCGCCGCCAAGGCCGCTCCGGTTGCCGCGCCAGCGCCGGTCGCCGCGACGGTTGCGGCACCTGCCGCGGTCAAGCCGGCCGTGGCCAGCAAGCCCGCACCGGCCACCGAGCAGCCGATCAATATCGAGGCACTGGTCACGCGCGTGCTCGGCCAGGCCCTCGGCATCCCCAGCGAAGCGTTCTCGAACACGCCGATCTTTGCTCTGCTGCGCGAGCAGATGCGCCTCGTCGATCAGGTGCTGCCGCTGTTGCGGACCCAGATCCATGCAGCCACCAAGGCCGCGCAGGCCGCTTGAGACTTTGATTGCAACTGCCTGTCAGCGGGCCGCCCATGGCAGTGGGCGGCCCGTCTGCTTCGGGGCTAGCGGCGGCTCAGGAAGCACGTCGGGCTCCTTCCCCGGCCCGACCATCCCAGTTGATCGTGGACGCTCCAATGCAAAAAGGCCTCGCCGCGAGGCGAGGCCTTTCCGTGGTCCAGGGACTGTCTTGGGACGAGGCTACTCGCGGCTGCCGAACAGGCGAAGCAGCATCATGAACAGGTTGATGAAGTCGAGGTAGAGATTGAGCGCGCCGTGGATCGCGGCCTTGCCCATGGCAGCCGTGTCGTGCTGCACTTGGTAGTAGGTCTCCTTGATGCGCTGCGTGTCATAGGCGGTGAGGCCGGCGAACACCAGCACGCCGATCACCGAGACGGCGAACTGCAGTGCGGACGAGCCGATGAAGATGTTGACAATCGAGGCGATGACGATGCCGATCAGGCCCATCATCAGGAACGAGCCCCAAGCCGACAGGCTCTTCTGAGTCGTATAACCGTAGATGCTCAAGCCCGCGAAGGACGCCGAGGTGATGAAGAAAATCCGCGCGATGCTCTGGCCGGTGAAGACGATGAAGATGCTCGACAGCGAGAGACCCATCAGTGCCGCGAACACCCAGAAGGCGATCTGTGTTGCCCCGACGCTCATCCGGTTCGCACCGGCCG
>JANPDA010000404.1:0-4468 GCA_031431235.1 Hyphomicrobiaceae bacterium
CACGGGCTGCACGGGCCAGTCCTCCGGCCTCGGCAGGTGGTGGTAGTTCATCGTGTACCACACGACCAGCGGCTCGTTCTCAATAGGCCGGTTGGCCTTAGTCCAGCGCGGCAGGCCGTCGCCGCCTTCGTGCTGGTTGGGATACCAGCCTGCGGGATAAAGTTCGTCAGGACTATAGGCAGTCGCCCAGAAGTGCTTGTACATGAAGCCTGCGCGCTGGCCGATCGGCGAGTCCGGGTGATTGAACGGCATGGCATTCACGCCAGGTACCAGCTTGTAGCCGGGGTTCTGGCCGAGCGCATTCGTGACGTTGGGATTGATGACCTTCCAATAGCGCGCCCGGCCCATGTCCATGACGGACTGGGCTTCCGCTTCCTTGCGCATGGGCCGCTCGACGATGCGGATGCCGTTGCCGTGCTTGTTGCCGGGCCCCACCGGCATGGCCTCGAAGTCGACCTCGCGCACGGCGTTCCTCTCGCCGTCAACACACATCTCGAAGCGGTAGGAGAACACGTGCTGGTGCACATGGGAGTCGATCTGGGGCGCGATGAGGCTTCCGTGCTCGGGCTTCTGGCCCGGCGCTATGGCGGTTGGGAACGGAATGCCCGTGGCCTTCACCTCAACCCCGATCGTCCCGTCCAGATAGAAGTACCAGAAGAACCCATAGACGTAGTTCCCGATGGTCATCAGACTCGAGATGACGAGGCGGCGCGAGCGAGTGACGGAGCTGCGGCCAGTCCGGGTGTTTGTGAATTTCCAGAGGATGCCATGGTCCTCCTCGTGGATGCAGATGCCGTTCTTAACCGTGCGCGGCTTGCCCTTCGAGTCGTGAACCGTAATGTCCTGGTAGTGGATCACGCCAAGGCAGTCGCAACCGAGCTCCAGGGAGTCAACGAACTTGCCGACTCCGTACTCACCGCAGTCAAATGCGTTGCGCCGGAAATTGCCGCCGGTCGGATCACCGTAGGGGACCACCATCTCGGCCATGGACGCGCGGTTCATGATGGGCCGCACGCGCCCGCCGTCCTCATAGCCGATGTCGTAGAGAACGAGGCCCTCGCGCAGGTTGAAACCGGTGCGGATGTGCCACTTCTGCCAGGCGATCTCGTTGCCCTCGATGTGGAAGCTCGGTCCCTCGGGTTGCGTGATCTCGATTGGCTTCAGATCCGTGCGCAGCCCCTCATCGAGCCGGATGCGGCTGGTGTCTGGCGGCAGCGGAACGACGCCGAAGTCGTCCACCCGGATCACTTTCATGTGCTGCAGGTCGATCACGGGGTGGAGGTTTGCGATGTGCCGCGCAAAAGGGTTTTCGCCGTCGTCGCTGCCGAGCCAGCAATGGCCATAGGCAAGCCGCTTGCCTTCCTCGCCCTCGATACCGAAACTGCCCGCTGACCAGGGCTCGATCAGCACCTTTTCGATGTCCGTGATGCCGCGCTTCTTCAGGGCCGCGATGACGGCAGGATCCTGTTTGGCAACGAGGCCAGCACCAATGAACTCGTCCGACACGATGCGGGCCTGCATGCCGGTCGCTTGGCCCCATGATTCGAGCTTACCCAAGGCAAGATCGACGATGCCTTCGAAGGTCCTGTTGGTCTTCGGCTCATAGCAGCACACGAAGGCCTTGCGTCCGCCGCCCTTGCGCCCCTTGCTCTTGGATTTGACCCTCCGATCCGGCTCTTTCAGCGACACGGTCTCGAACCAAGCCGAGGCGTCGAGGCCGCCACCAGAATGGACAGCCGTAACGGCAGCTTCGATCTCTTCGTGCGAGAGGGGATCGAGCGGGTGACGGGGCACGGACTTAAGCATTGACAAACTTATTCAGCAGTTCGACGGCTGTCAACGTGAGGTGGCCCCAGGGTTATTCAATTCATGCCGTCATGACCAACCGGATGGCGCGCCACGTGTGTTCCGCGAGGCTTCGCGGGCGGGGCGGGGTTTTTGGCCGACCTTGCGGATGACGGTGAGGGTCGCGTTGCGTAGTTCCGCGAGGACGGCGGGCGCGGCGCCGGTGCGGACCCGGCAGCGATCTTCGCCGAAGGTGACGTCGCGGACATGGAACAGGCTGTTCTCGATTGCCCAGTGGTTGCGAGACAGCTCGAGCAGTCCTGCAGCGTCGAGCTTTTCAGGCGACACGCTGGTGATGGCGTAAATCACGTCGCGCGAGCAGAGAACCTGAAGTATGCGAAGGAAGCGCGCACGCGCTTATTCCTGCGTCGCGTGGTACGGCACGAGTAGGGCCAATGCGAGGAAGAGAGGTCAGCACATGACGGGTCGGCTCGAAGGCAAAGTGGCCCTCATCACGGGCGGCGGGCGCGGTCTCGGCAGAGCATTCGCCGTCGGCATGGCGCGCGAGGGAGCCGACATCGCAATCCTCGACATCGGGCGCAATCTCCCGGGTCGCCGCACGAAGCTCGCCGATCCAGGCGAGATGCAGGCGACGTCGAGGTCCGTCACCGAGCTTGGCCGGCGCTGCCTCGTCTTCCAGGCCGACACGCGCTCCGCCGCCGACCTGGGCTCAGCCGTGAAGGGGACGCTTGAAGCCTTCGGGAAGATCGACGTGCTTGTCGCCAATGCGGGCATCGGGGCGCCGTTCCAGCCGTCCTGGGAGGTCGAGGAGGAGGAGTGGGACCGCGTCGTCGACATCAACCTGAAGGGCGCCTGGCTCAGCGCCAAAGCCGTCGTACCCCACATGATGGCGCGGAAATCGGGCCGAGTGATCTTCAACTCATCCCAAGCCGGACTCAAGGGATATGCCGGCATCTCCGCCTATTGCGCCGCAAAGTTCGGCGTGATCGGGCTCATGAAGAGCCTTGCGATCGAGCTCGCGCCCTTCGGGATCAACGTCAATGCCGTGTGCCCAGGCAGCGTCGACACCGAAGGCAACCGCCTCGTCGCGGAGGAGATGGGCGTGACCTTCGAGCAGATGGTCGGCGAGTTCACGTCACGCCAGCTCATCAATCGCGTGATGCCGCCCGAGCGGATTGCCGAAGCCGTCATCTACCTGGCCAGTCAGTCCGGCGACTTCATCACCGGGCATGCGCTGGCCATCGATGGCGGCGCCACGACCAAGTAGCCCACTGGCGCTTGCGCCATGACCCCAAGAAAGGAGACACACTCCATGGCGCCGCGATCGCTCAACATCGCCGATCTGACCTGGCCCGAGATCCGCGATGCCTTAGCGGCCGGCCATGACAGCGCGCTCCTGCCGGTCGGCTCGATTGAGCAGCACGGTCCACATCTGCCGCTCTCGACAGACTGCCTGCACACGGTTGCCGTGCTGGCCAAGGTTGCACCATCCATCCCTGCCCTCATGGCGCCGCTCCTGCCGGTCGGGCGCGCCGATCACCACATGATGTTCCCGGGCTCCATGACGCTGCGCCAGGAGACGCTCGATGCGCTCATCCGGGATTGTTGCGAGAGCCTCCTCAGGCATGGCTTTCGCAACGTGCTCATCTACTCTGGCCACGGTGGCAATGCGGAGCCCCTGCGGCGCATCATCGAGGGCATGGGGAGACCCGCGGACGGCAGGCGCATCGTCGGCTGCACGGACTGGTCGCTCTACGACGACACGTTGTTCGGCTGCGCCGCCGAGCATGGTGTCGACCGCGCCTCGGCCGGCGGTCACTCCGGTGAGCTCGAGACCTCGATGATCCTCGCGCTCGAGCCTGGTCTTGTGCTGATGGATCGCTCAGCAGCCGGCTACATGGGCGAGGTGGCGGCCGTGCGCGAGAAGATCTTCTCCCAGGGCATCAAGTCCGTCTCCGAGAATGGCGTGCTCGGCAATCCGGGACTCGGCGATGCCGTGCGTGGTCGGGAGTATCTCGATCGCCTTGCGGCCCGCATCACCGAATTCTTCAAGCGCGAGATCGCCAGCAAGCTCTGATCATCCGGCCGGGCCTCCGTCGGGAAACAGCCAGGCCATCGCTTGTTCTGCAAAATCGGTCCTCGGCATCCGGATGGTCACTGGTCGGTTCCGGATCTCTACCGCGATCTTGATCCCGCCGACGCTTGACGGCACGTCGGGTTCCGGATCATCGCGACCTTTGGCAAGGATCGGTGCGGCTTGCTCGACACTCGATCCCAAGAGGCGACATTCGCCGGCTCGTCCTCGCTCACGTCGACCACGGGCTACACCACGTCCGGAATCGGAGGCATCGCGATCGGATAAGACTGGCCAGGGGACACTACAGTCACGAGCCCGCCCATGCGTGATAGAGTGGAGCAAGCAAACTGACGGAGGCACCCATCGACGGGTGGCCTTGCACATGTCATCGGATTGCCGGCAGCCACATCGGCCAGCTGCAATACCGAGCGGCAAGAGCGGTAGACTGTTCGGGGAACACATGACCGAGGATACCGACGACGAACCGCGGCCAAGCTTCCGCGACTTCAATGCCGTGCAGGTGCATGTCTCCCTCGACGATATCGCGCCGAGGATCTGGCGGCGGCTCATCGTGCCACTCGACAC
>JANPDA010000405.1:0-15654 GCA_031431235.1 Hyphomicrobiaceae bacterium
AACCCCGTCACCGCGAGCGACGTCAGAACGAGGCCGATCACCATCTCGATCAGCCCGAGCGCATAGAGCACGCCGCCTTTCGTCAACGTCACCAGCACGGGCGCGCGCCCCGGCAACGGCAGCTCGAAGCTCGCGAATGGCCCGTGCCGCAGATTGGGCCGCCAATGGTCCTCGTAGCCGAAGCTGACGAAGGGCACGAACACGTCGAGCGAATAGGCGAGCGAGTTGAAGGCGGGATAGGTCTCCCCGACCCGGACCGGATCGCTCGTATAGTCGCCCAGCTTCGAGCGCACGAGCACGGTCTCGTCGCTGCAGCCGGGCTCGCGGCAATCGAGCGCCGCGCCGGCCCAGATGCCGGCGAACAAGAGGACGAAGAGTGCCATCCAGCCGATTGTGCGCAACGGATTGAAGCCGTAGAGCGCGAGCACGTCGAGCAGCAGGCTCTGCAGCCACACCCAGAACCCGACCGTGGAGCTGCGCCGCTCGCGCCGCCGTCGTGCGATTGCCAGCGCCTGCGCGTCCTCGATATGGCCCTGGGCGGCGAGCCGGGTCGACAGCGCAACCCAGGCCTGCGGCTTGAAGTGCTGATAGATATCCTCGCCCGCCTGCCCCGCGAGCCAGCCGAGCCGCATCCGTGCCGCGCTCGACCGCCGGCCGGCATTGGCGGAAGCCGGCTGCAGACCCGACGGGTTCTCCAGATGGTCGTAGGTGAACCCGTCGAGCACGAGATGGTCGATGTCGCGGCCATCGGCGCTGAACCCGCGGCCCGCGGGCTTGCGATCGTTGCGCCGGAGCGGGGGCGGCCAAGCCTGGGCATGATCCACATAGGCGCCGACTTGCAGCCGCGAGAGGTCGACGATGCCGCGCGGCCGGCAGGCAGCGGTCTCGGGCATCTCGAGCCGGTCGAGCCGGGCGTCCACGAGCGACAGTGCGAGCTCGTCATAGGGCTCGGTCAGCTCGTCGTCCTCGTCATCGCGCTTGACGATGCCGGTGCCTTCACGCGCGATTGCCGCGCTGCGCATGGTGCTGCCGCGAAAATCCACGGTCCCGTTGACGACGAGCTGGTGGAGCACCACGGCTCCGTCGACACTGAAGCCTTGGTCGAGCATCAAGTCGCGGCTGATCGTGGTGCCGTTGGCAAACACCGCCGGCCCCTGCCGCACCACGATGCGGGTGCCACGGAAGCGCACCTGATTGCCGATCTCGCAGGAAGGAAAGCGCACGAGCCCGGCGATCCGCGAGCGGCCCATGAACCAGCCGCCGCGGATACGCGCTCCGTCGGCACGAATGGCGAGGATGTCCGCCGTGATGCGCGAGTTGGTGAGCGCGAGCTGCCCATCGATGGTTGCGCCCGGCAGCCGCACGCTGCCGACGAGGGTCGCGCCACGCATCAGCCAGTTGCCGCCGATCCGCACCACGTCAGCCTCGATCGCCCGCCCCTTGCCGTCGATCATGATATCGTGGGCGATGAGCGCATGGCCGATCTCGGCGCCCATCAGGTTGAGCGTGCCGGTGAGCTTGGCACCGCGCAGCGTCAGCCCATGACGGGCTCGCATGCCTTCGGCGAGCACGGAGTAGTAGCGCCCCTCGATCACGGCGCCATCGAACAGAACCCGATCCGCGATACTCGCTCCGGCGAGCCGCACTGCGCCCTTCACCTTCGATTGCGACAGCGAGCACCAGCCGGAGATGTCGGCGCCATCGATCGAGATGGCGTTCTCCGCGCCCTCGACCTCGGCGTGGTCGAGCACCAGGTTGCCCGTGAGCCGCAGCCCCTCGAATGAGAGCATGCCGACTGCTTTCACCCGTTGCATCGTCCAGCCGGCGGTGACGCGGGCGTCCTGGGCGTTCAGCGCCTGCTTGGCGCCCTTGATCGTCAGGTCGTCGGCATGGACGCCGCGGAGATGGGCGCCGCGCATCTGCAGTCCGCCATCGATCGTGCTCTTGCTGAGGACGAGCGGCCCATCGGCGACCACGCCATCGGCAATCAGCGCTGCAGAGGTGTGGGTGAAGCTCGCATCCTCGAGCAGCAGCCCGCCGCCGATGCGCGCGCCCGCGAGCCGCACCTCGCCGCTGACCTTGGCGCCGCGCATGACGAGCGGCCCGCCGATGCGCGCGGCATCGAGCAGGATTGCCGTGCGCGGGTCGGTGAAGCTCGCTTCCTCCATGGTGAGCGAGCCGCCGAGCTCGATGCCGCGCATCTCCATGCGGCCGGTCACCTTGGCGCCGCGCATGAAAATGCCGGTATCGATGCGCGCCCGGTTCGCCAGCACGCCGCCATCGATCGTGCACTCGTAGAGGCCGAGCCGCGGCAGGCGCGCATCGCGAATGAGGATGGCGCTGCGGCCCTCGCCTTCCGCGACCGCAAAGCGGCACTGGAAGAACAGCACCGGCGTGCCGATGGTGCAGCCCTCGAGGTCGAGCCGGCCTTCGACCGTCGCGTCGTAGACCCTGAGGCCGACCGGCTGCAGCGGCCAGTCGGGCCTCGCCTGGATCGCCAGCGCGCGCAACACCGATGCGCGCACCGACGCGCCACCCATGTGCG
This sequence comes from Hyphomicrobiaceae bacterium, assembly GCA_031431235.1. Classification (GTDB taxonomy): domain Bacteria; phylum Pseudomonadota; class Alphaproteobacteria; order Rhizobiales; family Hyphomicrobiaceae; genus JANNSW01. The sequence continues at coordinate 2,546 of JANPDA010000405.1, forward strand.
CTCGTCGCCCGGCGCCGACGGCAGCGATCAGCCGCTGCTCGGCCTCGGTCGGCAGGATCTCTCCGAGCGGTCCCTGGTCGTCGGGCATCGGGTTGCTCCCTCATTCGCGATTGTGGCGGAGAAGACATCGACCAAGACCATGTCACCACAAGGTCGAGGGGCCGAGCCCTGCCAGACGCATATCCGAAGTCACCAGCGTCAGGCCTTCGATGACGGCCTGTGCGGCGAGCAACCGGTCGAACGGATCGCGGTGGAGCGAGGTCATCAGTCCTGCCATGCGGACATGAGCAACTTGAATGGGCAACAAGGCGAAACCCTGGCCCGCAAGCTCATCTTCGAGGTTGCTCAGCAGGTCAGAGGCTTCAGGCCACTTGCCGACTCCGACCTTGATGGCGATCTCCCAAACAGAACAGACGCTGACGCTCGTAGTCACGCCTTGGGATTCGATTGCCGCCCGGGCACCATTCGACATCCGCGGGTCGTCGAGCATCCACCATGCGAATGCATGGGTATCGAGAAGCAGCCTCACCGTCCGTCCCCGTACCAGAGTGCGAGATCCTCCTCTGAAAGCGGGTCGAAGAAATCATCCGGAGGAGGCGGTACTCGGCCTTTCCAGAGGCCCGACCGCGGTTGCACCGCGGGCGAGACCGCTTGCTCCGCTTTGGCAGCGCGAAGAACCACCGTTCCATGTTGCGGATCGGTGATCTCGAGCTCCTCGCCCTGCCGAGCACGCTCCATCAGCTCGTCGAGATGCTCTCGCGCATAGTCGAGTGTCACACGTTCCATGGTTTGAACTCCTCGAGTGACAACCAGCAACGACGTGGGCGCATTGCCAGCAGGACGTTCGTCAATCTACTCCGCACCATCATACATCACCCGCCAGATCGCGCCCGCATAGTCGTCCGACACATAGATTGTCCCGTCGCTGGCCTCCAGGATATCGACGGGCCGGCTGATCACATCGCCATCGGTGATGAAGCCCGACATAAAGAGCCGCTCGGTGATCCTGCCATCTTCGGCGAAATGGAGCGAGACGATCTGATAGCCCGAGCGGACGGAGCGGTCCCAGCTGCCATGTTGCGCGACGAGTGCAGCTCCTTCCTGTCCCGGTGCCTTCAGGTGCCTCAGAAAGCGAATGGACAGCGGCGCCACGTGGGCGCCGAAGGGATGAGCGGGGGGAATCGGCAGCAGACCCACGGCTCTGCTGCTGCCGCCGAGGTCGGGATCGGGCACGTTGGCGCCGTTCCAGTAGGGCCAGCCGTAGAAGCCTCCCTTGCGGATGAGATTGAGCTCGCAGGGCGGGAAGTCGTCGCCGAGGTTGTCGCGGCCATTGTCGACACCGTAGAGGTCGCCGGTGCCGGGCTGCCAATCGAAGCCGACGGTGTTGCGCAACCCCGAGGCGAAGATCTCGGGCCTTTCGCCGGGCAGGAAACGCAGCATCGCTGCTCGCCAGAGATGGCGCTCGCTGCACACGTTGCAGGACGAGCCGATCGAGAGGTAGAGCGCGCCGTCAGGTCCGCGTTTCAACGTGCGGGTCGAGTGTCCGCCATCGTCCGGCACGCCGTCGAGGAGCACCTCGGGCGCACCGGTGAGGCGGCCCGCGGCGCTGTCGAAGCCGAACCGGACGACTCGAGATTCCGTTGCGACAAGGAGCTGGTTGCCTTCTAGCAGCAGGCCGTGCGGGTTCGCCAGCCCGGCTGCCAGAACAGCTGTGCCGTCAGACCGGCCATCGCCGTCGCGATCCGCCTCGACCAGCAGCAGCCGGTCCGGCGGCACCGAAAGGATGATGTCACCGGTTTCGGTCATCTGCATCAGCCGCGCTCGCCCGAGCCCGCTGGCGTAGAGATTGGCCTCGTAGCCGGGCGGCAGGACGAACCGGGGCTCCGCTGCCCCGGCGATGCTCTCCGCCAGCAGCAGCCAAACCAGCCCCATCGCCAGCCTGGCGAGGCCTGAAGACCCTTTTGCATTTCCCGGCATCGGCTCCTCCGCATGTGGTGCCCGAATATTCCTGCCGGGCTGTTCCGTGGGGAACATGGCCCGGGAAGAATGCCGACTATATTGTTCTCAACGGGGCACGGAACCACCAATGAGATGGCCCCGACCCATCCCGAAACGGGATGCCATGAGCACCCGGTGGCAAGATGCCGAACATGGCGCGGCCATTGGAGCGAGAAAATGGGATGAGGACCCGGCGGCGGAAACGCCACGGGCTCCTCGCCATTGTCGCTGATCTGCGTCATTCAACCGGGCATCACCGGCACGTTGTCGATCAATCGCGTCCGACCGAGTAGGGCCGCGACCAGCAATCGGGCCGGGCGCTCGATCTGGTTGCCCAAAGGGGCGAGCGTCGCCGCATCTCGCAACTCCAGATAGTCGAGCTGGAAACCGGCGGTTTCGATCTGCCGCCTGCCGGCTGCGAGGGCCAGTCCGATCCGGCCACCGCCCGATATTTTCTCGGCAACTCCCAACAGCGCTCGGTGCAGCACAGGCGCCACGCGGCGCTCCGCGGCCGAGAGATACGCATTGCGTGACGACATCGCGAGGCCGTCGGGCTCGCGCAGCGTCGGCGCGCCGATGATCGCAACGGGAAGATCGAGATCGCGCACCAGACGGCGGATCACCTGCAATTGCTGATAATCCTTCTCCCCAAAGAGCGCGGTATCGGGCCCACACTGGATCAGCAACTTGCCGACGACGGTCGCGACCCCCCCGAAGAAATGCGGCCGGGTCACGCTCTCCAGCCCTTCGGCGACCCCGCCCTCGACAGCAATCCGTGTCGAAAAGCCCGCCGCATAGATCTCCGCCCGCTCCGGCGCGTAGACGAGATCGGTATCGACGGAGGCCAGCATGCTGGCATCGCCTGCCTCGTCGCGCGGGTACTTGTCGAAATCCTCGTGTGCGGCAAACTGCGTCGGATTGACAAAGACCGAGACGACGACGCGGTCGGCGTGGCGTCGCGCGAGACCGACAATCGAAAGATGGCCCTCGTGCAGCGCCCCCATGGTGGGGACGAGCGCTACCCGCTCGCCAGCTGCGCGGAACGCCGCGACGCGTTTCCTCAGCGCCTTTAGGGTGCGGACGATTGGAGATTTGCGCGCCATTGCGGGCCCCCCTGAATGACCGGCTGGACCATAAGCGCCATCGGGCGGCCCGCCAAGATGACAGCCGGCGGTCGACGTTCCATCCCCCATGGAGCCCACGCTCCCTTCTGCTATCATTCGAATCATCCGCGCCGCCCGCTTCCTCCGGAGACCTGCCATGAGCCTGCCCGCCCTGAGCACCGAGGCTGACCGTCCGCCCTTGCCGCCGCGCGACGAGATCGCGGCCGATTATCTGGCCGACGAGGCCCGGCTCGTCGCAGGACTGATCTCGCGCGCCATGCTCACGCTCGAGGAGAAGCGCAAGGTCGAGGACGTTGCCAAGCGCCTCGTCCATTCCGCTCGCGCCGGGCGCCAGCAGCATGGTGGGATCGATGCCTTCCTCAACGAGTATGGGCTCACTTCCGAGGAGGGCGTGATCCTGATGTGCCTCGCGGAAGCGCTGCTGCGCATCCCCGATGCCGAGACCGCGGATCAGCTGATCGACGACAAGATGCTGCAGGGCAATTGGGCCAAGCACTTGGGCCGTTCGCAGTCGGCTTTCGTCAATGCCTCCACCTGGGGGCTGATGCTGACTGGCCGCGTGATCGGACTGAAGGACGTTGGCGGCAGTGGCCCGACCAGCATCGTCAAGCGCCTCGTCGCCCGCTCGGGCGAGCCCGTCATCCGTCAGGCCATGCGCCAGGCGATGCGGATCATGGGCGACCAATTCGTCTATGGCGAGCGCATCGAGGCAGCGCTGAAACGCGCCAAGGCCGACGAGGCCAAGGGCTACCGCCACTCCTATGACATGCTGGGGGAAGCCGCGCGGACGCAGAAGGATTCCGACCGCTATTTCGATCGCTATGTCGATGCGATCGAGGCGGTCGGCAAGGCGGCAGGCAGCTGGAAATCACGCAACCAGGCCGAGCTGATGGCGAGGCCCGGTCTTTCGGTCAAACTCTCCGCCATTCATCCTCGTTTCGAGCCGGGGAAGGAAACTCGCGTCCGCGCCGAGCTCGGCCCGAGACTCTTCCGGCTGGCCGAGCTGTCGAAGGCGCGCGGGCTGACCTTGACAGTCGATGCCGAGGAAGCCGACCGCCTCGACCTCACGCTGCAGATCCTCGCCGACGTGTTGACGCGCTCCGAGCTCGAAGGCTGGAACGGGCTCGGGCTGGCGGTGCAGGCCTATGGCAAGCGGGCTCTGCCGGTGTTGCGCTGGCTGAAACGGGTGGCTTCCCTTTCCGGCCGCCGGCTGCCGGTCCGCCTCGTCAAGGGCGCCTATTGGGACAGCGAGATCAAATGGGCCCAGGAGCGCGGCCTGCCCGACTTCCCCGTCTTCACGCGCAAGACCAATACCGATGTCTCCTACCTCGCCGCCGCGCGCTATCTGCTGTCGGAGCCGGCCATTTTCTATCCCCAGTTCGCGACCCACAACGCCCATACGATCGCGGCCATTCATACGATGGCGGGCAACCTGCCATTCGAGTTCCAACGCCTGCACGGCATGGGCGAAGCGCTCTACAGCGACGTGGTGCCGGCCGATCGGCTGGCGCGCCCCTGCCGCATCTATGCGCCGGTCGGCGAGCACGAGGATCTGCTCGCCTATCTGGTGCGGCGCCTGCTCGAGAACGGGGCGAACACCTCCTTCGTCAACCGTCTCGCCGATGACGAGCTTCCCGTTGCCGAGATCATCCGCGACCCCGTCGAGCGCGCCGAGGAGCTTGGGCAGAAGTCCCATCCACTGATTCCACGCCCCGTCGACATCTTTGCGCCCGCCCGCCGCAACAGCCTCGGGCTGCCTTTGACCGAGCGCGTGGTGCGCGAGCCGCTCCTCGAGCGGATGCGCGAGGTCCTCGAGCAGCCGATCGCGGTCGGCCCGATCGTTGCGGGCCACGCGCGGACCGACAATGCCTCGCAACGCCTGCATTCGCCCCACGATCACCGGATCCTGGTCGGCGCGGTTGGCGAGGCGAGCGAAACTGAGATCGAGGCCGCACTCGCATCAGCCCGCCAGGCGCATGACGCCTGGGATCGGCTCGGCGGACCGGCCCGCGCGCGCATTCTCGATCGTGCCGCCGATCTCTACGAGGACAACCGCCACGAGCTGATGGCCTTCATGGTGCGCGAGGGCGGCAAGACGCTGCCCAACGCCCTCGGCGACCTGCGCGAAGCAGTCGATTTCCTGCGCTATTATGCCTCCGAGGCCCGCCGCCTGTTCGCGGGACCCGTGGAGCTGAAAGGACCCACTGGCGAGAAGAACGAGATCGAGTTGCGTGGGCGCGGCGTGTTCGCCTGCATCTCGCCCTGGAACTTTCCGCTCGCGATCTTCACCGGCCAGATTGCGGGCGCGCTCGCCGCCGGCAATGCGGTGATCGCCAAGCCGGCTGAGCAGACGCCGATCACGGCATTTGTCGCCACGCGGCTGCTGCATCGGGCGGGCGTGCCGGTCGACGTGCTGCATCTGTTGCCCGGTGGCGGCGGCAAGGTCGGCGCCAAGCTCGTCTCGGACCGGCGCGTCGACGGCGTCGCCTTCACCGGCTCGAACGAGACTGCCTCCCTCATCCTGCAGGGTCTCGCCCGGCGCGGCGGCGCGATCGCCCCGTTCATCGCCGAGACCGGGGGCATGAATGCGATGATCGTCGATTCGAGCGCGCTGCCCGAGCAGGTGGTGCGCGATGCGGTCGTCTCCGCCTTCGATTCGGCGGGCCAGCGCTGCTCGGCGCTGCGCGTGCTGTTCGTGCAGGAGGATGTGGCGGGCCGCATGCTGGAGATGTTGACGGGCGCCATGTCGGAGCTTTCGCTGGGCGACCCGATGGACTTTGCAACCGACATCGGCCCGGTGATCGACGACGATGCCGAAGCCGTGCTCTCCTCCCACAAGCTCAGGATGCAGCGCGAGGGCAAGACGTTGATCGACCTTCCCGTTCCCGCGGCGTGCCGGCACGGTACGTTCGTCGCGCCGGCGGCATTCGAGATCGACGCCATCGGCCGGCTCGAGCGCGAGGTGTTCGGCCCGATCCTGCACGTGGTGCGCTTCAAGGCGGGGCATCTCGACAAGGTGTGCGATGCGATCAACGCGACCGGCTACGGCCTGACGCTCGGGCTGCACACCCGCATCAAGGAGACGATCGATTTCGTCTCGGAGCGGGCCCGCGTCGGCAATCTCTACATCAACCGCAACCAGATCGGCGCCGTCGTCGGTGTGCAGCCCTTCGGCGGCGAAGGCCTGTCGGGCACCGGCCCCAAGGCCGGCGGCCCCAACTACGTCGCGAGGTTCGCGATCGAGCGCGTGCGGACGACCGACATCACCGCAACCGGGGGCAACACGGCGCTGCTCTCGATCGGATCGGGCGGGGAATAGGGGCGTGTCGCGCATTGAACCCGAAATCCTCGTCATCGGCGCCTTGCCTTCGCCTCCTCCGACATCGCCTCCAAAAATGCCGGCTGGCTCGACGGCGCCGTCAGCTCGGGCGATGAAGCAGCTGCCGCACTCGCCCGCGTGCTGGAGCGGAATTGAACGGCATGCTCGGGTGTGACGATCGATCACGGAGCCAGCTCACGCAAGATTCGGGTGACGAGCGCCTCCACTTGCCCTATTTCGGCGCAATGTGAGTGGCCGATCGGGCCGGCGCAACCAACAACAGAGGTCGAGGACAGTGGCAAATCCCGTCAAGAGCGGCAACAACGGCTCGGGCTGGCTGATCGGCTTCGCCGCCGTCGTCTCGGTCGTCGTCGGCATCGGCATCTATGGCATGAGCGGCAGCATGAGTGGACCGGCACCCGATGCTTTGATGGCCGTCAAGCCGGCTGCCGAGAGTGTCGCTGCGAGCACGACAGCGGCCAGCATCGCGAGCACGGCAGCAACGACTGCACCGGCAGCGACCACAGCGGCCGCGGCCACCGAGGCGACGATGGAGGCTCCCGTTGCCGAGTTCCCCGTCGCCGACCTGCTGGTCCCTGGTCCCCTCCCCGAGATCGTGATCGGCCAAGCCTCCGCTCCCATCACCATCGTCGAGTACGCCTCGACCACGTGCCCGCACTGCGCCGAGTTCCACAAGACGGTGCTGCCCGGCCTCAAGTCGAAGTACATCGACACCGGCAAAGTGCGGCTCGTCTATCGCGAGTTCGCCCGCGACAATCTGGACGCTGCCGTCTACATGCTGGCGCGCTGCCTCGAGCCGTCCAAGTACATGACCTTCATCGGGGTGATGTTCGAAAAGCAGGAGGTCTGGGCCTTCGCCGATGGCGATCCACTGCCGCGCCTGCTCGATTTTGCCAAGCAGGCCGGTTTCACCGACGAGACCTTCAAGACGTGCCTCTCCGATCAGAAGCTGCTCGAAAACCTGATGAGCGTGCGCACCCGGGCGGTCGATTCGTTCAAAGTCAATTCGACACCCTCCGTGTTCGTGAATGGAGTGCGGTTCCAGGGCAACACTCTGCCTGAATTGGAGCAACTGCTGGCGAAGCTCGGGGCAAATTGATAATCTCTCCACGTGATCGATCGAACCGAGGCAACGACGCTGGGGCCCGCGTGAGAAATAATCGTCGCCATTTCGGACTGCTCGGGCTCGCTGCAATGCTGCTGCTCGCGGGCTGCTCTGGCGGGCCGACCGGCCTCGGGGGAGCTGGTGCCACGCAGTCGACCGAAGCCCTTGCTGTCAGCGGGGCTGCGACCGGCTATTCCGGCACCCTGCCACAGGGCCCGGCTGAAGGTGGCCGGCAGGTGATCGAGCATCCGACCATGGCCGATCTGTCGATGGCGGGACCATTGCCCGAGCATGTGCTCGGCAGCGCCGATGCGCCGGTGACCGTGATCGAGTACGCCTCGCTGACCTGCCCCTATTGCCGCGCCTTCCACGAGGAGACGTTCCCCCGCGTCCGGAAAGAGCTGATCGATACGGGCAAGGTGCGCTGGATCCTGCGCGAGTTCCCGATCGGCCGTTCCTCCGGCACGGCCTGGATCGTCACGAGCTGCGCCACGGAGAAGCGGTTTTTTCCCCTTTATGAGCGTTATTTGAAGGAGCAGGCGTCCTGGGTCAGCCAGGAGGTGCGGCTCGATGCCATATTCGCCGTCGCCGCGAAAGAGGGGATGTCGCGGAGCGAATTTGACAATTGCCTCGCGAATCAAAGCATAGAGGCAGGCTTGAAATGGGTGAAGGAGCGCGGGCGCCAGCTCGGCGTCTCCGGCACGCCGACCTTTTTCTTCAACGAGACGAAGGTGCGCAGCATGCTCACCTTCGCGCAGGTGAAGGAGCTGGTCGAGGGGGCAACCGCCCCGAAGGCTGCGGCGAGTGCGTCCAATTAGTTCTGGCCAAATTAGTTTTGGGTTGGTTCTGAGCGGCGGACGAGACCTTTCGGCCGGCCGGGCGGAAGGGATCCGATGCACATCAAGCGCCTGAGGCTGCAGGGATTCAAATCCTTCGTCGAGCCGACCGACTTGGCTGTCGAGCAGGGGTTGACCGGCGTCGTCGGCCCCAATGGTTGCGGCAAGTCCAATCTGCTCGAAGCCATCCGCTGGGTGATGGGGGAAAGCTCGCACAAGAGCATGCGCGCGTCCGCCATGGACGACGTCATCTTCGCCGGCACCAATTCCCGCCCGGCACGCAACCATGCCGAGGTTTCGATCCTCCTCGACAACTCCGCCCGCACGGCGCCGGCCGAGTTCAACGGCGCAGACCAGATCGAGGTCGTCCGCCGCATCGAGCGCGAATCGGGGTCGTCCTATCGCGTCAACGGCGAGGAAGCGCGCGCCCGCGACATCAAGCTGCTGTTCGAGGATGCCGCGACCGGCGCCCGCTCGCCAGCGCTCGTGCGCCAGGGCCAGATCGCCGAGCTGGTCAACGCCAAGCCCGAGCAGCGCCGCCGTATCCTGGAGGATGCTGCCGGCACCGCCGGCCTCGCCAGCCGCCGCCACGAGGCCGAGCTGCGCTTCAAGGCCGCGGAAACGAACCTAGCTCGTCTTGGCGACGTGCTCGGCCAGATCACCAGTCAGATCGCCCAGTTGAAACGCCAGGCCCGAGCCGCCAAGCGCTACAAGGAGTTGGCCGGCGAGATCCGCGCTGCCGAGGCGATCGAGCGCCATCTGGCGTTCGAATCCGCCCGATTGGGGGTGGAGGCCGAGGAGGCCGCGCTTCTCGCAGTCCTGCAACTGCTCGGCAGCGCGATCGAGACAGAATCGAAGGAAATCCGTGAGGAAGCGGCAACCGCCGACGCCTTGCCGGGCCTGCGCGAGACCGAGGTGACGCGGGCTGCCATCCTCCAGCGCCTGAGGAGCGAGGCAGCGACGCTCGAGCGTGAGGAAGCCCGCACCCGCGAGCGCAAGGCCGAGCTCGATGCCCGCATCCAGGAGGTCCGCAAGGACGAGGCGCGCGAGGCCGCGCAAGCCGAGGAGGCCCGCGCGCTGGTGGCGCGGCTGTTCGAGGAGGCCAAGCATCTGGCGGCGGCGGCCGCTGGCGATGGTGAGGCAGCCTCGATTGCCGAACGCGACGCCGCCCGCGCCCGCGCCGATCTGGAGGCGGCCGAGGCCGAGCTCGAGCTGGTGACGCTCGCGCTGGCGGACCACAAGGCCAACCGCCGGCGCCTGGAAAGCCTGATCGCGGAAGAAGCCCGCCGGCTCGACCGGCTGGAGCAGGACGCGAAGGCCGCGCAAACCGCCCTCGCCAGTCTCTCGGGCGCTGCTGGTCGTCCCGATTCCGAAGCGATGCGCCATCGGGTCGAGGAGATCGAGGCGGCGATCGAGACGCTCGAAGCCGACGCCGAGGAGCACGAGACGCGGTCGCAGCAATTGGCGCGGACACTGGAGCAGAAGCGGACCGCGAGCTCTGCCGCTCGCCTCGCCGCAGCCCGGATCACCGCGGAGGCAGGCACCCTGCGCAAGCTGTTCGCCCGACCGGCCGGCAGCACCGGATCTGGCATCATCGACAGGCTGAAGGTTGCGCCCGGCTACGAGGCGGCCTTGGGCGCAGCGCTCGGCGAGGACCTCGATGCGCCAGAGGATTCCGATGCGCCCCTCCATTGGGCCCTCGTCGAGCCCGAGCAGTCCGACCCCGCGCTCCCCGAGGGCATCGAGTCGCTAGCCGGCCGGGTCAAGGACTGCAACGTGCTGCGGCGACGACTGCTGCAGGTCGGTCTCGTCGATGCCACCGAAGGCAAGGCCCTGCAGGCGCGTTTGAGGCCAGGCCAGCTCCTCGTCAGTCGCGCGGGCGATCTCTGGCGCTGGGACGGCTACACAGCGGCCGCGGACGCACCCTCTGCCGCGGCCGTCCGGCTTGCCGAGCGCAACCGGCTCGACACGCTGGAAACCGACGAAACCGAGGCGAGCGACCAGGCCGACGCGGCGGAGCAGGCGCTCGCCGTCGCAGCCGAGACACGCGACCGGGCGATCGCCCGCGAGAAGGAGCTGCGGGCCTTGCTGCGACGCGACCAGTCCGCGCTGCAGGAGGCACGCGAAGCGCTCGCACGGGCCGAGCGCATCCTGCGCGACGAGGCGGCAAAGCGCGCCGCCCTGTCGGATTCGCTCCGCCGTGCCGAGACGGGACTCGCCGAATCCCGCACCCGCCATCGACAGCTCGCAGATGAGATCGCCTCAGCTCCCGACATGAGCGCTTTCGACGCCGAGCAGGACGCACGCCGCCAGAGTGCCTCGAAGCTGCGTACGGTGCTGGCCGAAGCCGATGCACGCCTGAAGAGCCTGGAGCGCGAGCGGCGGCAGCGCGACGAGCGTGGGCGCACCATCGCCGACGAGCGGGCGCGCTGGACCGCCCGTTGCGAGGCTGCTGGCCGCCAGCTCAGCCAGCTCGCCGAGCGGCTGGTCGAGGCCCGCACGGAAACGGAAACCCTCGCCGAGTTGCCGCTGCGTCTCGCCGGGCAGCGCAACCGTCTGGGCGACGCGATCGGGGAAGCCGAAACCGTGCGCCAGCAGGCCGCCGATACGCTGGCGCTCGCCGAAATCGCGTTGCGCGACCGCCAGAGCCGGCTGCGCGAGGTACAGACGATCCTTGCCGGCACGCGCGAGGAGCGCGCCCGCGTCGAAGTCCGCCTCGAAGCAGCCCGCGCCCGCCGCGCCGAGGAGGCCCGTCGCATCCGCGAGGCGCTCGACTGCGATCCGGCCGGCTGTCTGAAGCTCGCCGGGTTGACCGAGGGCGCTCAGCTGCCACAGCCGGCGGAGGTCGCCAAGCGCCTTGCCCGCCTGCGCGAGGACCGCGAGCGCCTCGGCGGCGTCAATCTCGCCGCCGAGCAGGAGCTGCAGACGCTCGAAGCCCAGCACGAGAGCATGGATCGCGAGCGAGCCGACCTGGAGGCTGCCATCGATCGGCTCCGCCAGGGCATCCAAAAACTCAATCGCGAGGGGCGCAAACGCCTCGAGATCGCCTTCCGCAACGTGAACACCCATTTCGAGCGGCTGTTCACGACGCTGTTCGGCGGCGGCGAGGCGCGTCTCGAGATGATCGATAATCCGGACGACCCGCTCGCCGGCGGCCTCGAGATCATCGCCAAGCCCCCCGGCAAGAAGCCGGCGACGCTGTCGCTGCTGTCGGGCGGCGAGCAGACCTTGACCGCGCTATCGCTGATCTTCGCGGTATTCCTGACCAACCCCTCACCGATCTGCGTGCTCGACGAGGTCGACGCGCCGCTCGATGATTCCAACGTCGACCGCTTCTGCACGCTGATGGAGGAGATGGCGCGCACGACCGACACGCGCTTCCTCGTCATCACCCACCACCCGATGACCATGTCGCGCATGCACCGCCTGTTCGGCGTGACCATGCAGGAGAAGGGCATCAGCCAGCTGGTGTCGGTCGACCTCGCGACCGCGGAGCGATTCAGGGAGGCGGGGTAGGGCTCCAACCGGCCGGGCCGGCATGCGTGTTGGAGGAAACGTCCCGCGCACACCCATCCACCCGTCATCCCGGATCGCTGCTGGCGCAGCGTCCGGGATGACGGGTGTTGCCGAGATGTGTTTCTCGAGAGGGGGGCTCGCATGGTCGATCGGCGGGGAAGTCGTGAAGCAAACGGCAGGATGCTCTCTCAGGGCCAGCGCTTCAGATCGGCAGCGGAGAACGGCTTCGACCAGTCCGGTGTCTGGAACTCGATCCCAAAGCTCGCTGGATACCAGGGCGAGCCATCCCCGGAGCCCGGGTTTTTCAGGATATGCATGTCCTGCGCCGGCATGTAGCTCTGCACCAGCAGGAAACGCCGCTCGCCGGTTTGCGGGTTGGCGGCCATGTCGGCGACCATGACCGCATGCCCCGGGAAGCCGCCCTGCACGAACACGTCCCCGATCGCCATGTCGGCGAGCGCGACCGGCTGCATTTCCTCTCCGAGCGAGTAGGTGCCGGCGTAGGAGAACACCTGCTCCAAATAGCTGCGCAGCGAGGCGTAGCTCGGGTCCGGCTGGCCGCGCTTCGACCAGGTGACCTTGGTCTTGCCCGCCTTGGGACGCATGCCCGCCGACCAGCGCGCGAAATCGACCCGGCCGCCATTCGTGTAGTTGAAGCCGATCTCGGCACGGCGGCCCTCGGCATAGAGCCATTCGGCCCGGAGCCGCATCAGCGCATCCGCGCACTGCTGCAGGTCTTTCTTGCCGGTATCGATGTCGATCACGGCATAGTCGCTCGTCGACCAGAAGCGCGGGATGCCGTTGAAGAGCTTTACCGGCGAGCCGGCCGGCTTCATCGGCAGGCCGCGCAGCCAGGCGGGAAAGCCGTGCGGCTGGGCGTCGATGCGCTCGAAGCCGGGTGGCGGGGCAATGCGCTCGGCGAGCGTCTGGCCGGCCGGCGGTGGCGCCACCAGCCAGGGATAGGGCGACGCCCCGGCCAATGCAGGACCGATCAGGCCGGCCGACACAATGAGCGCGGCGAGAATGGATTTCCAGAACGGCATCGCGGACCTGCCCCAATTCGTTGACGAGCGTCCCTGTCAGGACAATCCGAACAACAACTGCTCAGTCTTCCCGGACGATCGGAGCCCTGGCCTCTCGCCAGGGCGGAGATTGATCCGGGATCCAGCGCGAGAAGCGGCGAAGCCGCA
>JANPDA010000406.1:0-6129 GCA_031431235.1 Hyphomicrobiaceae bacterium
GATGTTGCAGGCCGGGATCATCGAGCACGGCGAGCGGTTCGAGCTGATCGGGGGAGATCTCGTCGCCATGGCGGCCAAGGGCAATCAGCACGAGGAGCTGAAAATTGCGCTCAACGCATACTGGATGAAGATCAGGCCGCCCGAGCTGATGATCGCCCAGGAAACCGGTCTGCATCTGAGCAGACATGACGAGCCCGAGCCCGATTTCATCGTCTATCCGTCGACGATCCGCCCGCGCGACGTGCGAGGCGACACGGTGCTCCTCGTCGCCGAGGTCGCGGATTCCAGCTTGAAGCATGACAAGTCGAGGAGCACAAGGCACGCAAGCTGGCGAAACCGCGGTTTGCGCCAGAGCTCGCGTTGAGACTTGCCGACCTGAAGCTCGGCTAACCGCACACATCCGCGAACGCCCGCTCGAGCGTGTGCAGCAGCAGGTCCGCGTGCTCGCGACGCAGCGTCATGGGCGGGCGCATCTTCAGCACGTTGTCGTGGGGCCCGTCGGTGCCGATGAGCACGCCGAGCTCGCGGCAGCGCATCGTGACGCGTCCTGCTATCTCACCATCATGAGCTTTGGTCTTGCGATCCGTGACCAGGTCGAGCCCGAGGAACAGGCCTTCGCCTCGCACGTCGCCGATTGCGGGAAAACGCTCTTGGAGGCGGCGGAATCGGCCAAGCAGATATTTGCCCTGTGTCTTGGCGTTGGCGATCAAGCCCTCCTGCTCGATCACATCGAGGACGGCGAGGCCGACGGCACAGGAGACCGGATTGCCGCCGAAGGTCGCGAAGAACTCCATGCCGTTGGCGAAGGAGGCAGCAATCTCGGGCGTGGTGACGAGGGCGGCCATCGGATGGCCGTTGCCGATCGGCTTGCCGAAGGTGACGATGTCGGGAACGACGCCGTGGCGCTCGAACGACCACATGCCGGAGCCGGCGCGGCCGAAGCCGATCTGCACCTCGTCGGCGATCACGACGGCTCCGGCCTGGCGGGCAGCCGCATAGGCGTCGCGGAAATAACCGTCGGGCGCAAAAATCTGTCCGCCGCACGACCACACCGTCTCGGTGATGTAGACGGCGGCTGGCCTGCCCTCGCGGGAGAGGCGGGCGGCGGTTTCGGCCACGGGAGCGGCAAAGCGCCGGCCGATCTCGCCCCGAGGCCAATCGGCGGGCGCGCGATAGGCATCCGGCAACGGCACCTCGTGCACATGCTCCGGCCGCCCCGCGCCGCCGCCGCGCTTGTACTTGTAGGGCGACAACTCGATCAGGCTCTCGGTGTGGCCATGATAGGCCCAGTCGACGACGATGAAATCGCGCCGACCGGTATGGGCCTTGGCCATCCGCACCGCGAGATCGTTGGCCTCGCTTCCCGACGTCACGAAGTAGCAGACGCTGAGCGGCTCGGGCAGCGTGCGCGTGAGGCGGTCGGCGTAGTCGAGGATGTTGTCGTGGAGGTAGCGGGTGTTGGTGTTGAGGGTCCGGGCCTGACGGCTGAGCGCGCCGACGACAGCGGGGTGGCAATGGCCCACATGGGCGACATTGTTGAAGCAGTCGAGATAGGCTCGGCCGGTGTCGTCATAAAGCCAGACGTCCTCGCCGCGCACGATCTTCAAGGGAGCTTTCGAGTAGGCGATCGAGAGATTGCCGCCCAGGCGCTCGCGGCGCTTGGCGAGCAGAGACGCCACGTCACGTCCCTCTCGCTGCCAGACCTCGCGCGCAATGCCGGCGAGTGCCGACGCATCCGGATAGAGCTCCGACCACAGCTCGCGGAACCGCTCCTCGCCGACGCCGATGATGGCGCCGGCATCGGATTCGCCCGTCAACACGAGTTGCAGGTGCAGATGCGGGATCCAGCCGCCGTTCTCGTGGAAGTCGCCGAGGCGCGCGAAGGCCTCGCCCTTCGAAAGCCTGCTGCCGGGTTTCAAATGTGCCAACGAGGGCGGCGAGAGATGCCCCCAGAGCGTGCGGAACGAGCGTGCCCCGGCGGGCCGATGCTCCAGCAGCACGCAGCCGCCATAGTCCTGCGGGTCGGGGCAGACGCGGACGTCGATCACCGTCGCATCGAGTGGTGTCATCACCGGCGTACCGGCATCGAGGAACAGGTCGAGCCCCAGATGCATGTCGCGCCGGTCGCCCTCCGCGAGGCGCGAGGCGAAAGCATCCGACGTATAGATCTTGCGCCGCTCGCCCCAGGATCCGATGCCGAGATCGAAGTCGTGCTCGGCCCGGTAGCTGCGCCACGTGGAGTCGCGAACCGCCTGGTCGGGCGAGGACATGGCCCTGACGAGATCCGAGCCCGGATCGGAGCAGTCGAGCACATGCTTCCTGAGCAGCGCGGGCGGTGGTGAGACGATCGGGGCCCAGCTTTCGGGCGCTGCTTGCGAGAGATCCCGATCCCAGTCGGGGCGGCCCTCGGTCGGCTTGCCAGCTATCGTGCGCTGCGACCGCCTCAGCCAGCCCCGCACGTGCTCGGGTTTCATCCGGTCGAGACGCCCGAGCATCTCCCAGGCCGGCCGCTCGGAGATGGCGAGATAGGGATTGTCGCCCATCCTGGAGGCGTTCCTGGCCGATATGGTGACACTGATCGCAAGCCGGGCCGCAATGAGATCTGGCAGGAGGTCGATCTCGTCCGCGAGGTCGAGGTGGCGCGCGTAGCCCGAAACCACATGGCCCGCCGTCTCGAGCGGGGAGGGCGTATCGAGGATCGTATAGGCGAGGGCGACACCCAGCTCGTTGATGGTCGAGGTGTGGAGCGCATCGCCGATGTCGATCAGCGCCTCGACGGGGCCGCCGTCGGCACGCTCGACGAAGACGTTCCAGTCGTTGGCGTCGCCATGGATGACGCTTGCACGCAGCGTTCTCAGGCGAGGGACGACGTGGGCCTCGAACCGGTCGAGCGTGCGGGCGACGAGCGAGCGCCGGGTCGCGTCCTTGATGAAGGGGAGCCGTTCGCGTGAGTTGAGCGTCTGGCGCAGATCCCAATCGAAGCTGCGGTGCGCGGCCGGATGGCCGAAGGACAGAAGCGCCTTGTCGAGGCGGCCGAGCACATCACCGAGGCTCTGCAAGGTCTCGGCCGACTTGGTCGATTTGGCGAGCGCAACGCCGGGAAGGTAGTTGACGACGCGCACCCCATGACGCTTGCCGTCGGTCGCCATCACGTGGACGAGATCCTGGCCCTCGCGTGTCCGCCGCAGCCTCGGCAGCGGCAATGCCGGGTCGACTGCCTCCACGTGACGCAGCAATTGCACCTGCATATCCAGATAGGCCGCATCCTCCGCGACATTGGCGATCTTGAGGACGACCGCGCTGCCGTCTTCCAACGTCAGCTTGAAGTTCTGGTCGCGCTCGCTCGCGAGCGGCTCGACCGCTCCATCGAAGCCGTAGTGCCGCCGCGCGATCGAACGGGCATCGTCGGGCGTGAAGGCGGGCGGGGGAGTGAGGAGCGTGGACATGGACATCAAATCATCCGTTTCAACGCGCGATCGAGCCGGCCGGCCCATTGCGCAATGCCGGCCATGTCGGCAAGCAGATCCTGGCGGACCTCGATCAGCACGGCGTCGAGACCGCGAGCCTCGCCATGAACGGGAACGGTCTGATCATGATCGTCCTCGATGGTGTAGGGCTCGTTGGCGGCGAGCACGAGATCAGGATCGGCGAGTGCCTTCAGTAACCCCAGCCCCAGCATCTGCGACCGGCGAAACAGCACGCCGGCATGCCAGGGGCGCACGAGCCCCTTGAACACCGGTGTGAACGAATGGACCCCGAACACGATGGTCGGGCGTCCTTCGTGCTGCCGGCGGTCGAGGTGGGCCCGCACTGCATTCTGGAAGGGGTGGTAGAACAAGTCCTCCCGCATCCCGCGCTCCGCCGCGTCGATACCGATGTTGCCGGGGATCGTTGTCGTCTCGCTCACCTCCGGAATGCTCGACGGCACGCCCCTCGGCCGGTTGCAGTCGATCAGCAGACGCGAGTGGCCCGAGAGGAACAGCGGCGCATCGAGCGAGCGCGACAATTGGCGGGACAGCTCGGCGGCGCCGATGTCCCAGGCGATATGCCGGGTCAGCTCATGGTCGGGCAGTCCGAGCTTGCGATAGCGGGCAGGCATGTAGTTCGAGGCATGCTCGCACAATAGCACGTAGGGCGATGCACCCGCCTCGTTGACACGTGTCACCGCCGGCGGATCGCCCGGCTCGGGGAGCGCCATCAATAGACCTCCGCGTAGCGCGCGCACTGAGTGTCGCCGTCCATGCCCTCGACCAGCTTCAGCTCCATGCGCTTCACCGCCGTGAAGGCCTGCCGGAAGACCGGGTCGAACCAGCCCGAGACGGTCGCATCGGCCTCGAACGCCTGCAGCGCTTCCTCGAGTGTCGTCGGCAGCCGGCGAAGGCCGAGCCGGCTCAGCTCGGAACCGCTCATCAGGGTCGGATCGCCATCGACGATGGGTGGAGTGAGGAGATGGCCGCGAATACCTTCAAGGCCGGCCCGCACGATCGCGCCGAGCGCGAGGTGGGGTGAAGCGCAGCCGTCGGCGGCGCGGTACTCCAGATTGAACTGCTTGGAGGGATCCTTGCCGCCAGCTTCGAACGTCGGGCAGATGCGGATTGTCGACTCGCGGTCGCGCTCGCCGAGCCAGGTGTAGCTCGAGCTCCAGTTGTGGGGTTTCAGGCGCAAGTACGAGATCGGGCTCGGGCAGGTGAGCGCGACCAGCGCCGGCAGATGGCGCACGATGCCGGCCGTGAAGGCACCGGCGACCTTCGACACCCGGCCCGGCTCGCGGGCATCGAACGTAGCTGGTGCACCTGCCCTGTCCTGCAGGCTCCAATGAATGTGAACGCCATTGCCGACGCCCTGAACCGCTGTCTTGGGAGCAAAGCTCGCGCGGAAGCCTTGCAGCTGCGCGACCTCCTTGATGATCTCGCGGATGGCGACGGCACGATCGGCGGCAACCAGCGCCGCGGCCGGCACCGATGTGATCTCGAACTGGTTGCGGCCGTATTCGGGGATGAACACCTCGGGCTCGATGCCGGCGGCCGTCAGCGCGGCAATGACCGCCGGGCCGAACGGATCGGCACGCCGTGCTGCCGCCAGCGAGAAGGCGGGCGCATGCGGCCAGGAGGTATCGAGCGCGGAGAACTCCAGCTCGAACGAGCCGATCACCGAGAGCCCGGTCTCGCGCTCGAGATCGGCGAGCGCACGCTTCAGGAACGCCCGCGGGCAGCAGCTCCAGGGCGAGCCGTCGAGCTCGACCACGTCGCTCATGACGATGTCGAGAGGGGTGGCGGCTCCCATTGGATGGGTCCGAAAGCGCGCACGTCTGTCGGGGATCAAACGCAAATCGCCGCGCGAGCCGAACGGGCTGCCGTCGGCGATCAGATCGAACGGCGTGATGGTCGTATTGGCGGGACACCAACCGCACGATGTCGACTGCCCCGTCTCCCAATCTCCCCGCGCGACCGAGCGGCCGCGCGTGATGCCGAGGAAGTCGGTCGTGACGAACGTGACGAGCTCGGCGAGCCCGGCTCCCAACCGCTCGAAGCCGAGGCCCGCGCTCATGCCGCCTTCTCCCTCAGCGCATGGAACCGGCGCACGACCTCCGCGGTGTCGGTCGTCCAGCAATAGCCACCGAAGGCTTTCAGCGCTCCCTCATGGCGCGCCTCGGTGTAGGTGGCGCAGGCATCCTTCACGCAGGTGATGAGGTAGCCGCGGTCGGATCCGTCGCGCACCGCCATATCCACGCACTGGTCGGTGACGACGCCCGCGACCACCAGATAGCGGATGCCGAGGTTCTTCAGCACATAGTCGATGTTGGTCGAGTTGAAGACGCCCGATGAGGTCTTGGGCAGCATGATCTCGTTGTCGATCGGCGTCAGCTCGTCGATCGGCTGCGCCCCGGGCAGCCCCTTGGGGATCATGATGTTGGAGAGCTTGTGGTCGAGCGAGCAGTCGCGGCAGTCTTTCGTCAATGCCTCGATGATGGTGTGGATCACCTGCACGCCCGAGGCGCGCGCCGCCTCGATGAGCTTCGACTGATTGGGGATCACCGTGCTCTCGAGCGTGCGGTGGTAGTAATGCTTGGCGTTGAGCTCGGGATGCTGCGGGTCGGTACCGGGCGTGCAGAACACCTTCTGCATATCG
>JANPDA010000407.1:0-9634 GCA_031431235.1 Hyphomicrobiaceae bacterium
GGCGGGCGACGGCGTCTCCTGGACGCCCGGCTGGGTCGAGGGAGCGGTGACGACGGGGCTCAACGCGGTATGGGGCATCCTCAACCACCTGGGCGGGACGTGTGACAGGGCGAACCCGGGACCGGGCGACCGGTTCGAGGAGCTGAAGCCGGTGGCGCTGAAGGAGTAGCGCCGCGTCTCCCCGTCGCCGCTTTGCGAGGAGAGAGGGAACCGATCCGAGCGCCCCGACTACTGCGCCGCCGCCTGCCTCCCGGCGCGATGCCGACGATAGGCGTTCACGATCTTCAGCATCGGCTCCTCGATCATGCTCGCCGAATTGAGCCAATAGGCGACTGGCCACCACAGCGCCTTCGGCACGCCCGTGACATTGTCCATGCGCGGGCTGGCTTCGACTGCCTCGCCCGCCTCGAAGACGACGCGCGGGGAGAACGTCAGCTCGATCGGCAATGTCTTCTTGGCGGTCACGACCTCGCAATGGGTCGACTGCGGCGGCACCTCGAGCACGAGGTCGGTCGCGGTGAGCGCCTGCTCGACGAGGCGCCGCTCGACGCTGATGGCAATCACGCAGCTGGCGTCTTTCAGGAGCCCGCGCGTCAGCCGCTCGACCTCCTTCCTCTCGGCGGACGTCATTCGGGTCGGAAACTCGCAGGTGATCGAGGGGCCATCGCCGTTGACGAACTGCTCCAGGCAATCGAGCGCACCGTTGTCGGCCGCGGCCACGCCTGGAAGCACGAGGCAGAGCATGGCGGCCAGAGCTGCGAGGCGGGACAGGCGATGGTGCATGATGGTGCCATGGTTGAAGGTGCTCGCCGCCGGTTATATCGCACGGCGCGGCAAAATCGTGGCGCTCATCGCGACGCGCCCGGCGCATCGAGAAACCGCTGCAGCAGCACCAGATCGAGCCAGCGGCCGAACTTGTAGCCGACCTCGCGGAAATGGGCGGCACGCTCGAAACCCAGCCGCTCGTGGAAGCGCAATGAAGCCGCATTTCCCGCGTCGACCCCGGCGATCATCACATGCTTGCCGAGCTCGGCCGCCATCGGGATCAGCGCCTCGACCAGTTGGCGCCCGAGGCCTCGTCCGCGCCTGTCGGCCCGCACGTGCACGGAATGCTCGACCGTGAAGCGGTAGCCGGACCAGGCGCGGAAGTCGCCGAACGAGGAGGATCCAAGCACCTCCTTGCCCGAGGCCGCGACCAGCACCGGATAGCCGAGCCCCCGACGGTCCTCCATCCAGGCGCGGCGGTCGTCCAGCGTGACGGGCCGGTCATTGTAGATGGCGGTCGAGCGGGCAATCACATCGTTGGTGATCGCAAGAATGGCTTCCAGATCGGACGCCGAGGCAGGCCGCATCCCGATCATGTGGAGGACCTCCGGCTCACACCAGCAACTCGAGCGGGGTCTTGCTCGCGGGGCAGGTGAGCGACCCACCCTCGCCCGGCGCTTCACCCGTATCGGGCTGGGATTCGCCTGCGTCAGGCTCGCGCTCGGGGTCCATCCCGTCCTCGCCCGAATACGGGGCCTCCTCGGCTTGGGCCGTGTGAATGCCGGCAGTCGGTGGACCGGCGGCAATTGCGGGGGCCCAACTGCCGGGCGCAAGCGCGAGGGCGAGCAACGCCAGCAGGTTGACGGCCGGGCGCGATCTGCAACTCATGTCTGTCTCCCGTTCCACCATTTGGCGCCGTTGCAACTCGATTGTCGCACATTGCGCCGGGAAGTGCGATGGCTCGCCACGCAGCAAGCGCGGCTCGAGGCCGCGAGCGCGTAACCATGCCGGGTGGCGATGGCGTCGTTCTTGCTTCGTTGGCCAAACCCAAGGAATGAAGGCGGAGCGAGATGGCGACACGGTGGCATCCTGAAGATGGCGAGGTCGCGTCGCCGGCCGAGATCCAGGTCATGGCGAGCGTGCTGGAAGGACGCCACGGCGTGTGGGCCGGCGAGATTGCCGACTTCCTGGCCGACGCTCACCGGCAAGCCAATGATGCCGTGCGCGGACGGGCCTGGGCGACGGTTGCCCAAACCGTACGGATCCGGGAGCGCCAACGGGTCATTTGAGGGCAGCACCGGCTCCGCGATCGCCCATCAGCGCCGCTGGGCAAAGGTGTCCGCGAGGAAGCGCTCCACGATCGTTGCCATCCGTTGCCATCATGAAAACCGAGCTGGTGCAGAGCTCCGGCCCCCACAGCACCACGTTGGCCAGGTAGATGCTCCTGGCGCCGCATTCTCGACCTGTGGAGGTTGCGCCGGCGAGCGGCTCGCGATTGCACTGGCGTGAGCGCTTACTTGCCTCTCAGTTCGGCGCGCCCAGCACCAGGGTCCAGAACGTCTTGAACTCGGAGTTCTGGTCCTGGACGAGCGCGATGCCGATGTGGCGGGCATCCGCGAGCAGCAGGTTCTTGTTGTGGCCGTCGCTTTCGCGCCAGCCTTTCATCACCTCGTCGAAGGAGGCTTGGCCGGTGCCAACGTTCTCGGCGGCGAGCTTGGCGGCGTAGCCGGTCCGCTTAACTCGGTCCCACGGGCTCGATCCATCAGACCCGTAGTGCGAGATGCGGTCGTTCTTGGCGAGATCGCGGGAGTGAGCCTTGGCGGCGAGCGTCAGCTTGGGATCGAGCGATACGGACTTCAGGCCGTTCTCGCGGCGATAGCCATTGATCAGCTCGAGAGCCTTGGCCGGATCGAGCCGGGCGGTCGAGTAGTCGCGGTCATCGAGCGCGCCGGCAGGCGCTGTCGCGGAGCTGTCGCTGGCGACATTTGCGTCGTTCTGAGAAGCGGTGTCGAGGCTTGCGGTCTGGCGCTTGGGCTTGGTCGAGACGAGGTCGCTATCGGGCGTGAACCCGCCGGACAGCGGAATGCTGCCCACACTGCAACCCGACAGCAGCAACGCTACCGAAATGGACGCCATCAAGCGACGCATACCGACCCTCCGGCCCTCAATACATGTTCCAACAACGAGGCTCATCGGGCTCATTAATGATCGAGAAGGGTTAATCGGCGGTTACAGCTGAAGTCCCGAATCAGGCACTGCACTTCGAGCCGGACAGCAGCAAACAAGTGTGGTGCGAATGGGGCGGTTGCCTTGCCGATCGCCCGACAGCCGGCAACGCCGCGTTAACCGAGCTCACGCACTCTGCCTGGCAGTTTTCGTCTCCAGAAGAGTGAGCCTCGTTCCATGTCCTGTCGCGTTGCGCTTCCTGTCGTCGGCGGATCCGCGGAATCCACCTATTGGCCGTCTATTCCGTTCGTCGCCGTGCTGCTCGCCGCGGCCGTGCTGCCGCTGGCTGCCACTGCCTCCAAGCTGATGCTGGCGCTCGCCGAGGTGAGTGCGCTGTCGGTGCTGCTCTGGCCGGTCGCTGCCGTTGCCATCCGGCGCCTGCGCGATCGCAGGACGCATGGCTGGCTCTGTCTGCCCTGCTATTTCGCCTGTATCGTCGTGCTGATGGCGGCGTGCTTTGGCAAGCCGGTCTCGCTTGGCGACAGCACGGTTGCCCAGATGTTGCCGCTCGTCATGCTGTTGTTCTTGACCTCCTGGCTCATCGTCGACAGCTTGACGATCGAGGATCCGGCAGTGGCGGAGCCAGCACACGGCGCCCTGGCGGCCTGAGATCGCTCCCGAGGCTGAGAGGGCCAGCGCGCATGTACCGTTCGCTCAAGGCCGACAAGCTGGTCGAGACGATCGAGCGGCTGCAACGGCGCATCGACGAGCGCTTCCCCGGCGCGGGGCTGGCGCGGGTCTGTGCGGAATTGCGCGATGCGACCCTTGCGGTCAGCAGCCGCGCCGCAGCGATGGCACGGCCAAACCGGGTGATGCAGGCGGCCGTCGCGGTCGCGCTGCTGCTCGGACTGGCATTGCTCGGCACGGTCGTCTTCGTGATCGACTTGAAGCGCGACGCCGACACTCTGTCCGGCGTGCTGCAGGGGATCGAGGCGTCCATGAACATCCTCGTGCTGATGGGCGCGGCGGTGTTCTTTCTCGTCACCATGGAGGAGCGGCTGAAGCGCCGGCAGGCGTTGAAGGATCTGCACGAGCTGCGCGCCATCGTGCACGTGATCGACATGCACCAGCTGACGAAGGACCCGGTCTCGATCTCGGTCTCGACTGTCGGCACGGCGACCCCGTCCTCGCCCAAGCGAACCCTCTCGCCCTTCGAGCTGATGCGCTATCTCGACTATTGTGCCGAGCTGCTGTCGCTGTCGGCCAAGGCCGCCGCCCTCTATGGGCAGAGCCTGCGCGACACCGTGGTGAGCGCGGCCGTCAGCGAGGTCGAGCAGCTGACGAGCAACCTCGCCAACAAGGTCTGGCAGAAGATCGCGATTCTGCAGATGGGCGAGGTGCTGTCCGCCAGTGCGGTGATTTCCGGGCCTGAGCAGCCCAAGCCCGCGCCTTTGGTCGAGGTGGTTGCACCGCCGAGAGCGGGCGTTTAGCGTGGCGGCCGATCCCAACTCCGCCGCGAGCCGCCCCATGCCAGCCATCGACCCCGTCGCCCTGACGCAAGCCCTCGTGCGCTGCCAAAGCGTGACGCCGCACGAAGCCGGCGCGCTCACGCTGCTGGAGCGGACGCTTGCGCCGCTCGGCTTTGCTTGCCACCGCCTCGTCTTCGAGGAGCCGGGCTACCCCGACGTCGACAATCTGTTCGCGCGCCGTGGCACCGGCGGCCCGCACCTCTGCTTTGCCGGTCATACCGACGTGGTGCCCGCGGGCGACAGCGCAGCCTGGACCCACGGCCCGTTCTCGGGCGACTTGGCGGACGGGTTCGTATGGGGGCGCGGCACGGTCGACATGAAGGGCAACATCGCGGCCTTCATCGCCGCACTCGCCGACTGGCTGGCGGTGCCCGCCGATGCCGCCAAGGGCTCGATCAGCCTCCTGATCACGGGCGATGAGGAGGCCAACGCCGTCAACGGTACCGTCAAGGTGCTCGACTGGATGGCGAAAAGCGGCCACACGCCCACCGACTGCATCGTCGGCGAGCCCTCCTGCACGGAGGCGCTGGGCGACACCATCCGCATCGGCCGGCGCGGCAGCCTCTCCTGCAACGCCGTCTTCACTGGCAAACAGGGCCATGTCGGCTACGCCCATGTCGCCAACAATCCGGTCAAGGGTTTTCTGCGTTTCGCCCACGCTCTCCACGCCGCGCCCCTCGATGCCGGCACCGAGCATTTCGTGCCATCGAACCTGGAGATCGTCTCGGTCGATGTCGGCAATCCCGTCTACAACGTGATCCCGGCGCGGATCGAGTCGAAGCTCAACATCCGCTACAACGACACCTGGACGCGCGCGAGCCTGGAAGCCTTGATCCGGGCCAAGGCGCAGGCGGCGGTGGCGGGCTCGGGTCTGGGCGTCGAGCTCGACTTCTCCGGCAACGCCGATGTGTTCGTGACCAAGCCCGGTCCCCTCGTTGAAATGGCTGAGGAGGTGCTGCGGCGCGTGACCAACAGCAAGCCGGTGCTCTCGACCGCGGGCGGCACGTCGGACGCCCGCTTCGTCAAGGACCATTGCCCCGTGATCGAGCTCGGCCTCGTCAACAAGGGCATCCACGGCGTCGACGAGCGCGTCCCCGTCGCCGACCTCACGCGGCTTGCGACGATCTACGGCGCGCTTCTCGCCCGCTACTTCGCGTCCGCGGCGTAGCCTCAGCAGAGCCGTCGCCTGTCGCTCGACCTTGCCGGCAACCGAAGCCAACGTCGTCCCGCACAAAGCTCGAAGTTGGCAGGGGCGACCGAAATGACTACCGTGTTGCGAGCAACCGGGCTTCAAAGCAGCAATGTCGGGTAAGTATTCCAACCAACGAAGCCTGCAAGTGCGGGCGGAGCGCGAGGACGGCCATGAGCGAGAGCAGCTGCGACATCGTGGTGATCGGGAGCGGCCCGGCCTGCCTGATGGCGGCATGGGAGCTTCGCGATTCCAGCCCGCTCCACATCGACCAGTCGCATCGCCTTGGCGGGCATCACTCCTTGCTCACGCGCGGCGATACGTGGCTCGACCTCGGCGCCCGCATCGACCCGGCGCCGGGCTCAGTCCATGCGCGACCTGATGAAGTCCTTCGGGCCCGAGATCGTCCCCATTGCCAGCACCACGTTTGCTGCCTGTGGTTGGGCAACCAGCGCGCGACGGCGTGACGACCAATAGAGGAGGCCGGCCCATGCACCCCAATTTCGCAGCCAGGATCCGCGCGAAGCAGCCGATGATCGGCGTGTGGATGCAGATTCCGCATCCGATGGTCGCCGAGACGCTGGCGCAGTCGGGCGCCGATTTCATCCTGCTCGATGGCGAGCACGCGCCGGTGCCGCCCGATGCGCTGATCTCGCTGCTGCCGGCGATCGAGCGCCACGGCATGCCGGTGCTCTACCGCGTGCGCTCCAACACGACCGAGCTCATCAAGGGTGCGCTCGATGCGGGCGTCTCAGGCGTCATGGTGCCGATGGTGAGCTCGGTGAAAGAGGCCAACGAGGTGATTGCCGCCGCCAAGTACCCGCCCATGGGCAAGCGCGGCGTGGGGCCATGGCGGGCCGCCAACTACTATCTCGACGAGGCGGGCTACATGGCGAAGGCGAATTCCGATGTCGTGACCGTGCTGCAGATCGAGACCAAGGATGCGGTCGAAGCGGTCGAGGAGATCGCGGCCATCGAAGGGGTCGATGCGCTCTTCGTGGGGCCCTACGACCTCTGCATGTCCATGGGCCTGAAGCCCGGCAAGCTCCATCCGGAGCTGATCGCGGCCTACCAGCGCATCAACAAGGCCGCGAAGAAGAGCGGCATCGCGACCGCGATCGATGTGGGCGCGCTCGACTTCATCAAGCCCTATCGCGAGCTCGGCTTCAGCCTGATGACCCACGGGCTCGACACCCAGTTCCTGATCGACGGCAGCCGGCAGGTCGCCAGAACCTTCAGGGACGCGTTCGGGGGCTGAGGCTTGCCGCCTTCGGCCCTTTTCGTGCTGGATCCCGGCTCAGCGCTCCCGTTGGTCGCTCGGCCGGGAAGACGGCGGGGCGAGAAATGGGCTCGATGAAACCGGTTCACTTGTTTTCGCGGGCCTCCTCAGACCCCTTTGGCAATGGCCGGCGCATGTACATGGAGCGATCGGCGAAGGGGTCCGACCCCGATCGACCCAGCATCCCTGGCACTGGGCTACGGCCGGCAAATGGCCTACCTCGGCGCCAGCCTACGACGCGTTGCCCATCCGCTCTGCCGCGATCCTGGCATCGACGAGTGGCACGCGCACACCCTTCCTGACCACATCGGGCGCGTAGGCCTTGCGGGCGAACACCTCGAGCACGATCGGACGAAAAAACGCGATCGGCTTGGTGTCGTAGTCGGGATCGAAACTGTTCTGATCCCAGCGCTCGCAGAAGCTGGCGCAGTCATCGAAGTAGGGATGCCCGCGGAATTTTTCGCGCGAGTTGGGGTTGCCGCCCACCTTGTCGGCATAATAGAGCTTCTGGAAATCGCCGTGCACCTCGACTGTCCAGGCACACTGCTCGCGCACGAAGGGCTTCAGGATGGTTGCGGCGTATTCATCATGATTGAAGGGCGCATAGATGTCGCCGATGTCGTGGAGCAGTGCGCAGGCGAGCCAGTCGGCGTCAGCCCCGTCACGCCAGGCCCGCGTCGCTGCCTGCAGTGAATGGCCCAAGCGCGTGATCTTGTAGCCCGAGAGGCTCTCGTCGAGGCTGACGAGGGCGCCGAGCAGACGATCGCCGGTCTTGGCCGCGAACTCCCTCTCATGGGCGTTGAGGAAGGAATAATCCTCGACATCGCCATCTTTCATCTGGCGGAATTTCACCTGTTCCATAGTGGCTCCTCGCAGCAATGAATCCTCCGGCACGGTTGCGCTTCGGCTGGCCGGCGTCAAGGGCAAGCGCCGCCCCAGCCTGCATTTTCCTGCATGGCGAGCCGTCATGGTGGGCAAGACTGGTCGCCCGGCGGCGCCTTGGATCCCGCGGTAAAGCCCTGGACAGGATCATGCGCCGATGCTACACGATTGCCCCGGGAGGCCCGCGCGGGCCTCTCGCCGTTTGCAGGTCGGGGCGCATAGCTCAGTTGGTAGAGCAGCTGACTCTTAATCAGCGGGTCGCAGGTTCGAGCCCTGCTGCGCCCACCACACACCTTAAGTCCTTGATGTATAGTCATTTTCTGCGGTTCCTACGTAGATTGATAGAGAGGCCAATTCCGAAACGAAAACTCAGCGGAATTCCAAATCAACTGGTACGTCCTTTTCGACGAAGTCACGCCGCCGCATGGCGGCCTGACACTTCAATTCCCAAGCCATTTCGATATAGACGCGGTGCGCACTTGCCGTCTTGTGGGTCGCAAGAGCCATGCTCTCGGCTTCGGTCAGCCGCGCCTTGGCGTTGAAGGCGCCGTCTCATCCTGATTGTCGCGCCGCGCGAGACGGTGTTCCAGAACACCTATCAGCCAGACCACGGTGGCATTATCTGCTTGATCCGTCCGGCAGGAACCGATGACTTGGTAGCGACCTCACTTACCCACGTTCGGTTCGACCACAGGCAACCGTTCGCTGTGGCTGTTACGGCTTATCATGAGTATCTATTGAAGAAGTTGTGCAATAATAGAGCAATTAACAATAGATGAGCCCGCCCGCGATGAAGGTATCGGTCCGGCCCGCCGAAACATCTGCAACGAATGCAAGCTGAGCTACCTCGGCAGAATTCGATCCACCTAAATTGTGGCGGCGGAAACTCTATCGTCCAATGAGTTAATCTCTTATTGTCCGGACTTTTACTTAACTATTACACTCGACAGCGGTGCGACCCTCAAATGCATCGAGCAGTCTGCGGCGAACTCGCCGATGCCGGGGCTCGGGAAGGATCAAGGCAACGGAACCGCTGTGTGCCGGCGACGTTGATATGGTAAGAGCGACACCGTGGCATCTGCAGGCACGAGCCGACACCGGCGAAGCCAAAGAGCAAGCCGCGCCCGAAACGACGCCGTTCTGAGTAGGAGTGCTGCGTTTGACCGAGCTGAATTAGATTCCTTACACGAACGTTTCCCGTCGTGGGAGCGAACCCGCTGCAAGGTGGGATAGCCTTCGACAGCGTGCGGCCGAGCGTCGCGCTGAAGGGCTGTTCATGGTGTCGTTTCCAAGTCTTCACGCTGCCTCCTGCAACGTCGTGCAGTTGGCAGAAAACTGGTGACGAGGAGTCAGTATGTGCATATTCAGGGCCACCCTAGTCGCTGTGACAGTTGCGCTGTCGGTGTTCTTCTTCCCGGCGGCGTTCTCCGGCAAAGCTGGTGCGGCACAACCCAATGCGTACGTGACCTCTAAGGTGAATCAGCGTGCCGGTCCGAGCACCGACTATCCCGTGGTCACCAAGGTGCCGGCGCGGTCGTACGTCACTATTTTCGGCTGTATCAAATCCTACCGATGGTGCGATATCGGTTACAGAGGCTCGCGCGGCTGGGTCCTCGCCCGTTATCTTCGGGCCTACACCGCCGGCCGCTATATGCCGGTTCAGGATTTCGCGCTTCGTGTGAGGTTGCCTGCGGTCGTCTTCAGCATCGACACGTACTGGCCGAAATATTATCGGAAGCGCCCGTTCTATTCGCAGTACGCCAGCCGGCGCGCACCCCGTCGGCCGGCAGTCACCGTCGAGGCTTTTTATCGGCCTCTATCGAG
>JANPDA010000408.1:0-5306 GCA_031431235.1 Hyphomicrobiaceae bacterium
ATGCATCTACACGGGATGCGCGCCGTATCACGATATTCTTGGCTCGGAACGTTAGACGTTCGAGGCTCACTCCAACAAGAGGAACGCCTCGCTCGATGGTACGTTCGCGGCCAAGCCGGTGCGTCCAGCTATTTCGCGCCGGAGATTACTCGACATACCGACCTTCCAAGGGACGTCGAGTGGGTTCGCCCGGACCTGTCGCCCGGCTGGACCATCGAAGGCGCCGTCGGGACGCGGCTGTCCCGTCATTGGCGCACGGACGTCTCGGCGGAGGTTCGATGGGGCGCTATCGCCAGCGGGGAAGGGACTTCGCCAACCAAGTTAGCATGTCGCGACCCGATATCGCGGCAGTCGTCGGCAACGACTTCCGGATTGGGATTCGCTATGAGCTGCCCTAGCCGCTTCGCCTGGCGGCCTGTGGCCCTCGCGGCTCCTGGACGACCGTCCTCCGTCCCAGCCCGTGCTCGGTCTTCTCCCACAGATGCGGCTGGCGCCAGAGCTGCCAGAGCGCACGGTAGGCGGCGAGCGAGATCAGCTGCCAGTAGAGCGGCACCAGCAGCACATGCGGGATGAGCCGCCAGGAGCGCCGGCGCACCAGCACCAGCAACGCGAGCGCCATGCTCGACGCATAGCCGGCCGTGAGATTGGCGAGCGCGACCCACCACAGGGCGTGGCCGGCGAGCGACCCTGGCACGCCCAGCGGCGCACCTTCGATGGCCCCGGCGATCAGGATCGCCGCGAACAGGGGATGGACGAGCGCCGACAGGATGATGCCGCCCATCACGGTCGCGATGGCGAGCGCGCGCAGCACGCCGGTTTCCCGCATCGCCGTGACCGGGTGGCGGGTATGGACGATCGCCGTCTGCATCCAGCCCTTCAGCCATCGCGTGCGCTGACGCAGCCATGCGCCGAACCGGAACGGGGCTTCCTCCGACGTGGTCGAGCCGATGACGCAGGTCTCGAGGCCGAAGCGTGCGAGGCGGATGCCGAGGTCGGCATCCTCGGTGACATTCCAGGCGTCCCAGGCGCCGGCCTGGCGCAACAGCGCCGTGCGGAAATGGTTCGACGTGCCCCCGAGGGGGATCGGCACGCCCATCCGGACCAGTGCCGGCAGCAGCCCTTCGAACAGCGCCGCGTACTCGATCGCGAATTGGCGCGCCAGAAAGCCGTCACCCGCATTGTCGATCGAGAGCCGCGCCTGCACGCAAGCGAGCTCCGGTCTGCCGGCGTCGAAAGCCGCGATCGCCTCGCGAAGCTGGCTCGGGTCTGGAATGTCCTCGGCGTCGAATACCGCGATGAGCGAGCCACGGGCAAACGCGAGCGCGAAATTGAGTGCCTTGGGCTTGGTGCGCGGCAGCCGGTCGGGTACGACGATCACGTCGAAGGGGGGACCGAGCCGCAGCCCTTCGGCCGCCGCGCGCGTCCCGGCGTCCGCTTCCTCCAGGATGAGCTTGATATCGAGCTTCTCGCGCGGGTAGTCGAGGCGGTTGAGCGCACGCACCAGGTCCGGCAGCACGCGCGCCTCGCGAAACAGCGGAACCAGCAGCGTATAGACCGGGAGCTCGGCGTCACTGCGCCCGGTCTCGCGCCTGTCGTCGAGCCGGCAGCCTGCCGCGACGGCGAGCGCGGCGAGCCGCACGGCGACCACCGCCACGAACGGTAGCGATATCAGCGCCAGCAACAGCGGCGTTGCGGCATCGGGCGCAAAGGCGAGCCCACCCGCAGCAAGGCCAGCGAGCACGGTCAGGGTCACGGTTTGCGCGAGATTTGCTTGCGATGCCGCCGACAGGTCCGGCGCCTTGCGCCGCAGCGCCTCGATCGATCGGTGGGCAATATCGGCTCCGCGCACCCGCAGCACGGCCTCGCGCAGGGCCGTGGGGCTGGCGAGCGCGACCCGGGTGCCGCCAGCCCTGGCGGTCGCGACGATGCTCCGGAGTTGCGCGGGCGCCAGAGCGGTGCCATCGAGCACGACATGTCCTGCTTCTTTCGACACGACGCCCGGGCATCTCGCGAGCCGCGGCGTCGCGATCGGCTGGTCCGGCAGTGGCTCGATGCCGGAGGTCGCGCCTCTGAGATGCGCCGGCACGCGGAGGCTCCTGGCGAGGGCCTCTACATAGCTCTCGGGCGACAAGTGTCGTTCCGCGAGCAGTACATCCTGGGGCATGACCCCCAGCAGGTCTGCACGCTCGATCGCGCCGGTGATCGCCGCGGCATCGGGCACGATTTCGAGCAGGAAGGCGAAATCCTGAAGGGCTGGCCGGGCGGGACGTGCGACATCCCCGCCGTCGCCCGCCGGTCGCGGGCGTGGCATCGGATTCCGGTCGCCATGGCTCCCCGAATTCGCCATTGTCCTTGGGACTGGTTGTGTGACCCGGTTGGCAGTATCTATGTCGGGACGGTAAAGAGCAGGGGTCTCGCCGGCAATCGGGTGAATACCTAGTGGTCCGTCCCATTCATTCGATGCCGGCGAAGCTGGATCAGTGAATGGAAAGAGGGAACACAAGCAAAGAGTTGCCTAGTGGCCTGGCCATTCATTTGGGGTACCGAATGAATGAGTCAGAACACTGGGGGCCGTTGGCAGGAGGCGAGAGGGAGGATCCATGCGCTGGCCCTTGACGACAATGCTGATGCTCGCCGTCGTCCTGGGCGCGACCCAACCGACTGTCGCCGAGGAAAAGCCGGCGCCCGAAGACGCTCAGCCGGCTCGCACGATCCTCAGGTTCCTGACCGACAGCGACTATCCCCCGTTCAACTATCTCGACGAGGAAGGCGTTCTCACCGGGTTCAATGTCGATGTGGCCCGCGCGGTTTGCCAGGAGCTGGTGGTGAGTTGCGACATCCGCACCGCCGGATGGGAGGCCTTGCTGCCGACGCTCGCTCGTGGCGAGGCGGATGCCGTGATCGCCTCGATCGCCATCACGCCGCATACTCTCGCCGAGGCTGATTTTTCCGAGCGCTACTATACGATGCCCGCCCGGTTCGTCGCGCGCAAGGATGCTCCCAAGCGCGACGTCAGCCCTGAGGGGCTCGAAAGCCGGCGGGTCGGCGTCGTCAAGGGATCGGCGCACGAGGCCTATCTCGCCGCCTTCTTTCCCGATACGCAGGTGACCCCGTTCGAGACCGAGGAAGCCGCCCGCGAGGGTTTGCAGCAGGGCGGGATCGAGGTGCTGTTCGGCGATGCCCACAGCCTGATGTTCTGGCTGAGTGGCACGCTTTCGGCCGGCTGCTGCGAGTTTCGCGGCGGTCCATTCAACGACGAGCGTTATTTCGGCGATGGCATCGGGGTTGCCGTGCGTAAAGGCGATGCCCAGCTCAAGACCGAGATCGACAAGGCTCTGGTGAAGATCCGCAATGCCGGCCGGCTGGAGGAGCTCTATCTCCGCTATTTCCCGCTGCAAGTCTATTGAGCAACCGTGAGCTCCCTGCCCAACCGCTGCTGCATCGGACTCGGGCGGTGCTGAATACGACATGGACGCCAGCGTGGCGTCGAATTTGAGCCATGTGCCGGCCGAGGCCGCATGGTATCGCCAACATCCGTATTGGCAGAATCACAGGCCGGCCGAAGGAGATCGTCATGTCCGTGGGCGAAGATCACAAGAGCCGGCGCTCCGGCGGCCGTGCGGCGCGACGCGAGCTTCGCTCCCAGCCGCTCGCCGACGATATCCGGCCAGTCCGCCCCGGTCTCGTCGGCGGCAGGTTTGCGCCGCTGACGGATCACGACGTACGCCGCATTCACGAGTCGGCGCTGCAATTGCTCGAGGAGGTCGGGTTCGGCCAGGCGATCCCCTCCTGCGTCGAAGCGTGCACCAAGCTTGGCGCGACCTGGGACGGCAAGCGGCTGCGCTTTCCCCGCGCTCTCGTGGAGGACACGGTTGCCAAGGCCGCCCGCCATTTCGTGCTGTTTGGCCAGGATCCACGCTTCGACATGGAGCCCAGTGGCAAGAAGGTCTATTACGGTACGGCGGGCGCCGCCGTTCACGTGATCGACCTGGAGAAGCGGCACTATCGCGAATCGCTGCTGCAGGACCTCTATGACGCCGCCCGCATCGTCGATGCGCTCGACAACATCCACTTCTATCAGCGCTCCATGGTCCCCCGCGACATGGAGGATCCGCGCGATATGGACATCAACACCTTGTATGCATGCCTGATGGGCACCACCAAGCATGTCGGCACGTCCATGGTGATGCCGGAGCATACGCAGGAATGCCTCGATATCCTGCATCTGGTTGCCGGCAGCGAGGAGAAATGGCGCGCGCGGCCGTTCGTATCGCAGTCGAACTGCTTCGTCGTGCCGCCGATGAAGTTCGCCGAGGACGCCTGCCGCTGCCTCGAGGTGGCGGTCCGTGGCGGCATGCCGGTGTTGCTACTCTCGGCAGGCCAGGCGGGCGCGACCGCGCCGGCCGCGATCGCGGGCGCGGTGGTGCAGGCAACCGCGGAATGTCTGTGCGGTCTCGTCTATGTCAACGCGCTGAAGCCCGGCCACCCGGCGATCTTCGGCACCTGGCCGTTCGTGTCCGACTTGCGCTCGGGCGCGATGTCGGGAGGCTCGGGCGAGCAGGCGCTGCTGACGGCTGCCTGCGCGCAGATGGCGCATTTCTACGATCTGCCGGGCGGGTCGGCTGCCGGCATGGCCGACTCCAAGGAGCCCGACATCCAGGCTGGCTACGAGAAGGGCATCACCACCGTGCTCGCGGGCCTCGCCGGTCTCAATCTCGTCTACGAGTCCGCCGGCATGCACGCCTCTCTGCTCGGCTTCAGCCATGAGAGCCTGATCATCGACAACGATATTCTCGGCATGGCGCAGCGCTGCGTGCGCGGCATCGAGGTCAACGACGAGACGCTGTCGGTCGAGACCATTCGCGAGGTTTGCCTCAACGGGCCGGGCCACTATCTGGGCCATCCCCAGACGCTCGCGCTGATGCAGCGCGACTACATCTATCCCGTGATCGGCAATCGGCTTTCGCCCAAGGAGTGGGTCGAGGTCGGCAAGCCCGATATCGTGAAGGTCGCGATCGAGAAGAAACGCGACCTGCTCTCGACCCATTTCCCCAAGCATATCAGCGACGCGGTCGATCAGCAGATCCGCGCCAAGCACGCGATCAAGCTGCCGCGCGAGGGGATCGGGCGCAAGCAGCTCGCGTCATAGCCGGCAGGCTGCAAGGCGAGCCATTCAGGGCTCTGGGTCGGGGGCCCCTATAGGTGCGCGGCTGCCGGTGTTTGCCGTGGGCCGCAAAGAGCACATGGGCGGGCGCAAAGCGCGGTCGACGCTAGGGGCGTGAGAGCATCCCGGCCCAGGCGCGCGA
>JANPDA010000409.1:0-13011 GCA_031431235.1 Hyphomicrobiaceae bacterium
GTCTTCGGCACTTTTATTGGGGGTAAATTTTTGGGGCCAGCCCCCTTTGCCGGGGGGCGCCATGGCGCAACAATGCCGCGTAAAAGGGGGAGTGACCCCGCCCATGCACCAGGACGCACGACCCGATGACCGCTTCCAATGCTCCCACCGCGTCCAATCGGCCGAACGCCTTCGTGCTCGATCCTGCTCTCGTCGAGCCGGCCTGGGTATCGAACGCCTGGCCGTTCGAGGAAGCACGCAAGCTGCTTGCGCGCGTCGGCATCGCCAATCCGGGAGCTGAGCCGAAGACACCCAAGACCATCGTGTTCGAAACGGGCTATGGGCCCTCTGGCCTGCCGCACATCGGCACGTTCGGCGAGGTCGCGCGCACGACCATGGTCAGGAACGCCTTCCGGCTCTTGACCGCCGACCAGATCCCGACCCGGCTCATCTGCTTTTCCGACGACATGGACGGCATGCGCAAGGTGCCAGAGAACGTGCCCCAGCGCGAGCTTCTGAAGCAGTACATGCAGCAGCCGCTGACGAGCGTGCCCGACCCGTTCGGCACGCATGAGAGCTTCGGCCACCACAACAACGCCATGCTGCGCCGCTTCCTCGATACGTTTCATTTCGACTACGAGTTCATGTCCTCGACCGAGTGCTACCGCTCGGGGTTCTTCAATGCAAAGCTGCTGGACGCATTGAAGAACTACCAGGCGATCATGGACATCATGCTGCCGTCGCTGCGCGAGGAGCGGGCGCAGACCTATTCGCCCTTCCTGCCGCTGCACCCCCAGACCGGAGCCGTCATGCAGGTGACGATCGAGGAGCACCGGCCCGATGCGGGCACCGTCGTCTGGCAGGACCCGGCAACAGGCAAGCGCCACGAGACGCCGGTGACGGACGGGCGCTGCAAGCTGCAGTGGAAACCCGACTGGGGTATGCGGTGGGCAGCGATCGGCGTCGACTACGAGATGGCGGGCAAGGACCACATCGAGGGGATGAAGCTGTCGGGCGCGATCTGCCGTGTGCTCGGCACCCCACCGCCCGATGGGTTCAACTACGAGCTATTCCTCGACGACAAGGGTCAGAAAATCTCGAAGTCGAAGGGCAATGGCCTCACCATCGACGAGTGGCTGAAGTACGCGAGTCCGGAGAGCCTGGCGCTATTCATGTTCCAGAAGCCCAGGGCCGCCAAGCGGCTGTTCTTCGATGTGATCCCGCGCACGGTCGATGACTATCTGACGTTCAATGCCAAGTTCACGACCGAGAACGCAGGCCAGCGCCTGATGAACCCGCTCTGGCACATCCATGGCGGCCGTCCGCCAAGGGCCGAGCTGCCGATCTCGCTCAACTTGCTGTTGAACCTCGCGAGCGCCTCCAACACCGAGGACAAGTCCGTGCTCTGGGGCTTCATCCGCGTCTATGCGCCCGATGCGACGCCGGAGAAGTACCCCGCGCTCGACCATCTGGCCGGCTACGCGATCCGTTATTTCATCGATTTCGTGAAGCCGGCAAAGCAATTCCGCGCGCCGACCGAAACGGAACGCACTGCACTTGCAGCCCTCGACGCCGAGCTCGCCAAGGTTGCCAAAGGCACGAGCGGCGAGGATCTGCAGACGATCGTCTACGAGGTCGGCAAGTCCCACGGCTTCGCCGAAAATCTACGCGCCTGGTTCGGCGCCATCTACGAGGTGCTGCTCGGCGAGAAGCAGGGGCCGCGCTTTGGGTCCTTCATCGAGCTCTACGGCATCGCGGGAACCCGCGAGCTGATCCGCAAGGGCCTCGCGGGCGAGCTGCTGGCGGGGAATGGTTGAGCGCAGCGCGGTTTCCCTACCTCTGGCAATTGGGGCAATAGAAGGTCGAGCGGCCGCTCTGGACGTGACGGCGGATGATGCCGCGGCAGCCCGGCCGGAGGCAGCCCTCGCCCTCGCGATCGTAGACGGCATGGGATTTCTGGAAGTAGCCCAGCTCGCCCGACGCCTGGCGGTAATCCCGCAAGGACGATCCTCCCGCCGCGATCGCCTCGCTCAGGATCTCGCGGATCGCCTGGACGAGGGCTTCCGTGCGCGGCAGCGGCCGGCCCTTGCGATCGGCGAGCGTGCTGGCGGCACGCAGGGGATCGAGGCGGGCGCGGTGGAGCGCCTCGCAAACATAGATGTTGCCGAGCCCTGCGATCACCTTCTGGTCGAGTACGAAGGCCTTGCGGTCGGTCAGTCGCCGCGACGCCGCTTCCGCCAGGAACACGGCATGGAAATCGTTCGACAGCGGCTCGACGCCGAGATCGCGGAACAGCTTGTGGGTGGCGAGCTCATCGGCAGCGACGAGATCCATGTAGCCGAAGCGCCGGGCATCGTTGAAGGTGACGACAGCTCCGTTCGATAGATGGAACACCACATGATCGTGGGCCGGATCGCCACCAGCGCCATGCGTCAATCGCGCCAGCTGGTCCATCCCCCCGATCGTGATGCGCCCGCTCATGCCGAGGTGAATGGCGAGCACCTCCTCGCCGTCGAGGTGGGCGAGGATGTATTTCGCCCTGCGCCCCAGCCGCTCGATGCGCCGCCCGCGCAGCCGCTCGGCGAACCGCTCCGGCAAGGGAAATCGCAGATCCGGCCGCCGCTGCTCGACCCGCGTAAAGCGCGCCGATTCCATCACAGGCGCGAGCCCGCGCACCACCGTCTCGACCTCGGGCAACTCGGGCATGATCTCACGGCCTGAACGGCATCATCTCGCAGTTCGCGAGGTCGCGACAGGCGAGATGGAAAAAGAACGTGCCGTGGCCCACGACCGCAATCCGCTGCTCGGGCCGCTTGCGCAGCCAGCTGCGGAACGCCGCGACCCGCTCGAGGCAGTGCGACAACGGCTCGACCGGCACACCGATCAGGTCGATCTCCCCCCCGTTCGGCCACCACTCCTCGGGCAAATGCTCGAACCCGAGGCCGCTGAACTCGCCTGCCAGCACCGACGCCGGCCGCCCGACATCGCAGCTCTGCTCGACTTGCTCGCGGTGCAACGCCTCGACCAGCACGGGCGTGCGACCCAAATGGGCCTCGAATACGCCGAGCGCGGTCTGGATCGCCCGCGTCAGTGGCGACGTCACGATCAGGTCGTAGCGCTCGTCCCGGAGAGCCTTGGCACGCTCGGCGACCTCAGTTTCACCGAGCGTGGAAAGCCGCGCATCGAAATGCAGCGGATCCTCAGCCGTCGCTGCCCAATGGGCGTTGAAAGTCGACTGCCCATGCCGGATCAGATCGATCGATTTCGCCATGACTGTCCCCGCTCTGCTCGTGCGTGCTGGACCATAGCCTCCCCTGTCGCCTTGCGCTATCGTGCGCGCCCATGAGCGAGACCACATTCGGCTACAAAACTGTGCGCGACGACGAGCGCCAGGGCCTCGTCAACGAGGTGTTCGCCCGCGTCGCCGACCGCTACGACCTGATGAACGACTTGATGTCGGGCGGGCTGCATCGGCTGTGGAAGGACGATCTCGTCAATTGGCTGGCGCCGCCGCGCGGCTCCAGGGCCTATCGGCTGATCGACGTCGCCGGCGGCACCGGCGACGTGGCGGGCCGGGTGATGCGCGCCGCCGGGCCTGAGGCGCGTGCCGTCCTTTGCGATATCTCGGGGGAAATGCTGGCGGCCGGCCGCAGGCGCGCGGAGCGACTGCCGCAAGGCCCGCGGATTTCCTTCGTGCAGGCCAACGCCGAGGCACTGCCCTTTCCCGCGCGCATCTTCGAGGCCTACACCATCGCCTTCGGCATCCGCAACGTCACCCACATCGACCGGGCGCTCGGCGAAGCCTACCGCGTGCTGAAGCCGGGCGGGCGCTTCCTGTGCCTGGAGTTCTCCGCGGTCGACGTGCCCGGGCTCGATCGCCTCTACGATGCCTGGTCGTTCCACGTCATTCCACGCCTCGCTCGCCTGGCGACGGGCGAAGCCGATTCCTACCGCTATCTGGTCGAGAGCATCCGCCGCTTCCCGGCGCAAGCGGAGTTCGCGGCCATGGTGCGGGCGGCGGGCTTCGAGCGCGTGCAGGTCCGCAACCTGACGGGCGGCATCGCGGCACTGCATTCCGGCTGGCGGATATGATGAGCGCTGCAATCTCCACGAGCCGGCTCCTCCCCGCCGATCCCGGCTTCGGCATCTATGTGCATTGGCCGTTCTGCACCTCCAAATGCCCCTATTGCGACTTCAACAGCCATGTCCGCCACGGCGGCATCGACGAGGCCCGCTTCCTCGCGGCCTTGCTCACCGAGCTGCGCCACATGCAGGCGATCGCGCCCGGCAACCGCGTCCGCTCGATCTTCTTCGGCGGCGGCACGCCCTCGCTGATGGCGCCCGGCACGGTCGGGGCCATCCTGGATGAGATTTCCCGGCTGTGGCCGCTCGAGCAGGGCGTCGAGATCACGCTCGAAGCCAATCCCGGCAGCGTCGAAGCCGCACGCTTTGCCGGCTACCGGGCGGCGGGCGTCAATCGGGCGTCGCTTGGCGTGCAGGCGCTCGACGACGCCGACCTGAAGGCGCTGGGTCGGCTGCACAGCGTCGCGGAAGCACGCGCGGCGCTCGCAATCGCGTTCTCGACCTTCGAGCGCGTCTCCTTCGATCTGATCTACGCGCGTCCCGGCCAGAGCGAGCGCGATTGGGAGGCCGAGCTCGGCGAGGCTCTCGCCATCGGCGCAACCCACCTCTCGCTCTATCAGCTGACGATCGAGGAGGGCACGCCGTTCGCCGCGCTCCATGCCAGCGGCCGCCTGCGCACGCCGCCCGACGAGCAGGCGAGCGCGCTCTATGAGCTGACCAACGCCCTCTGCACGGCGGCCGGCCTGCCCGCCTACGAGGTCTCCAACCACGCCCGGCCGGGGCAGGAATGCCGGCACAATCTCGTCTACTGGCGCTATGGCGGCTATGCCGGCGTCGGCCCCGGCGCCCATGGCCGGCTGCCGGTCGAGGGAGCCGGAAGGATCGCCACCGCGACCGAGCGCTCGCCAGAACGCTGGCTCGCCGCGGTCGAGCGCCAGGGCCACGGGCTGATCGAGGCAAAGCGGCTCGACGCGGCCGAGCG
This sequence comes from Hyphomicrobiaceae bacterium, assembly GCA_031431235.1. Taxonomy (GTDB): domain Bacteria; phylum Pseudomonadota; class Alphaproteobacteria; order Rhizobiales; family Hyphomicrobiaceae; genus JANNSW01. The sequence goes on from JANPDA010000409.1 coordinate 5,045, forward strand.
CGCCGACGAGATGCTGCTGATGGGCCTGCGGCTGAAGGAAGGCTTCGATCTCGACCGCCTGACGCGCGAGACCGGAACGAGGGTGCTTCCCCGCGCGATCGACCGGCTGGTGCGCGATCGGCTCGTTACGCGCGACGGCCCGAGCCGGATCGCCCCGACCGCTCTCGGCCTGACACTGCTCAACCGCGTCGTGCTCGAGCTTGCAGCTTCGCTCGAAGCGGGGGAAACGGTCGCGTGACTTTTTGGCGTGGATTGCTCTCCCGGCTCTGGCAGATCGAGCGCGGCACGCTGGCGGCAACGTTTGGAACGGCGGCAGGAGCGGAAGCGGCAACCAGACGGCGCGCCGCACTGGAGCGCGAGCCGCCATTCCCGGAACATCGCGGCGAGGCGCAGGCGGAAGGCTTCTCGGGTTTCGTCGACCGCTTTGCATACCGATGCCCCTTCCTCGGCGGGGAGCTTCGCGATCCGATCGAGGATCAGCGCTCGGATGGCCGCAAGCCGCGCGCGGGTCTCGGGATGGTCGAGCGGGCGCCGCTCGGGCATGGTGTCGTCGGTCAAACGGTCATGGCTCCTGGTCTCGCCGCGCCATCGAGCGCGCGAAGGTTGAAACTGAAGCGGGACGCGGGCGCCGAAGCGCTGCGTGGATTTTGTGTAGGCAGCCCTGCGGCGCCCGCGTCATGGCGATTTACGGCCTCGGGTCTGCTCTTCAGGGTCAGACGTTTCCGCCGGACCGCCTAGCCGCTTCGGCATCCAGACTGCAACGGCGTTGCCGCCGCCCGTCCCGGAGGGCACACCCATGAAGCCTATCGGGCACTGAGGGTCCGTTCGCAGGCCTGTCGGCCCACGCCCCCGCACTCCCGACCGCCACCGTCGCCAACCCAAACCCGCGATCGGAACGCGATGCGTCCGCTTCCAGGCTGGCGATAAGGGGGAGTATGGTGCGGAATGGAGGGGCGGGGATAGGATTGTTGGAGCAGGTGAGGATGGAGGCTGGGGGCCAGGAGCACTCATGCGGAAGACGGCCGCCTGACGGCAGAAATTACTCAAGTCTGACATTTTGTATTATCGTGTGTCTTGGTGTACTGCTTATTGCTGGTGCTATTTTCGACCGATGAAGGAAAGACCCCGTGTACCGAAGCGAACTTCCCCGCATCTATGAGCTTCGGGACCTGCTTCCCGATCCGATCCCTGCGAATGCCTATTTCCAAACCGTCGATAAGAGACTTTCGGAATGCCCGCTGAGGTTTCGGCACTACCGCGACCTTGAACAAGACCTCGCGGGCCTCGATGCGGCCGCGTGGGCTTGTCTGAAATCGGAAGTGAAACCACTTCTTCTCGTCAGAGATGAAAAACGCGGCTGGACGCCGCTGTTCGACAAGCTCAATCAGGCAAAGGCGTACAACCACATGAAGCGTGCTGGATACGAGACTGTTCGTTTCATTGAACCCATTCGAGGACGCATGACGCCAGACTTGGAGGCGGGAAACGGTCCCCGGAGTGCGCTGTGCGAAGTCAAGACCATCAACGTTTCCGACGTGGAGGCGCACCGCAGAGTTTCGGGTGGCGTAGGCCGTGTAACCGATGAATTGGAAGCTGGCTTCTTCGCCAAACTTTCATCCGATCTGGCACGGGCGCAGGCACAGATGCTGGGGTTCAACGCTGATCCCACTGTGGTCAAACTCGCCTACCTCGTCGTCAATTTTGACGACTCGCTGCACGAATACGCTGACCGCTACGGCAAACAAATCGAGCGTTACATGGCGGAGCATCCGAGGCCCGGCTTGGAAGTCGCCTTCTATTGGAAGCCGCCTTTCGGAAACGCGGCGATTTAAATCTGTTGTTGCGTTAACGCATGTGCTTACTGCGAAACGGCTCTGCGCTATAGTTCGGCTCCGGCTCACAATCCGACGACCCCATGCACAATTGATCCGCAATCACACCATTCGGCTCGATGCAAGTCCAGCACTCCCAACCGCCGTCTTGGGGCTGGGCTTCGTCCGGCCGTTGGCCGGTCTCAGCGCCAGCTTACGATTCCGCCTTGGTAGGTTGGGTTAGCGCGGCCAACCCGGCCAATGCTTTGCGCGGTGCTCGTTCCGTGCGTAACCCAACAATGCATGTGCCGGGGATGTTGGGTTACGCGCGGAGGTTATTCTTCGAGAGAGCTGCCGAAGCTGTGGCCGCACTAACCCAACCTACAATATTACTGATCGAGATGCTCGGCGAGACGGGCGGGGACCGCAAGCTTGCCCAGGCGGTGCTAGTGGTTCGATCCAATCGCTCGATACCGACGAAGTTGGTGTCGAGTTGGAAAATCGAACCACAAAACAAAGGCTTGCCTGGTGGGCCGGGCAGACGCTGAGGGATCGAAGCGTCTGAGTCGGACCACTAGGTGGAGATCTCGTGACCGGAAACGGCGCTCACGACGATGGTCGTGTCGGCGCCACCGAGGACCGTCGTCGCGGCAGTGGATAGCCGTGGGTTGCCGAGCACCCACCAGAGCAATGCGTGTGTATCGAGCAGGACTTTCACTCCTCGCCCCGCCCCTCCCAGAATTTCAGCTCAGCCTCGGGCAGCGGCTCGAAAAAGGCATCGGTGACCTCGAACCGACCCTGCATGGAGCCGTAGCCGCGGCGGCGTGCGGTCGCCTCGTCGAAGCATGGCTCGACCGGGCGGAGCAACAGCCGCACGAGCTTGTCCTCCGCCTCGATCACGATTTCCTCCCCGGCAAGCGCGCGCTTCACGAGGAGAGGGAGATCCTGTTGGGCTTGTTCGAGTGTGATCGTTGTCATGGCTCGATCCTGCCAGATTTCTAGCCCGATGAACAGCGCCCCGCCGGGCTAGCCCGCCTCGACTCCAGGGCAGGACATGCGCAAAGTCGTGCCCGCGCGAGCCACCACACCCCTACCGGATCAGCAGCGGCGTCCGCCCCACCCACTCCGGGCTGTCGATCTGGCCAATGAGAAAATCCGCGACATCGGCCCGGCTGATCGAGCCGGCGGTCCAATCCTCGGGCTCGCCCAGCGCCCGGTACTGCCGGGTCAGCCGTCCGTTGTTCAACAGCCCCGGCCGCACGATGGTCCAGTCGAGGCCCGAGGCCTTGACCATCTGCTCCTGCACGTCCTTGTCGGCGTAGACGCGCGACAGCAGCAACGGAAAGAACACCCAGTCGTAGAGCGCCCCGCCATGGCCGCGGCTGTCGCCCGCGCCGAGCCCCGTGACCACGATCAGCCGGCGCACGCCCTTCGCCCGCATGACGTCGATGACGATGCGGGTCGCATCCGAGAACAAGCGCCCCGGTGACAGCAATTTCGTCGTCCCCAGCGTCATCAGCACCGCGTCGACGCCCTCGACCGCCCGCTCGACCGCCGCCCGATCGAGCGCACTCGCCGCAATCCGCTCCAGGCGTGGATTGTCAGCCTCGATCACCACCGCACTGCGCGCGAGCGCACGCACGGCGTGGCCCGCCTCCAGCGCCCGCTTGACGGTTTCGAGGCCGATGCCTTTGGAGGCGCCGATGACGAGGAGCTTTGCCACAATCGCGCTCTTTTCTATTGCAGGCCGAGGATCAGCCGCAGATCCCAGCCGCCATCCGAGGTCTCGGCCCGCGTGATGTTCCGGATCCGCCATATGTCCCCAGCGGCCACCAGCTCGTAGGTCAGCTCCTTCAGTTGGCCCGAATCCTTGAACCTGGCCTCGACTGTCGCCTTGCCGCCCGCCTCCGACACAGTCTCGACCACCACATCGGTGACCGCCGGATCCTGGCTGTCGGTGACCGGATCGAAGTCGAGCACCAGTCCGTTCGTCTCGATCGCGGCCGGTGATTGCGCCTCGAGGATCGCGGCGGCGAGATCGGCGGTGAGCACCTTCGCCAAGCCCGCCTCGTCTTGCGGCAGCCCGTCGGGATAGAGCGCCCGCACCACCTCGGCCGGGCTTGGACCCGCCGCCGCGATTCCAGCTCCAGCGATCGCGAGCAGAACCGTCAGGCCAATCAGCATGCGCATGCGACACTCCGATCCAAAGGATCTCACGACCCGGCTCAATTCGTCCCGAGCACCCGGCGAAGCTGCTCGGCCTGGCGCGCCAGCACCCCGCCGTCGGCCATCTTGCCGGGCGGCCGCAACACCACTCCCGACCAGCACGGCAGCACGTGGAAATGCAGATGCAGCACCACTTGGCCCGATGGCGCCTCGTTGTACTGCTCGACCTTGATCCCTTCGGCCTCGAACGCCGTCATCGCCGCCCGCGCGACCCTCTGCACGGTCGCAATGGTCGCGGCGAGCTGGGCGGGCGAGGCATCGAGCGCATTGACGCACGGCGTCTTCGGTATGACCAGGCAATGCCCGTCGGCGCGCGGCATGATATCCAAGAAAGCGAGCGTCTCGGCATCCTCGTAGACTTTGTGGGCCGGCAGCTCGCCGCGCAGGATTCGCGCGAATATGTTGCCGTCGTCATAGGCCATGATCGCCTCCTCGTCCTCGCTCCGACTTCTATAGCGCTCTCGGCCGGGCCCGCCTATGGGGTCGCCGCCATATCTTGGCCATCCCGGTTGACGAGCCTGCGACGAGCAGCGATCCCAGTCGCTCGGGAACGATTCGATCACGAGGGGAGGAAAGATGCGCCGCAAGACCCCGATCCTCGCTCTCCTCATGCTCGTTGCCGGCGGCGTCTCCGCGGCTCTGGTGAGCGACTTGGCCCGTGATCTGCGTGGCGCGATCGAGATCGCCAGCGCCGAGGCCCGGCGCAGCGAGTACCATTTGCGCTACCGGCTCGGACTACCGATGCCAGGCATGCCCGATCTGTCCCGGCTCGATCAGCGCCTCGCCGCCAAGGGCCTGTCCGAAGGCGCGCCCGTGCTCGTGCGGATCTTCAAGCAGGAATCAGTGCTCGAGCTCTGGATGCAGAAGGGCCAGCGCTTCGAGTTGTTCGCGACGTACCCCGTCTGCCGCTGGTCGGGCGGGCTCGGCCCCAAGCAAAAGCGCGGCGACCACCAATCCCCCGAAGGCTTCTATACGGTTGCGGCATCCCAGCTCAATCCGCGCAGCCGCTGGAACCGCTCGTTCAACGTCGGCTACCCCAACCTGCTCGATCGCGCCCATGGCCGCACCGGCGACTTCATCATGGTGCATGGTGGCTGCTCGTCGGTTGGATGCTTTGCCGTGACCAACGAGGCGGTCGGCGAGATCTGGCGCCTGGTGCAGGCTGCGCTCGGCAAGGGCCAGCTGCGCTTCCAGGTGCAATCCTTTCCTTTCCGGCTGAGCGAATGGAACCTCGCCCTCCACCGCTCGAGCCCCTGGGCGCCTTTCTGGCGGGATTTGGCGGCGGGCCACGACCTGTTCGAGACGACCGGCATCCCGCCACTGGTCAGCGTGTGCGCCAAGCGCTACGAATTGCGGCCCGGAGTTGCCGGCGCCGACGGCAGTGCGCCGATCGAGGCCGTCTGCAACGAAAGGCCCGGGCACATGGTGGGCGGATCGTGAGCCGGCCGCGTCCCGCGAATGCTGCGAAGGAGGATCAGATGCTGCGTCCCATACACCCAAAAACCGTCGCCAAGCCCGCCTCGCGCTACGCCCACGCAATCGCTCACCCCGCCGGCGCCGAGCGCGTCGTCGTCTCGGGCCAGGTCGGCATGACGCTCGAAGGCACCTTCGCCAAGGGCCTGCAGGCGCAGATGGACCAGTCCTGGCGCAACCTGTTCGGCGTGATCGAGGCGGCGGGCTTCGAGCGAACCGACATCGTCAAGATGACGATCTTCATCGTCGATCCCGGCGCAACCGGCAGCGCGCGCGGCGACGCGGTCAAAGCCTATCGCGAGACCCGCGACCGCGTGATGGCGGGCCATGCCGCCGCGACGACGTTCCTGTTCGTCTCGGGGCTCGCCAATCCGGAAATGTTGTTCGAGGTCGAGGCCGAGGCCGTGAAGGGCTGAGGCTCGGGGTCCTCTCGAGCAACACATCGCTCGAGCCCTATGAAAGGACCGTAGGTCGGACTGAGCTCTTCGCAAAGTCCGACAACTCCCGACCCACCCGTCATCCCGGCCGCGCACCGGCCAGTGGCGTGCCCGTTTCCGCCAGCTCCTGCTCCGGGGCGTGAGCCGGGATCTTCGCGGCATCGTCAGCGCCCATGGCCCAGATCCCGGATCGCGCTGTGCGCGTCCGGGAAGACGGGTGGGGAGGAGCGCCTACGTTCCCACCCGACCGCCGCAAGTCGGATTGAGTTTCCATGCGCGCGAATTCGCCCGCACCGTCGGTTACGAAACGGACTACGAGGCCGGGGTCAGTCCGACCTAAAGGTTTGAGCGTCCCCGTTTCCGCCAAAACGCTCTGCGTCCCCACCGGTTGGGAAGCTGACCCCTACTTCTGCCCGTCCTTCGGCGCGAACGACAGGGCGACGCCGTTGATGCAGTAGCGCAGGCCGGTCGGCTTGGGCCCGTCGGGGAAAACATGCCCCAGATGGGACTCGCAATTGGCGCAGTGCACCTCGGTGCGGCTCGAGAAGAACGAGCGGTCCTCCTGCTCGGCAACGGCCCCCGCCACGGCCGGCGCGGAGTAGCTCGGCCAGCCGGTGCCCGAATCGAACTTCTGGTCGGAGGAGAACAACTCGGCGCCGCAGCCGACGCAAGCGAACATGCCCGCACGCTTCTCGCCGTTGAGCGGGCTCGTCCAGGGCCGCTCCGTCCCGTGCTTGCGGGCCACATGATAGGCCTCGGGCGACAGCTCACGCCGCCACTCGGCGTCGGACTTCGTCACTTTGCGATCGGCGGTTTTCTGCGGCATGGTCTCGGCCTCGTTGGATGACCCTCGGCTCATCCAATATGGCTATGCGACCGCGGCCGGTCGAGGGGCACGACCTCAATTCCTCGCGAGGTGGCATGGCGATCCCGAGTCCGGAGTGGCTCGAATGAGGGCGATCGTATGCGCTGGCATCACTCGATGCGAGGAACCTGTCGCAAGCGGCCAGCGCGGATGTTGGCGGTGAGGCGGTCACGGATGGCGCGAAAGAACCCGGACGGCAGGAAACCATAAAGCACGCTTTCGGTGCCAGGGATGCCGGTTGCCCGGAGGTCGGGTCCTGGCCACTGAAAGACGTTGATCTCATCGACGACGACCCAGGATCGATCATTATCGAGACCGAGATGGCGCTTGATGGCGGCTGGCATCTCGACAGCGTCGGTGCCGGGCGAGGGGGGCACGTGCGTAATCGGAACGACAACGACCTTGTTGTGGGCGTCCCCCGACACCGTCGTCACAACGATGGCCGCAGGTCGATCCTTGGCGCCTTCCTCCCGTCCGGCGGCGTGCTCGTCTGCCCAAAGATAGGCATAACGGATGACTTGGGCAGCCTGGGGCGCTGGTATGTCGACCACGATCAGCGCGCATGCTTGGTGAGTTGCCGCTCGACGTCCTCGGACTCCGGCGGCGGCTCGGATGCGGCAATAGCCTCGGCCAAGTGATCGGGGACCTCATGGGCTTCGTAGACCTGCCGGTCGCGATGCTTCAACCGGTGATACTCTTCCGCCGAGAGCAGAACCAGTCGCTCGTGCCCGTTGCGGGTGATCGTGACCGGCTCGATCAAGGCCTTGTCGGCGAGCTGGCCATAGTTCTTGATGAACTCCGCAGAGGTGACTTTCACGACCTGCATCCTTCGTAACTTTCCAATCTTCTGGATCAAGTGGAACGTCACGAGGTTTGGCAAGGGGGCTGATGGGGGCGGCGGTGCGGGATCGATGCCGATCACATCGAACCGGATGGCAACGCTGCCGCACAGGACAAACCACCGTCAGGTGCTACCCATTTACTACCCTTGTAATTTCTGGCGATCCCGGCAGGATTTGAACCTGCGACCCCCGGTTTAGGAAACCGATGCTCTATCCTGCTGAGCTACGGGCGCGGAAAACAGTCATTCTATCGTAGTTGACGGCCGCCAAGCCCCATCCTATAGTGCCGACGCTCCGCCATGTTCAGCCGAAC
>JANPDA010000410.1:0-1626 GCA_031431235.1 Hyphomicrobiaceae bacterium
GCTGGCTCGCCAGCTCGGCGCTTTCGCGTTTCAGCGGGCGCGAGACGGGACAGACCTCCTGCACATATCCGTTCAGCGTATTGACGAGGCTTTCGCGCACGAGCGCGTAGTGGATGAACTGCCCCTTCTTTTCGCCAGTGATGAGGCCGGCCGCCTCGAGCAGGGCCAAGTGCTTGGAGATCGAAGGTTTCGAGATGTCGAAGCGGGCCGCGATCTCGCCGGCCGTCAGGCTCGAAGCCGACAGATAGGCGAGGATCTTGCGCCGCACCTGCGACGACAGTGCCTCGAACACGGCATCGATCATTTCTCAAATCCTCATTTAGCCAGTTGACTAATTAGCTATCCAGGCGCATAAATGTTTTAGCCAATTGGCTAATTACGACATTATCTAACACGGAGATCGGAGTCACGCAATGCTTCTGCACCAGGACACCATCATGCTGGCGACCTACGCGCTCTACGTCGCCGCAAGCCTCGGCATCACCTACTGGGTGGGGTCGAGCCTCCACTCGAACGGCCGCGTCTTTCTCGTCGAGAACTTTTCCGGGCGGGAGACGCTCGCCGACAGCATCAACCACCTGCTGCTGGTCGGCTTCTATCTGATCAACATCGGCTTCATGTCGCTGGCGCTGCGTTTCGGCGGGCGTCCCGGCACCCCGGTCGAGGCGGTCGAATACCTCTCCACCAAGATCGGCCTCGTGATCGTCATCCTCGGCCTGATGCACTTCTTCAACATGCTCATGCTGATGCGATTTCGCAGGTCGCGGCTGTTCCAGGCGATCGAGTCGCGCACTGGCTTGGCATCTCCCGGTACGAGCTCCGAAGCCGGATCGAGCTCTTGATCGTCTGTCATTTCCCCGAAAGGCAAAACCTATGTCCCCTCGTCATCAAACTTCACTGCCGCATGCCGCGCTCGGGATACTGGCCGGAGGATTGACCGGAACGGCGCTCATCTTCCTTTGGCCTGTTGCTGGGTACGTCATGAGCATTGTTGCGTCCGGCGGGCCAACGGTTTCCGCAGGGCACATGCCCTCCGTGATGCTGTTGGTTCCCATCGCCATCGCGGTCCTTGGCACATGGGTGCTCGGTCTGGTCGTTTGCGCCCCGATCCCCTGGCTTCTCCTGCATGTGCTGGGACTGCGAGGTTGGCTCACGGCTGTGGGTTTGGGAGCGATCGAGACGTTCGTCGTGGTGCTGGGATTGAGCACGAACGGGTTCGGTCTGCTGCTCGGCAGTGGCAAGTTCTCGGCCGGCGATGCCAACGGGCAGACGGTCGTTGACAACGTGTTGACACCCTATGGCTGGCAACGAGCGACTGAGAGTGCCGCCTTGCTTGCGGTCGCAGGAGCTGTCGTCGGCTTCGTCGTGTGGCGGACGGCATACCGTCGCAACCTCACATCTCAGGAGGCCTGACACTCCTCGGCGACCGCCGGCGCACGCTGCTGCCGCAGACGGCAGCGTCGCTGTCCATCCAGACGGACCGGTCTCGAGCAGCAGCTCGCGTTACCGTTTCCCCTCGCCGACCGGCGTCCAGCGGTAGATGTCCGCCAGACCGATGACGGCACCGAGCGTCGGCAAATCGAGTGTCGCCGCAAGGCCGACCAACTCCACCGGCAGCCAGCTGCC
>JANPDA010000411.1:0-7024 GCA_031431235.1 Hyphomicrobiaceae bacterium
GGCTGAGCCCGCCCTGATCGATGTCGGCAATGGCGAGCGCATTCAGGCTGGTGAACTGCAGCGACCGGAAGAACCCGCCGGTCAGCAGCACCAGCATGATCACCAGATGCGGGGTCGCCGCCGTGAACAGCGCGGTCGCGCCGAGCAGAAGCGCGCTGAGCAACGCATTCGCAACCAGCACCCGCCTGAAGCCGAACCGGCGCAGGATCGGCGCCGCCGTCAGCTTCATCACCAGTGCGCCAGCCGCCGCGACGAAGGTGAGCGAGCCAGAGGCGAAGGCCGTCAGCCCGAAACCGAGCTGGAGCATCAGGGGCAGCAGGAACGGGATCGCACCGATGCCGATCCGGAACAGCGCCCCGCCGAACATCGACGCGCGGAAGGTCGGGATCGCCAATAGCCGCAGGTCGATGACCGGGTGCGGGCTGCGCCGCGCGTGCAGCACGTAGAGGCAGCCGAGGCCGAAGCCGAGCGCCAGCAGCCATTGGCCTGCGCCGCGACCGAGCTCGTCACGTCCGACCAGGGTTGCTCCAAACACCAGCGCCGACAGGCCGATCCCGCTGATGGCAAAGCCCAGCCAATCGAGTGGGGGTACCGGCTCGCGGTCGCCGTGCGGCAGATAGCGGGTCGCGAGCACGATGCCGAGGATGCCGATCGGCACGTTCAGCCAGAAGATCCACCGCCAGTGATAGTAGGTCGTGATGAAGCCCCCGATCGGCGGGCCGAGCACGGGTGCCATCAGCGCCGGCACCGTCAGCCAGGCCATCGCCGACACGATCTCGTGCTTGGGCACGGCACGCAGGATCAGCAGGCGCCCGACTGGCACCATCATCGCGCCGCCCAGACCTTGCAGGAATCGCGCAACGACGAGGGTCGCGAGATCGCCTGCGGCCGCGCAACCGATCGAGGCCAGCGTGAACACCAGAACTGCCACGCGAAACACCGAGCGTGCACCCAGCTTGTCCGCCAGCCAGCCGCTCACCGGGATGAAGATCGCGAGCGCCACGAGGTAGGAGGTGAAGGCGAGCTTCAGCAGCACCGGGTCGACGCGGAGGTCGGTCGCGATCGCCGGCAGCGAGGTGGCGATCACGGTCGCGTCGAGGTTCTCCATGAAGAGCGCGGAAGCGACGACGAGCGTAATGACGCGGACACGGCTTCCGGTTTCTTCGCTCAACCCCGCACCTGCTTCGACTTTCCTGCTCATGCGACGTCGCGGCCATGCGCGCATCGCGATACGGCTGTTCCGCTAGTGTCCCAATTTCGAAGTCCGCATTGTTCTCGCCGCATGCCCGAGAGCGGACTTCGAAATTAAAAGGGACACTAGAATCAATGTTTTGCTAGTGTGATTCAGATTGAGAAATTCGCTCTCGACCGTGCCGCGGGGTATGATGAATTTTTCGATCATCACACTAGCCGCCCTTGTCAACCACGCTCGGACTCCGCTTCATAGCCTGTCGGTGTGGTCCCGGGGAAGCCGGGTGAGCTCTCCAACCGGCTACACCGGAATGCGTGTTGGAGGAAACGTCTCGCGCACACCCATCCACCCGTCATCCCGGACAAAGCCGAAGGCTTCGATCCGGGATCTCAGCTACAGATGCTGCGCCCGTGGCCATGACGGGTGATGCCAAGATGTGTTTCTCGAGAGGCAGCCGTCGGACAAAGGGGAGGTCGAGTGCTGATGCAGCTATCCAATTGCGGCTCGATGGAGGGAGGCGCCCTGGCGCGCAAGGGTGACCGCTCATGACTGTCCGCACGGAGTTCCCCAGGGCTACGAAGGTCATCCGGGATCTTTTCATTCCGCTCGCTGATGGCACGAGGCTCGCCGCCCAGATCTGGCTGCCGGTCGATGCCGAGCAGCATCCGGTTCCGGCCATCCTCGAATATCTGCCCTATCGCAAGCGTGACGGGACGGCCGAGCGTGATGCCCAGACCCATCCCTACTATGCGGGCTTCGGCTATGCGGGCGTGCGCGTCGACATCCGCGGCACGGGCGACTCGGACGGCGTGCTCACCGACGAGTATTCCAAGCAAGAGCAGGACGATGGTCTCGAGGTGATCGCCTGGATCGCGCGCCAGCCCTGGTGCTCGGGCTCGGTCGGCATGATCGGCATCTCCTGGGGCGGCTTCAACGGGCTGCAGATCGCGGCTCGCCGCCCGCCTGCACTCCAGGCCGTCGTATCGCTTTGCTCGACGGTTGACCGCTACGCCGACGACATCCACGCCATGGGCGGATGCCTGCTCGTCGACAAGGTCAACTGGGGCACCAACATGTTCTCGATTCTGGCGACCCCGCCGGATCCCGCACTCGTCGGGCACAATCGCTGGAAGGAGATGTGGCTCGATCGGATGGGCGAGCACGCACTCTGGCTGCTCGATTGGCACACCCATCAACGCCGCGATGCCTTCTACCGGCACGGCTCGGTCTGCGAGGACTATTCGGCCATCGAATGCCCCGTCTACATGGTCGGCGGCTGGGCCGACGGCTACTCGAATGCGGTCTTCCGCTTCCTCGCAGGCCACAAGGGGCCGCGCAAGGGTCTGGTCGGGCCGTGGGCCCACAAGTACCCCCACGTCGCCAAGCCCGGTCCCCAGATCGGATTCCTGCAGGAAACGCTGCGCTGGTGGGACCATTGGCTGAAGGGCAAGGACACGGGCATCATGGCCGAGCCCATGCTCAGGGTTTACATGCAGGAGCCAACGCCTCCCAGGACGCAATACGCGGAGCGAGCTGGACACTGGGTCGCCGAGGAGGCCTGGCCCTCGCCACGGATCGTAGCCGAGCAGCTGCCGCTCGGACGGCATACGCTCGGGGGAGTGCCGGAACCTGCCGAGCTCGGCATCAGCTCACCGCTGACCGTCGGGGAAGCATCCGGCAAATGGTGCCCCTATGGGCAAGTGCCCGATCTTGCCGGCGACCAGCGGATCGAGGCAGGCAGCTCCCTCGTCTTCGACAGTGAGCCGCTCTCCGAGCCAATGGATGTCCTGGGGGCTCCGATCGCACATCTCGAGCTCACAGCCGACAAGCCTGTCGCCATGGTGGCGGTCGTGCTCAGCGAGGTGCTTGCCGACGGCGCGGCGACCCGTGTCAGCTACGGCCTGCTGAACCTCACCCATCGTGACAGCCATGTGGATCTGAAACCTCTCGAGCCGGGCAAGCGCTACAAGGTCCGCGTCCAGCTGAACGAGATGGGGCAGCATTTCGGCAAAGGCAGCCGCATCCGTCTTGCACTTTCGACCAGCCATTGGCCCAACGCCTGGCCGAGCCCGGAGAAGGTGACGCTGACAGTGCTCACGAGTGGCAGCACCCTGGAGCTTCCCGTACGGCCGCCGCGGCCGGCCGACCAGGAGCTCAGGCCCTTCCTGCCAGCCGAGACCTCCCCGCCGCTGGTCAAGACCTGTCTGCGCGAGCCGGCCGAGCGCTGGGTCATCGAGCGGGATCTCGCATCCGGCATTCTCACCAACGACCGGATGAGCGATGCCGGTGCCTATCTGCTCGACGAGATCGACTGGGAGGCTGGCGAGCGGATGGGCCGCACGTTCTCGATCCACCCCGACGATCCTTTGTCGGCCCGCAGCCATCTCTGGAATGAAAGGTCGTTCGGCCGCGGCGATCTCGAGCTGAGAACGCGCACCGACGTCCGGATGCACGCCGAGCGCGATGCCTTCGTGATCGAGGCGTCGCTGCAGGCCTATGAGGGCAAGGACCGCATCATCGACCGGAGCTGGTCCAGGCGGATCAGGCGCGACCTGGTGTGAGAGGAGAGAGGAGAGAGGAATGACAATCGATCCGGCAACGGGTGATCGCGACCGACCTGTTGCCGAAGGCGGGTGCGATTCGCGGGTTGCTCGACTGGGACGAGCTGACCGACTTCATCGGCGCGGCTCGTCGAGCTTGCGGCACGGCCACAGCATGCAACTCTCCCCTGCAGATGCGCCGTTGACAACCTTTGCGACCGGCCATTTGACTTGCGGCCGCGGTCGCAGGCCGCTCACCACGAAATCGTCGCATAGGGGAAGCGTCCATGGCCGCAAAGCCGTCCGAGAAGGTCAACTACCGCGCGCTCGTCGACAATGTCGAGATCGCCTGGATACCGATGCTGGACGGACGCAAGCTCGCCGCACGCCTGCTGCTGCCCAAGGACGCGGCCAAGAAGCCGGTTCCGGTCATCCTCGAATACCTCCCCTATCGTCGGCGCGACGGCACGCGGGTGCGTGACGACGACACCCATTACTGGTACGCGGCAAACGGCTACGCCTGCGCTCGCGTCGATATCGCCGGCTCCGGCGACAGCGAAGGCCTGGTCGAGGACGAATACGTCGAGCGCGAGCAGGACGACGCGCTCGAGGTCATCGAATGGCTGGCAAAGCAGCCCTGGAGCAGCGGCTCGGTCGGCATGATCGGCATCTCCTGGGGCGGCTTCAACGGCCTGCAGGTCGCCGCCCGCCGGCCGCCCGCACTCAAGGCCGTCGTCTCGCTGTGCTCGACCGTCGACCGCTACAATGACGACGTCCACTACATGGGTGGCTGCCTGCTCAACGACACGCTCGACTGGGGCGGCTATTTCTTTCACATTCTCGGCCTGCCTCCCGACCCCGAGATGGTCGGCGAGCGCAAATGGCGCTCCATGTGGAAGAGCCGCATCGATGGCATGCAATGCCCGGTCGCGCTCTGGATGGCGCACCAGCGGCGCGATGCCTTCTGGCAGCACGGATCGGTGATCGAGGATTATTCGGCGATTCAGATCCCCGTCCTCAACGCGAGCGGCTGGGTCGATGGCTATACCGCTGCCGTCTTCCGGACCGTGGAGGGTCTCGGCGCGCCCTCCAAGGGCATCGCCGGCCCTTGGGGCCACAAATACCCCCACCATGGCATTCCTGGTCCCGCGATCGGTTTCCTGCAGGAGACGAAACGCTGGTGGGACCGCTGGCTGAAGGGCATCGAAACCGGCGTCGAGCGGGATCCGGTGCTGCGGGTCTGGGTTCAGGATTCGGCGCGGCCCCAGCCCCACTTCGATCAGCGGCCCGGTCGCTGGATCGGGCTGCCGCAGTGGCCGAGCCCGGCGATCGAGGTTCAGAAACTCTACCTCTCGGGCGGGTCGCTCGCGTCCTCCTCACCCCGCAATCCAGGCGAGCCGCGCTCGGTTCTCTCGCCACTGACCACGGGCCTGTCGTCGGGCGAGTGGTGCGCCTACGGCCTTGGCAAGATCGCACCCGAGCTCGCCCTCGACCAGCGCTGCGACGATGCCGGCTCGCTCGTCTATGACGGCAAGCCGCTCGCAGCACCGATCGTCATCCTCGGCCGCCCAGTCGTCCGCCTGAAGCTCGCCGCCGACAAGCCGCAGGCGCAGATCGCCGTGCGCCTCAATGCGATCCATCCCGACGGCTCGGTCGAGCGCATCACCTATGGCCTCCTCAACCTCTCGCACCGCGACAGCCACGAGAAACCCAAGCCGATGAAGCGAGGCCAACTCACCGACGTCGCGGTCGAGCTGAAAGAGATCGGCCAGACGATCCCCGCTGGTCACAAGCTGCGTCTCGCCATCTCGACCAGCTATTGGCCGATGGCCTGGCCGTCGCCCGATCTGGCGACCGTCACGATCGATCCCTCGGGCTCGCTTCTCGAGTTGCCGGTGCTGGTTTCGACCGACGGCCTGCCGCGCGTCCGGTTTGCCCCGGTCGATCATGCCGAGTCCTCTCCGATCACCGTCAAAGACAAGGGGGGCGAGACGCGCGAGACCATTCACGATATCGGCAGTGGCCGGACGACCTTCCGCCATGACCGCAATGACGGCACCTATGTGATCGACGACATCGGGACCGAAGTAAGCTTCAGCAAGCTGAAGGAGTTCTCGATCGTCCGCGACGATCCCCTCTCCGCTCGCTCGCGCGTCGCCTGTACGATGCACTATCGCCGGGGCTCCTGGGATGCCCGCATCGAGAGCGAGGTCACGATGACCTGCGACAAGACGCATTTCCATGTGGAGGCCTGGCACAGAACCTCGGATGCCGGCAAACCGTTCGCCGAGAGGCTTTTCAAGCAGTCGTTCGCGCGCGACCATCTGTAGGGCGTCAGGGTCGGGATCGTGCTATGATGAGGTCGTGCAACAACGACCGGACCACCCAGTCATGGCCAGCGCGGCGCTAAAGCGGACCACCGTGTCGATCGAGGGCTACCTCGAGCTCGAGCGCGAGAGCCCCGTGCGCCACGAGTATGTCGGCGGGCAGGTCTACGCAATGGGGGGGTCGAGCGACCGGCACAACCTGGTCGCTGGGACGCTCTTCAACGCCCTCTTCAATCACATCGCCGGCCGTTGCCAAGTTTATATGGCCGACATGCGGCTGCGCATCGCGCTCGCCGACGGCGAGGTCGGCTACTACCCCGATGTTCTCGTCGCCTGCGATCCGGCCGACCGGGCGAGCCATCACCGCGAGCGCCCGGTGTTTTTGGCCGAGGTGCTCTCGCCCACGACCGAGCGCGTCGACCGGACGGAGAAGCTGATCGCCTATCGCCAGATCCCCTCGCTCGAGGAGTATCTGATCGCCGAGCAGGACGTCGCGCGCGTCGAGCTCTAT
Organism: Hyphomicrobiaceae bacterium; assembly: GCA_031431235.1. GTDB lineage: Bacteria > Pseudomonadota > Alphaproteobacteria > Rhizobiales > Hyphomicrobiaceae > JANNSW01. Next base: position 6,571 of record JANPDA010000411.1, read on the forward strand.
CGCCGGTCGAACGGCTTCGAACGCGAGGTGCTCGAGGCAGGTGATGTGATCCGCTTCGCGAGCGTCGGCCTCGAGCTCACCGTCGAGCAGCTCTACCGGCATGTTGCATTCTGAGCCGGTGACGCCGGCGAAGGTGGCCTGATACCCCGGCCATCGTAGGTCGGATCGGGCATCGCCTTGCGATGTGATGCCCGGCCTACGCTCTCAGGCACCGCCGGTGATGGTGCCTGAGATCGCGGTTACCTTCTTGCGCCTGCGGCCATCGCTGGTAGTGTGGGGGAGGATGCCGAGCAGCAGTGTCGAGGAGCGGCTGCAATCGCGCGCACAGAGACATCGAACGGAGGAACGACATGACAGGCATGACCGTCGATTCAGGCAACTCGTTCAGGGTGCCACCATGGTGGCGGCGTTGGCTGCCCTGGGCATCGAGCCCGAGAACGTGCTGGCGGCCGAT
>JANPDA010000412.1:0-5377 GCA_031431235.1 Hyphomicrobiaceae bacterium
CCGCACGCGAGATGGTTTACGGCATGCCCTACGAGGAGTGGCGCGCCAAGCACCAGCGCGAGGCGAGCCCCGATCAGCAAGCGACATTCGCGCAATCGCACAAGCACGGCGACGGGTAGTCAGGGAGCAGCGCCATGGCGAGCGAGCGGAGTCCGGGGACCTCGACAGCCTGCTCAGCCCGGTATTGCGATACTGGCGATTCGCGAATGTCGCTTGCTGATCGGGGCTCGCCTCGCGCTGGTGCTTGGCGCGCCACTCCTCGTAGGGCATGCCGTAAACCATCTCGCGTGCGGCGTCCTTGCTGACAGTGACCCCCTTGCTCTCTGCCGCCTGCTGGTACCAGTTGGCGAGGCAGTTGCGGCAGAAGCCGGCGAGGTTCATCAGGTCGATGTTCTGCACGTCGTTGCGCTTGGCGAGGTGCTCGAGCAGGCGGCGGAATGCCGCTGCCTCGAGCTCGGTCTTCATCTTGGCGTCGGGTGCTGGCATCGGAAGTCCTCCACGGTGTCGGGTTTAGGATAGTCGCCGCCGAGGCCGCGCGCTAGGTTTTCCGCTCGCTCACGCAATTGTTTGGAGCATCATGCCGCACGACAGTCGCGCCAGCTTGCTTTCTCTGTTCGAGACGGCCGTTGCCGCCGCCCATCCCAGGACTTGCCTGCCGCCGCACCTGCCGCCACCGCCGGCGTCGGGCCGCGTGATCGTGATTGGAGCCGGCAAGGCGGCAGCCGCCATGGCGGTGGCAACCGAGGCCCACTACCGGGCGCGTGGCGAGGAGAGCCGTATTGAAGGCTTCGTCGCAACCCGCCACGGCTACGGCTTGGCGACCCGCACGATCGAGGTGATCGAGGCCGGCCATCCGGTGCCCGACGAGGCCAGCATTGCCGCCGCTGACCGGGCGCTCCGGCTCGCGTCCTCCGCCGGGCCTGACGACCACGTGCTCGTCCTCCTGTCGGGAGGCGCCTCGGCGATCTGGTCGGCGCCGGTCGAGGGTGTCACGCTCGCCGACAAACAGGCAGCGACGCGCGCGCTGTTGCTGAGCGGCGAGCGCATTCACGAGCTCAACCTCGTCAGGAAGCACCTCTCGCGCATCAAGGGCGGGCGCTTGGCGCGGGCGGCTGCGCGTGCGGGCTCGCTGCTGACACTGGCCATCTCCGACGTGCCGGGCGACGATCCGGCCGTGATCGGCTCAGGCCCGACCGTCGGCGATCCGACCACGCTCGATGAAGCCCGCGCCATCATGGCCCGGCTCGGCAAGCCGGTCCCGGCCGCCGTGATGGCAGCCCTCGGCGATCCGGCGAACGAGTCCCCCGGTCGCGACGATCCCGCGCTCGAGCGCGCGGTCTATCGGCTGATCGCAGCCCCGCGGCTCTCGCTCGAGGCAGCTGCTGCAGCCGTCGCCCAGCTCGGCTACCGGGCGGTCATGCTCGGTGACGCCCTCGAGGGCGAGGCCTGCGAGCTCGGCGGCCGCCATGCCCGGCTCGCGCTCGACGCCCGGCAGCGGGGCGAGCGGATCGCACTGCTGTCGGGTGGCGAGGTGACGGTTACGGTGACGGGTGAAGGCCGTGGTGGCCCCAACCAGGAATACGCGCTGGCGCTGGCGATCGGGCTCGAGGGCGCAGCTGGCATATCCGCGCTCGCCGCCGACACCGACGGCACCGATGGCGGCAGCGGAGCGCCCGACGATCCCGCTGGCGCCATCGTACTCCCCGATTCGCTCGCTCGCGCCTCGCGGCTGCTTCTCAATCCTGTCACCTTCCTGCAAAACAATGATTCGTCGGGATTCTTCGGCCGCCTCGGCGACCTCCTCGCCTGCGGCCCCACGCAGACCAATGTCAACGATTTCCGGGTCATTCTCGTCGATCCGTGAGATCAGCCGAGCAAAGCACGCCGCATGAATTCCGCGCCGCTGCCAGTGACCATCGACCGAGCGGGCGGGCCGAGCCTGGCTCGCCGGTCGGTTGGCACGCGCTTGTTGGGCATCGCCGCGGCGCTGATGCTGTTGCAGCCCGGCAGCGCACGCGCCGACCTGAAGCTCTGCAACGAGACCTCGAGCCGCGTCGGCATTGCCATCGGCTACAAGGACAAATCGACGGGCGACTGGGTGACGGAGGGTTGGTGGAACATCCTCTCGCACGCCTGCGAGACCATGCTTCCGGGTGTGCTGCAGGCCCGCTTCTACTATGTGCACGCGATCGACTACGACCGCGGCGGGGCCTGGTCCGGCAAGGACAAGATGTGCACGGCGGGAAAATCCTTCACGATCCGCGGCGTCGGCAATTGCTCGGACCGGGGGCTCGAGCAAACCGGCTTCTATGAGGTCGACACGGGGGAGGCCAACGACTACACGATAAAGCTGATCGATCCGGTCGAGGGCGGGGCAGGGGCACAATGAGGCGTAACCGGCGTGTGAAGATCCTGGCGACCCTCGGTCCGGCCAGCTCGGATCCTGCGATGATCGAGCGGCTGTTCGAGGCGGGCGCGGATCTCTTCCGCATCAACATGAGCCACGCGACCCACGACCTGGCGCGCAGCCAGTTCAATGCAATCCGGGCTGCGGAGAAGAAATTCAGCCGTCCGATCGGCGTGCTCGCCGACCTGCAAGGACCAAAGCTCCGGATTGGGGAGATCGGCGGCGGCCGCGCCTTGCTGACGCAAGGCAAGATCTTCCATTTCGATCGTATCCGCAAGGCTGGCGGCTCCGAGCGGGTCGAGCTACCGCATCCCCAGATCTTCGAGGCAGTCGAGCCGGGCCATGCGCTCTTGCTCGATGACGGCAAGCTGCGGCTCGAGGTGGTCTCGGCAACATCGGAGCGGATCGCGGCCAAGGTGCTGGTCGGGGGTCCACTCGCCAGCCGCAAGGGCATCAGCCTGCCCGACTCGGTGCTCTCGTTTGGAGCCTTGACCGACAAGGACCGCGTCGACCTCGCCTATGCCCTCGATCTCGGCGTCGATTGGGTCGCGCTCTCTTTCGTCCAGCGTGCAGCCGACGTGGCCGAGGCGCGCAAGATCGTGCAGGGACGCGCCTCGATCATGGCCAAGATCGAGAAGCCGGCGGCGCTGAACGAGCTCGACCGCATCATCGAGCTCGCCGACGGGTTGATGGTCGCCCGCGGCGATCTCGGCGTCGAGCTACCCGTCGAGAAGGTGCCGGGCCTGCAGAAGCAGATCACGCGCCGGTCGCGGCGTGCCGGCAAGCCGGTGGTGGTGGCGACGCAGATGCTCGAATCGATGATCTCCTCGCCCGTTCCGACGCGCGCGGAGGTGTCCGATGTGGCGACCGCGGTGTTCGAGGGGGCGGATGCGATCATGCTCTCGGCGGAATCGGCCGTGGGCCAGTTTCCCATCGAATCCGTCGCCATGATGGATCGGGTGGCGCGCGAGGTCGAGACCGATCCGCTCTACGAGGCCATCATTCACGCCCAGCGCACCGAGCCCGAGGCGACCGGCCCCGACGCGATCGCGGCCGCCGCCCGCTCGATCGCCGACACGCTGAAGCTCGCAGCCGTCATCTGCTACACCGGCTCGGGCTCGACCGGCATGCGCGTCTCGCGCGAGCGGCCCCAGCAGCCGGTGATTGCCTTGACGCCGAATGCCGCCACGGGACGGCGGCTCTCGGTCGTGTGGGGGCTGCATTGCGTGCTGACCGAGGACGCGCGCGACTATGACGACATGGTCGACAAGGCCTGCCGCATCGCGCTGCAGGAAGGTTTCGCCAAGCGCGGTGACCGGGTGATCATCACGGCGGGCGTGCCGCTCGGGACGCCCGGCGCCACCAACATGATCCGCATCGCCTTCGTCGGCGAGGGCGGCAAGGCGGCCGGCTCTTGAGGGAGCCGCCGCTGTTGGGCTGGATTGCATGCGCGGCGATGAACGGGGTGATGGGCAACCGAGTGTTCGTGTGGCTCGGCACCCGTTCGTACGGTCTGTATCTGTTCCATTGGCCGGTGTTCCAGATGATGCGTCCCCGCGTCGATCTCAACGGCTGGTGGGTCAACCCGACTCGAATTGTCATCAGCCTGTTCCTTGCCGAAGTCTCGTATCGCTTCGTCGAGACACCATTCCGCGTGGGCGGGATCAGCGGCGTGCGATCACGGATGGCCGCTGCGATGGGTCCTCGAATCGCTGTTGCGTCGGTTCTCGCTGCTGTACTCGTCGTCTCTGCCGCCGGGGCCAACGTCGCCGCGATCTCCTTCGCACCAACGACTCTCAGCGTCGACGAGGTGAGCGTCGGTCAGGGTGCCGACACGGGCGTTGGTGCCGAGGTCGTCGGACCGACCACCGATGGACGAACACCAAATTGTCCGGCCGGAGCTCAACCGAATGACTCCTCCGGTGCTGGCAGTTCCGAGGGCACTCCTGACGGCACTCCTGACGACACGGTGACAGCAACGAAACCCAGCGAGCTGCCGACCACCACAACCATCCCGCCGGAAGCGGGCACTGTCCTGGCCATCGGGGACTCGGTCATGCTCGGCGCAGCAACCCGCATCAGGCGTTCGTTCGGCCAACAGGTCACCGTGGACGCTGAGGAATCGCGGTCCTGGTTCAAGGTGCCTGAGGAACTCGATCGATTCACGACCAAGCTCGACCCGCCAAAGGTGCTCATCATTCATCTCGGCAACAACGGGGCTCCAGAGAACGCAACGTTGAAGCACGTGATCGATTCAACACGCAACATCCCAACGGTAGTGCTCGTCACCGTCAGCGTGCCGCGCCGCTACGAAGGGGTGGCCAACGATCGAATCCGGTCTGCGACAAAGCTGAGGCCAGACGCCCGCATCGCCGACTGGTCGGCACTTTCCAAGGGTCATCGCTCGTGGTTCGAACGCGACGGGTTCCACCTCAGCCAGGAAGGAATGCTGGCTTATACCGACCTCCTTCGGTCAAGCGTCGAGGACGTCGTACCGTCGGTCGCTCCGACATCGCCCGCATGGGCATCGCCCACCACCAGCACAACGACGACCACCAGCACCACCACACTCGTTCCACCGCCCACCACCATCTCGGTGACAACGACGACCCCCATTCGTCCCACGCGGCCGCCTCGTTCGACCGCTGCGACCCCGGTGACGACCGCTCCCGCATCGCCGACCGCTCTTCCGCCGACGCTCCCTGTGTCATCGACACCACCTGAGGCGCTGCCCACTCAGCCCACAGTTTCACCAACCATCGAACTCCCTCCGCCGCTGCCAATTCCCTCCGCCCTCACGCCGATCGCCCGGCTAATCGTGCACTAGATCCAATACCGTTCAGTTAGCGGCGGGTTGGAGGATCGTGGCTTCGGGATCGTGGGTGGGTTGGGGCCAGTTGGCGTGGTGAGCGCGTTTGACGTGCCATTTCGGCATCTTGCGTTTGATGACGCGTGGGTTGGCTCGTTTTC
>JANPDA010000413.1:0-21742 GCA_031431235.1 Hyphomicrobiaceae bacterium
GTCGGCTCGCTCCAGGAGCGCAACGTCGGGATGTACTCGCGGGCGAACCGGGCGGCGTCGCGATGGCGCTCGAAATCACGCGCATAGGGGCAGCGCGTCAGCCGGGATTCGACGTGCTCGAGCCGAAGCCCGGCCTGGTGCACCGGGCTGCTCGGGTCGCGGAGTGGCGCGGTGAACTCAGCGACCGTGCGATAGACCTGGGGAAAGTTGGTCGCGACATACTCGTCTTGCGTGATGAAACCATCCCCGACAAGCTCGCGCCACAGCCGGTCGTAGGTGTCGAACATGCTGACGCCGCCGGTGTGGCCCAGATAGCGGCCCTGCTCGTCGATGCCGAAATTGAGCAGGCACAGCCGCCCGCCGCTGCGCAGCTCACGCGCGCGATTGCCGAGGAAGCTCTGCCAATCCAGCCTGCCCTGCTCACGGAAAGCGTCGCGCTCCGCTCCCGCAGCTCCCACCATGTGGACGTGGCTGGGGATCTGGGCAGGCGTCTGCGAGACATAGTGCGAGGCCGTCGCCGAGAAGCCCAGATCGAGACTGCCCGGCGGGTGAATCGCCTCGTGGAACGACGTCGCCGAGGCATTGACGTAGAGGTCGGACACTTCTCTCAGATAGCTCCTCAGATCGGTCTGGCCGTGGATCATGCGGAAGAGCTGGCTGAAGTCGTTCTTCGGCAAATCGGTGTAGACCATCTCGATCGGGCGCCCGGGAAGCTGCCGGCGCAGGCGGGTGAAGACCGTGCGCCAGAGCTCGAGCGAGGTGCCGCCGTCCGCTGCACCCATGTCGGAGGCGCGGAACGGAACCGGAGTGTCGGCAAGGCCCATCCTCTCGATCGCGGCGAGCACCTGCGGGGTAATCGCATCGATCGCGTCGCGCGCTCCCGTCGTCGCCTTCGAATAGTAGCCGGCTCCCTTCATCGCCATGAAGCGCGCGGTCTCGGCGGGCGTGCTCATGGGCTCTCCACCTTGGGTATCATGCCCCGTGATGACAGGTCGAAGGGGTGCGATCAAGAGTTGCGGGGCCGCAAGAAACGGGTCGCAGCTTTGGCGGAAGCGGCCTAATTTGCTCGCAAGTGGCAACAGCGACAGGTGACATCATGCTCGAGTCGCAAGGCTTGTCGAAGAGCTCTGCCGGCCGTTCCGCCAGCAGCCCTCGAGCCGATGACTACGACCACATCCGCAAGGCGATCGAATTCCTGACCGCGAGTTGGCAGGAGCAGCCGGACCTGCAGGCCCTCGCATCCCATCTCGGCCTCAGCTCCCCCTATTGCCAGCGCCTGTTCAAGCGCTGGTGCGGGCTGTCGCCGAAGGAGTTCCTGCAGGCGATCACGATCGACCATGCACGACGGATGCTCGACAGCTCCGCGAGCCTCTTGGAAACCGCCTACGAGGTCGGGCTCTCGGGCGCCGGACGGCTGCACGACCTCTTCGTCGACCACGAGGCGATGACACCAGGCGACTACAAGCGTCGCGGCGAGGGCCTCGATATCGCCTACGGCTTTCATCCCTCCCCGTTTGGGCTCGCACTGGTGATGATGACGGCGCGCGGCATCTGCGGCGTCGCATTCGCCGATGGCGAGCCGGAGCAGCAGCGGACTTTGGCCGACATGAGCGCGCGTTGGCCCGCCGCCCATTACACCGAGGTGCCAGAGCGAACCGCCACCGCTGCCCGGCGCATCTTCGAGCCGGCGGCCTGGCGCTCGCACGATCCACTGCGGGTCGTCTTCATCGGCACCGATTTCGAGGTGCGGGTCTGGCGAAGCCTGCTCGCGATCCCGTTCGGCGGGGCCTGCAGCTATTCCGATATCGCCGAGCGGATCGGGTCGCCCAAAGCCTCGCGCGCGGTTGGCGCCGCGGTCGGGCGCAACCCGGTCTCGTTTGTCGTCCCCTGCCATCGCGTGCTCGGCAAGTCGGGCGGCATCACCGGCTATCACTGGGGCATCACCCGCAAGCGTGCGATCATCGGCTGGGAGACGGGGCGAATCGTGGCAACGAAGGCGTCGTAGCGGCTAAACCTTCCGGTACATGAAATAGCGCCTGAGATCGATCATCGGCGGCTCGGGCAGGACAACGCAACCCTCGATCTCCAGCTCCTCGTCGGAGAGCACGACCGCCCCCTTGGCGAGAGCCGCCGGCAGCGCCGCGCTGATCGAATCCGACATCAGGCGCCCATAGTCGGGAATGCCGTTGCCGATATCGCTGTGGACGAGCGCGACCCGGCCGGCGAAGCGCCTGGCCGCCGCCGGCAGCGTTTCCACCACATCGCCGAGCACCGCGTGCGCTGCGTCGGGGCGGCAATCGGGATGCGAGCTCAACGCCCGGTCGAACACGAAGATCTCGCGGCCAGGTAGGTTCCGGCGCTCGTGATCGTAGGTGCGGCCATTGCCCAGGCCAATCTCGAACACGACACCCGGCACGTCGGCGATCAGCTCGAAAGCGGCATTCAGGCACGCCCGCTGCGCGGTCATCCGCTTGATCATGGAATCCAGGCGCGACATGGGACCCCCTCCCGGCGATGGCTGTGTCTGGCTGCTTGCGCCCTGATGTAGGGTGGGGTGGCGCTCAATGGTAGGGGTCGGCGGCGTCGCGCAGGCCGTCTCCAAAAAAATTGAACGCGAGCACGATCACAATCACCGGCACCATCGGCCACAACAGCCAGGGGTAGAGTGCGACCGCCTCGATGTTCTGGGCTTCCGCCAGCATCACGCCCCAGCTGGTGATCGGCGGCCGCAACCCCAGCCCCAGGAACGAGAGAGCCGTCTCGCCCAGGATCATGCCGGGAATCGAGAGCGTTGCCGAAGCGATCAGGTGGCTCATGAAGTTCGGCAGCAAATGCTTTCGGATGATGTGCGACGGCCGCGCGCCCATCAGCCGGGCGGCGAGTGCATAGTCCTCCTCGCGCAGCGCCAGCAGCTTGGAGCGCACCGCGCGTGCGAGCCCCGGCCAGTCGAGCAATCCCAGGATGATGGTGATGCCGAAATAGACGAGCACCGGGCTCCAGGTCACCGGCAGCGCCGCCGATAGCGCCATCCAGATCGGCAGCACCGGCAACGAGCGCAGGATTTCGGTCACCCGCTGCACGCAGGCATCGATCCAGCCGCCGAAATAGCCCGCCATGCCGCCGATGCTGATGCCGAGCAGGAACGACACGGCAATGCCGATCAGCCCGACCGTCAGCGAGATCCGCGCGCCATAGACGAGCCGCGAGAGCACGTCGCGCCCGAGCCGGTCGGTGCCAAACAGGAAGAGCGTTCCCCCTTCCGGCGGACAGATGACATGGAAGCGGCCCTCCACGAGACCCCAGAACCGGTACTTGTCGCCGCTGCAGAAGAAGCGCAAGCGCTGCGGCCGGGATCGGTCCTCGCTGTAGTCCCGCTTCAGCGTCTCCATGTCGAGCTTGTAGCGCAGCGGATAGACGAACGGCGTCTGCAGCCTGCCCTCGTGGAACAGACGTATCGGCTGGGGTGGAGCGAAAATGAAATCGGTGTTGCGGCTGCCGAGCGCATAGGGAGCGACGAGCTCGGTCACCAGCGTCGAGCCATAGGACGCCAGCAGCAGGACGCCGGCGATGACGGCGAGCCGGTGGCGCTTGAACTTCCACCACATCAGCCGCCATTGCGACGCGAGATAGTATCGCTCCTGCGCCGCCGACATTGCTTCGACGGCCTCGGGTGCGAACGGGGCTTTCGAGACGAAGTGAGGCATTGTCGCGGTCATCGCCTGACCCCTCCCTCGAGCCGGATCCGCGGATCGAGCACCGCGAGCAGCACGTCCGACAGGAACATGCCCACGACCGTCAAGAGCGCCAGGAACATCAGAAACGAGCCGGCGAGATACATGTCCTGGCTCTGCAGCGAATCGAGCAGCATCGGCCCGGTCGTGGGCAGCGACATCACTGCCGAGACGATGACTGAGCCCGACACGATCTCGGGCAGCAACGATCCGATATCAGAGATGAACGGATTGAGCGCCATCCGGAGCGGGTACTTCCGCAGCAGGCGGCCCTCGGGCAGGCCCTTGGCGCGCCCCGTCACCACATACTGCTTGTTGAGCTCATCGAGCAGGTTGGCCCGCAATCGCCGGATCATGCCGGCCGTCCCCGACAATCCGATCACCAGCACCGGCACCCAGAGGTGCTCGAGCACGGAGAGGAGTTTTGCCCAACTCCACGGCTCGTCGATGAATTTGGGGTCCATCAGCCCGCCGATCGAGGTGCCGAACCAAACGTTTGCGAAATAGAGCATGATGAGCGCCAGCAGGAAGTTCGGGATCGCGATCCCCAGGAAGCCGACGAGCGTGAAGCCATAATCAGCGATCGAGTACTTGTTGGTCGCCGAGTAGACGCCGATCGGAAAGGAGACGACGTAGACGAACATCACGGTGATGAGATTGAGGATCAGCGACAGCCAGAGCCGATCGCCGACCACGTCGGACACCGGCTTGTCGTGCTCGAAGGAGTAACCGAGGTCGCCTTGCGCCAGCCCCAGCACCCAAACGCCATATTGCTCGTAGAGCGGCCGGTCGAGCCCGTAGCGCTGCCTCAGCGCCTCGATCTTGGCCGGGTCCACCGACTCACCCTGGGCCTCGAGGTCGGCGATGTAGGTCGACAGATAGTCGCCCTCGGGCAATTGGATGATCGCAAACACCAACACGCTGATGACGAGCAGCGTCAGCACCATCGTGGCGAGGCGGCGCAGGAGAAAAGAGATCATCACTCGCCCTCCAGCCAGAACGTGTCGGGCCGATAGAGGCCGAAATAGGCGCCCGGATTCCAGTTGAACAGCCCCTGGCTCGGCACGTTGTGCAGCCGGTTGGAGGCAACCACCGGCTGCGGCACGCCGCAGATGAGCCCGATCGTGAACACCTGCTCGGCGTTGATCTTCAGCATCTGCGCCCAGATGCCTTCACGCTCGGCCGTGCCCGGGGCGTGCGCCCAAGCCGCGTAGAGCTCGACCAGTCGCTTGGCTGCCGCATCCTCGACTGGCTCGCCGCCCTTGCCGTTGGTCATGGTATGAAGGCCCCAGAGCGGCCAGTTGAGCTGATCGTCGCCGGTCGGGGCGAGCTCGACGGGGGAAGCGTCGGCGGTCGCGATGCCGTTCTCCAACCCGAACCAGGTCGACATCAAAGTCTCGCCGGCGCTTGCGCGGCTGCGCAAGGTCTCGCGGCGGAAGGGCTTGGTGAAGAGCTTGATGCCCGCCGCGTACCAGCTGTCGCGAATGAGCTCGAGGATGTCCGTCTCGTTCAGGTCCTCGCCCGCCGTCTCCACGATGATCTCGAGCGGCCGGCCGTCGGGCAACAGCCTGATGCCCTCCGAATCCCGCACCGACAGCCCCGCCTCATCCAGCAACCGGTTGGCCGCCTCCAGATCGAACCGCGCCCATTGGCTCTGGTACTCGGGCTTGAACAATGGCGTGCCAGGCAGCACCGTGTTGTTGGATTCGATGCCGAGCCCGAAGAACACCACCTCGTTGATCTCGTGCCGATCGATGGCGAGCGAAAGCGCGCGCCGGAACCGGGCGTCGCGCACGAGCACGCGCCAGACCGGATCCTTGACGTTCAAGTTGGGATAGAGCGCGAGCTGCGAGCCCTTGCCCGATTTCCACAAATGGACCCGGTAGCCGTTGCGTTTCTCGCCCTGCTTCAGGATGGTGTAGTTCTTGAAATCGAGATTGCGCGCCTGCAGGTCCGCCTCGCCGGCGCCGACCTTGGCCGGGATCAGCTTGCCATTGGCGATGTTGACGACGACGCGATCGAGATAGGGCAGTTGCAGGCCGTTGCGATCCACCCGATGAAAGTAGGGATTGCGCACCAGCACATAGCGATCCGCCGGGCTCTCGGTCGTATTGATCCAGGGATCGAGGGTTGGCATCTCCGGATTGTCGTTCTGGTACTGGTGGTCCTTCTTGTAATGAAGCCCGACCCAATCCTTGGCCTTTGCCTTCTTGACCAGCTTGCCGAGCTCGTCGGGCGCCGCGTGCTTGGCATGGAACTGCTTCAGATAGTGCGCCGGCCGGTAGATGTAGAGCGGTTGCGCGCTCGCAAGCTGGGCGAGGAAGGTCGGGTTGGGCTGCTCCCAGGCGATCCTGACCGTCACCTCGTCGATCACGGCGAACGTCGGCAGCTTGCCATCGACCATCAGCTCGGCGAACGGCCCTTGCTTGGCGAACTCCTGGTTGAAGGCCATGTCCTCGAAGAAATAGCGGAAATCCTCCGCCGTGAAGGGTTGCCCATCCGACCATTTGTGACCGCGCCTGAGGTGCAGTGTGAACTCGCGTCCCTCCTTCACCTCGATGTCGCGCAGGATGTCGGGCCGGATCTGCAGCTTCTCGTCATAGCCCACGAGCCGCGAGTAGCCGTAGACGACCATCAGCCGGATGTCCTTGGCGCGCCCGAGCAGCGTCTCGATGGAGCCGCCGTGCCGGCCTGGCTCGGCCATGTCGACGACGAGTGGCTCTTGCGGCAGGCGTGCCGCCATTGCCGGCAGCTTGCCCGCGGCCACGTCGGCGGCAAGCAGGGGTGGCTCGCCGGCATGAAGCGGAGCGGCGACCAGGTGAACCAGCAGAAGCGCCAGCAGCGTAGGTCGGACCGAGACCGCGAAGCGGGCGATGTCCGACAGGCAACGCACGAGCGCGGATGCCGGACATCGGGCGCCCCTGGCGCCCTCAGTCCGAGCTCCGGTCTGATCCGTCCCGGTCCCCCTCATGCCAGCACCGCCGCGCCATCGTGAGCCCGCACGAAATGGCCCCCACCCAGGCCGACGAGCGGCGTCGGACCAGCGCCTTCCACATGGAACGGCTCGGGCCAGGCGGACGGCTCCGTCATCTGACCCTGCCCGATCGTCTTGAAGTCGAGTGGATGGCCGAGATCGGGATGCGGCACCGAGGCGAGCAGTGCTTTGGTATAGGGATGGCGCGGCGAGCGGAACAGGGCCTCGCGCGGCGCGATCTCCACCAGCCGCCCCCGGCACATCACCGCCACCCGATCGGCGATGTAGTTGACCACCGCCAGATCGTGCGAGATGAAAAGCAGCGTCAGGCTGAGCTCGGCCTGCAAGTCCTTCAACAGGTTCAGGACCTGCGCGCGTGTCGAGACATCGAGCGCCGACACCGGCTCGTCGCACACGACCAGCTCCGGCTCGAGGATCAGCGCGCGCCCGATGCCGATGCGCTGGCGCTGCCCGCCCGAGAAGGAATGCGGGAACCGGTTGAGAAAGCGCGGATCGATCCCGACCCGGCGCATCAACTCGGCTGCACGTGCGCGCCGCTCCGAGCCGGTGCCGAGCCGATGGATGCCAAGCGGCTCGATCAGCGCTTCCAGCACCGACATGCGCGGATCGAGCGACCCGAACGGATCCTGGAAGACGTAACTGATCTTGCGGCGGTAGGGAACGAGCGCCTTGTCGCCGAGCCGCGCCAGATCGACCTCGCCGCTGCCGTCGCGAAAGAGGATCCGGCCCTCGTCGGCATCGACCGCGCCCATGATCATTTTGGCGACCGTCGTCTTGCCGCAACCAGATTCACCCACCAGCCCCAGGCATTCGCCGCGCTCGATCGAAAAGCTGACGCGGTCGACCGCGGTCACCATCTCGGCCTTGACCGAGCCGAAGCCGAACGTGTCGCCGCGGATCGCATAGCGCTTGACCACGTCCTCGACCACGAGCAGCGGTCCAGTCATCGCCGGTACCGGTTTCGGCGCCGCCCACACCGCCTCGCGCGGGACGTCGACGAGGGGCGCCAGTCGCTCGCCGGGATCGGCATCGACGCGGGGCACCGCACGCATCAGCGCCTTCAGATAGGGATGACTGGCCGCCGTGAAGAGATCGCGCGCGGTACCGCTCTCCATCACCTCGCCGCGGTAGACGACCACCACTTCCTCCGCGACATTGGCGACGACGCCCATGTCGTGGGTGATCATCAGCACGGCCATCCCGAGCTCGGCCTGCATTTCCCGCACGAGACCCAGGATCTGCGCCTGCACGGTGACGTCGAGCGCCGTCGTCGGCTCGTCGGCAACCAGCAGCGCCGGCCGGCAGATGAGCGCCATCGCGATCATCGCGCGCTGCCTGAGCCCGCCCGACAGCTCGAAGGGATAGCTGCGGAACGTGCGCTTGGGATCGGGAAACCGCACGAGCTTCAGCACATCGAGGCAGCGGCTCTCCGCTTCCGAGGTGGTCAGGCTCTCGTGCAGCCGCAGCGCTTCGCTCACCTGGTTGCCGATCGTGTGCAGCGGCGACAATGACGTCATCGGCTCCTGGAAGATCATCGAGATCCGCGCGCCGCGAATCGCCCGAAAGGCCTGTGAGCGCGTATCGAGGGCAGCGAGATCGACGATGGGAGCGTGTGCCTTCTGACGATCATGAAAGAGGATCTGGCCGCTGGTGATGCGAGCGATTTGCGGCAGCAGCCCCATGATCGCTTGCGCGCAGACCGACTTGCCCGAGCCCGATTCGCCAACCAGCGCGACCGAGGAGCGCTGCCGCACCCGAAACGAGATGCCCTTCAGCGCGTGCAATGGCCCCGCCGGTGTCGCGAACTCGACGGCGAGGTCCTTGACCTCGAGGAGATTGCCCTGGATCAAGCGCCGGCCCCCGTGGCGCTCTCGATCGCGAAGACTTGCGGCGGCGCAAGCCAGCACACGGCCGACGCCCCGGTCGTGCGTGCGAGCAGGGCCTCGATGAAGGTCCAGCAACCCTCGTCGTGGACCAGATGATGGGTGAGCAGCCCGGTCGGCTCGCCGACGTCGGCCACTCCCGTGCGCCGTGCTCTCAAGTGCCCGATCAGCTCCAACAGAATTTTCTCCAAACCGACGAACCCGCGCGATGTCTTCCAGGCGACGATATCAGCATGAGTGTTCGCCACTGTGAAGCCCGCAATCGGCTCCCTTTCGTCGCGGGGACCATAGCCGGACAAGCCGCGCAATCCGATTTCGCGCAGACCTGTCAGCAACGCCGGGTCGATCCGGTTCCACGGCGGCACGAAAATTGGGGAAAAGCGCGGGAAGCTGGCGAGGCGGGAAAAACCCTCCCGCGCCTCTGCCAGCATCGTCTCTGGCTCGCGATGGGCACCGAACTCGGCCGCCTTCGCGCCGGGCGGAGCATGGTTCCGGTGGCACCAGCCATGCTGGAGCGCATGCGTCGTTTTCGCGCGCCCGATCCGCTCGGCCAGAGCCGAAGTCGCGGGTCTTGGCACCACCGCCAGGGC
Source organism: Hyphomicrobiaceae bacterium (assembly GCA_031431235.1). Lineage (GTDB taxonomy): Bacteria > Pseudomonadota > Alphaproteobacteria > Rhizobiales > Hyphomicrobiaceae > JANNSW01. Next base: position 9,200 of record JANPDA010000413.1, read on the forward strand.
AAGCGGAACCAGATAGCGGTCGGACAGGTTGAGCATGCGCTCGAGCTGCGGCGTTGGCTCGATCGCATCGTCATCGCGCCACCACAGGGTCGCCGTGCGTCCATCCGCCGCCCAGTTGGCAAGCTCGCGGTCGAGATCGACCCAGTCTGTCATCTCTTGCCCCTTGCCGCCTCGTCGGCCAGCTCCGCGACGAGTCGAGCCGTTGTCGCAACGCCGTCGAGATTGATCCCCGTCGCCGCCGGAGGCGGTCCGGCAAGTGCCCGCGCGGCAGTCGCGGCAAGCACAGCGGGCGACAGGTGTTGCTCGTCGAGCACATGGACCAGGCCCCGCGCTTCCAGCAGGCGCGCCCTGTATGTCTGCTCGCTCTCCCCAAGGCCAGCGAACGGCACGACCACATTGCGGCAGCGGGCAAGCAGCAGATCCATCAGCGTATTGTAGCCCGCCTGCGAGATCGAGAGCGATGCCCGCGACAGCAGGCCACGGAAATCCTGTCGCGCACGCTCGACCACGACACCTTCGGGAGCGGTTGCACGCAAGCCTTTGAACACCGCCTCATCCAGATTGGCGCCGGCCAGGAACCGCCAGCGCCGGTCCGCGAGCAGCCCCATTCGCCGCGCCGCCATGGCGGTTTCCATCAGGACCTGCCCGACCGCGCCGCCCCCGACCGAGACAACCACCTCGCCGCGCCCATCCTCGCCCGGCGGCCCCGCGCCCAACCCTGAGCCGGCAACCACATAGCCCGTATAGGTCAGGCGGTCGCCGATCGCCCCGACGGCCGGGAACGTCGCCTCCAACGGAATGAGCTTGCCGTCGCCATGCACCAGCACCCGATCGAAGTGCTCGCGCACCAGCTGCACGACGGCGCCAGCCCGTCGGGCATCGTCCCTCTCGACCAGCACGTCGCGCAAGCTCGAGGCGATCCGGGCGTACGGCCGCAGCTCGTCGATCAGCGGCAGCAGCTCGATCCCGAATTTGTGCCGCCCGAACGGGAAGTGCTCGGTGATGAGGACGTGGGGGCGCACGCGCCGGGCGAGCGCGAGCAGCCGTTCGCGACGCTCCGCGAGCAGCTCATCGGTCACCGGCCGGCCGGCCGCATCGAGCAGCTGTTTGAACGACAGATCAGCCGCCCGGATCGCCGGCAGCTCGACCACTTCGGCCCCCTCGAAGCCAAAACCCGGCACCCTCTCGCCGCCAAGCACGACCGTCAGCTCGAGGCCCACATCGATGAGGCCGCGCGCGATCGCCGCGGCCCGCGCCACGTGCCCGACGCCAAGCAGATGCTGAACATAGAAGAGCACACGACGAGTCATCCGCGGACGAGCCCCTCCAAGGCTTTCGCAAACGCCCGGCCTGCCGTCGGGAGATCATGGCAGGCGAGCGCGAAGCCGGCTGCCGCCGCTCCCATCCGGCGCCGCAGGCCCCCGTCCTCGATCAACGTGCCCACGGCCGCGGCGAAGGCATCCGCATCTCCATAGGCCGGCAGCAGCCCGGTGACACCTTCGTCGATGACATCGGGCACACCGAGATTGGCAGCACCGACGACCGGCAGGCCTGCCGCCTGCGCTTCCAGAAACACCATGCCGAGCGCCTCCTTGATGGCTGGCCAGACCAGCAGATCGCACGCCGCGTAGATCGCCGCGAGATCCTCTCCCGTGCGACGGCCGAGCCAGCGAACCCGGTCGCCGAGTGGACCAAATGCTGCGCGCACGTCTCCTTCCGCCTCCCCATCGCCCACGACGATCAGCGTCCAGGGTTTTGCCTCCAGTCGCACCAATGCTCGAGCCAACAGCCGATAGGACGCAAGCTTGGCCCCATCACGCATCATGCCGACCGCCAGCAGCAATGGCCCATCGCCGGCCAGACCAGCATTTGCCAGCAGCGCGCCTCGGTGCCTGTCACGATCGAGCCGCGCCGTCATCAACGGGCGGCAATCGATGAAAGGGGGAAGTTGCCGGTATCGGCTCGGGCTCGCGAGCAGCGCCAGCACGCCGGCGCGATCCGACCGGTTGAGGCCGATCACCAGGTCGACGACCCCGAGCGCCGCCGCGACGGCATCGTGGCCGAGCGCCCAGGCGCCATCAGCCTGCTTGCCGGCATGGGAGGCTTCGGCGATGGCATAGGGAATGCCGAGCGCCTGTGCGATCGTTGGCCCGAGCCAATCCGGCGCCTTGTGATAGAGATGGTAGGTGAGCCAGACGCGCGGCCGCTCGGCCTCGGTCCCGCCAGCGAGCCGGCGCGCGAGCCGTCCTGCGAGCCGAAGTCCCACCTCGCGCAGCCTTGCCTGCCGCGCCCGGTCGCCCCTGCCGTCATAGCTCCTGAACCGACTCACGATCTCGACAGAATGACCCGCCTCGGCGAGTGCCCGCAGCAGCATCCGCCCGATCAGCCGGTCGCCCGAGGGCGGCCCGCGATCAGGCGCGTTGAGCGGCGCGTAGAACGCGATCCGCATCAGCGGTGCTCCTCCCACTTCCGTCATCTGCCGCGCTCGCGAGTCCGAAGCGCGCAGCCAGTGGACCGATCGTAGCCTCATGACTGAACGCGGCGCGAACCCGCGCCATGCCTGCCTCGCCCAGCCGCCGGCGCAAGGCCGGATCCCTGAGCAGCTGCTCGATGGCAATGGCGAGCGCGCCGGCATCGTCCGGTGGCACCAGCAGCCCCGTCGCGCCCTCGGTGATGAGCTCGGGGATTGCCGACACCCTAGTCGCAATGCAGGCGAGCCGCTGGCTCTGGGCTTCCATCAGCACATTCGGCAGCCCGTCACGATCGCCGTCACGCGCTATCCGGCTCGCCAGCACGAACAGATCCGCACTGCGATACTCGGCCAGAACCTGCTCCTGCGTCCGCGCGCCGAGCCAATCGATCCGGCCGGCCATGCCGAGTTGCTCCGCCATGCGTTTGAGCCCGGACAGGCCCTCGCCGCCACCCACGTGCCTGAGCCGCCAGTCGAGCTCCTGCGGTAGCCGGGAAAGCGCAGAGAGCAGAATGTCGTAGCCCTTCTTTTCGACCACGCGGCCGACCGACAGCAGCACTGCCGGACCGGTCCGCGATGGCCGGTCCGGCGGCGGGGCAAAGCGCAACAGATCGAGGCCGTGATAGAGCAGTTGCACCTTGCCGGCATCGCCCGGCGCGGCGATGCTGCGCAAATGCTCCACGTTGGTGCGGGTACAGGTGACGAGCCAGTCGAGCGACGCGAGCTTCTCTGCCTTCTCCCAAGCGGGCGAGGTATAGATGTCCTTGGCGTGCGCCGAGCAGTTCCACGGCAGACCGCGCAGCAAGGCTGCATAGCGCGCGACGGAAGCAGGCGTATGCAGGAAATGGGCGTAGATCGACGCCGTTGCTCCATCCATCTCGCTCGCCAGCACCAGAGCCTGGCCGAACCGGCGGAGCCGGTTGCGCGTCGGATCACGGCGGAGGTCGCGGATGAAGGCGCGGCGGGCGGCCCGATAGCCGGCAAGCCGTCTGACCCGCCACCAGGCAGCGAGCAACCGCCGCGGCTCCTCGTGCAGGTACTCGGGCAGATAGGCGACCGGCGCGGTGATCGCCCGATGCACGGGATGGATCTTGCCGTCGCTCGGCCGGCGCATCGAATAGATGACGAAATCGAGGCCCAGCCGCTGCAGGCTCAACAGCTCCTGGGCGATGAACGTCTCCGACAGCCGTGGATAGCCCTTCAGCAGAACGGCGACCCGTCCGGTCGAGCGGCTGTCAGCCATCGCCATGCACGAGCCGGAGCCGCTGGCGTGGGGCGAGCGCCTCGCCCAGCCACCGGTCGACCATCAGGTTGATGGCGTCGAACCCTTCGAGCAGGCCCGGGATCGGCACGCTGGAGGGGCGCGGCTGGTGGGCCAGCGCCTTGATGGCGCCCGCCATCAGCCTCGGGTCGGCGCCTGCCGCTTCCGACAGCATGCGCACGAGCCCCAGCTCCTGCATCCGCTTGGCCCGGATCGTCTGCTCGAGGCGGGGGTGCGACCGCGGCACGATGAGCGCCGGCTTGTCGTAGGAGAGAATCTCGCAGAACGTGTTGTAGCCGCCCATCGCAACGACACCGACCGACCGGCGCATCATCTTGCCGAGGTTGTTGACGAAGGTTTTCACCTCGACCCGGTCGAGCAGCGCGGCCCGCCTCGAAAAACGTGCCTGCTCCTCGGCCGGCATGAATGGGCCGAACACGATCTTCGCACGATAGGGGATCGCCGCATCCTGCTCGTAGGCCGCGAGCACCCAATCGACGAGCTCGACGCCATCGCCGCCCCCCCCTGTGGTCACGAGAACATAGGGCTCCTCGCCGGGCGACTCGGCCGTGGCCACCGGTGGCGTCAAAGCTGTAACCGGCTCCTCCCCGCCATCGCGCCTGAGGTAGCCCGTATAGGTGATCTTGTTTCTGACCGAGGCCGGTAACTCGATCCCCTCGAGCGGATCGTAGATGCGCTCACACCCATAGATCCAGATGTCGTCATAGAGATCGGCGAGCGCGGGCAACGCATCCTTGCGCTCCCATTCGAACTTCAAGGTCTCGGGATCGTCCATCACGTCGCGCAGGCCAAGCACCAGCCTGGTACCCCGCGACTTCAGATACACGAGCGTGTTCTCGACTTCGCCGCGCAGACCGAGGGGCTCCTTGTCGACGATGAACACATGCGGCCGGAACGTCTCCGCCGCACAGCGGATGATGTTCTGGCGGATCGAGGACGCGATCTCGATCGAGACGTCCAGACCGCGCGCCGTGTAGCTGCCATTGCGCAGCTTGACCACGCCGGGAAACCGGATGAAGTCGACGCGGGGCTTGAAGGGATAGCTGCCGATGATCGGCAGTCCCGACAGAATGAGAACCGACACGTCGTCGCGGTGATCGACCAGCGAATGCGCGATCGCCCGGCATCGCGAAAGATGACCGAGACCAAAGGAATCATGACTGTAGATCAGCAGCCTTGTACTCGCCTGGCCGGGCTTACTCATTGCTCTACCCCTCGCCGTCCACGTTCTGCCCGCAATGCCCCGGTTCGCTCCAGCCCTCAGGCCAGCGCGACCCGTCCCTCGGCATCCAGGCCTCGTCCCTTCTTCAGATCGACCTTGAAGCCGAGATTCTCGGCGTTCGAGTACGAGCAGCCCTTGCAGATATCGAATTGCTTCAGGAATCCCTTGCGGCGCGCTTCCAGCGCCGGCGTCGACAGATAGGCGGCTTTGAATCCGACTTTGGCGATGTTGGGGAGCTGCACCATCTGGTCATAGTCGATGCAGCACAACCCCAGATCGCCATTCCAGAACACGACCGTCTGATAGAGCGGCGTCGAGCAGGTGGAGCGGCCGACGTCGGTCGGATGCCGTTTCAGCTCGTCCCTGGTCGGCACGAAGCGCAACGCCACTTCCTTCTCTTCATCCGAGGTATAGGAGCCGATCGAGAAGGTCTTGAACCGGATGCGGTCGAAACCGGCCGTGCGCGCCCACGCCGTCATCTCGTCCATCTGGTGCTCCGAATAGGAGGTCAGCAGCGTCTGCAGGACGCAGAGCGGATTCGTTGCGCCCAACCGCTCACGTACCTTCAGAAACCGCTCGATGTTCGCCTTCACCTCGTCGAAATCCGACAGGACCCGGTAGCTTTCCTGGGCCTCCTTGGAGAAGCCATCCATGCACAGATTGACGCGGCCGAGCCCTGCCGTGATCAGCCGCTCGCACATCTGCTCGGAGAGTTTCGTCGCATTCGTCGACAGGAATGTGTCATGGCCGTGCCTGGTTGCGTAGGCGATGAAATCGGGCAGATGCGGATTGATCGTCGGCTCGCCCGAAAAATTGAAATAGATCTGCGGCTTTTCCTCCTCGTCGAGGAAGTCGTCGATGATCCGCTCGAACACGGGGAGCTTCATCAGCCCGCGCTTCCTCGTCATGGCGATCGTCACCGGACACACTGGGCAGCGCAGATTGCAGGAATTGGTCACGTCGATGATGATGATCGAGGGCAGCTTCGCGAAATAGGAGAGCGGCAGCAACCTCGCAAACTCCCACTTCACCAACTCGCCTTCAGGTAGGATGCTGCCATTGGCCATCAATTGTTCCTCGGTCGTTCCACCCCGTTGTTGGATGGCTGCCGGTCCACCGGGACCGCTCATTCATGGAGCTCTCGTTCATAGAGCTATTGTGTTGGGAGTGCGATGACGGCGCGATTTCGGGATCGCCGCTTGCCTGTGCCCCCATGCCGCGAGCTTGGGAATGGTCCACACGCGACACATCTGCCGGACCCTTTCATTCCGTGCCGACCCGCACGGCATTAGATTGGGACCCACCCTCCTCGTTTTCCAGGCCCTGCGCCGCGACACTTGTTCGTGATCGTTCGAGAGCGACGTAAAACTATTATTAACACGGATAGTAAATAGGTGCAAATATGCATCATCCGGGAAACCACTGAGCGCCCGCATCGCCGCCAATCAGAGTGCGGCTGAATTCACCCGCCCCATGGACGTCGGGCTCACCACTCGGCAACGCCAAGAGCCAATTTGACAGCCCCTGGCGGCTCGTCTACGGTCCGCGCCATCTTGGTTCAATCGTTGGTCCTCGAGTCGATCCGACGTTGCCTGGAGCCCCCTTCGCCAGATCACCCGATTGTCAGTCCATTGCTTTTGCCATGGGCATGTCTGGCGCACCCGGAGGAGATGAAATCAGACCGACCAGAGACCGCGACCGGTGGCATCTTCAATCAGGACGTGGCCCTGTCGCATTCTTGGGCTATCGGGTCGATGGACTAGGACTAGGCGTTGGGCAAGTCAGCGTGGCGGGACCGGCGGGTAGCACCCACCAGCCCGCTGCAGGTTTTGGAGCCGCGGGCTGGCCGATCGCCCCCCAAAACGGGACGCGCATGGCCTAAACCCGGCAGAATGAACAATGAAGGCTGAAGCTTATGGATCTGGGTGATCTCATCAAACCGGAGGCCGTCGTTCCGGCACTTCGTGCGAAGAGCAAGAAACAGGCACTTCAGGACCTTGCAGGCCGGGCGGCCGAGCTGACCGGGCTCGATCAGCGCGTCATCTTCGAGACGCTGCTGCAGCGCGAGCGACTTGGCTCCACCGGCCTCGGTCGCGGCATCGCCATCCCGCATGGCCGCATGGCCGCACTGAAAAGCATGTTCTGCCTGTTTGCCAGGCTCGACGAGCCGGTCGATTTCGAATCGACCGACAACGAGCGGGTCGACCTCATATTTCTGCTGCTCGCCCCGGAGTCGGCTGGTGCCGATCACTTGAAGGCGCTTTCACGCGTATCTCGGCTGTTGCGAGAGCCATCAGTCATCGAGCAGCTTCGAGGCTCGCACAACCGCGCGGCGCTCTATGCAATCCTGACCGAGCCACTCGCTTCCAACGCTGCATGAATAGGCCAGCCTGAGTTTGCTCAAGTCAGTCGGATCCGCAGTGGTTGTATGTCCGGTGCCTCGCAGCCGAGCGGAAAATCCGCGAGCCGACGGCCGGAGAACCGCTGCAGAGCCGCCTCTTTTTCGATCTCGGCAGCGTTGCAGATCCCATCCTCACCAACCGCCGTCGGATCGAGATAGAGCCGGCCAAACGCGCCGTCCGCGGCAAACGTTGCCGTCTCATAGCCGCGCGCATTGAAGTTCCAGACGATCGCCGGCCCCCCGACCGCGGCAAACCAGTGGACATTGCGCACCCACTCCGACGCCTGGAACACATCACCGGGTCCCAGCACCTGATCGCTCGCCAGCCGCAGCCGCACACGGTCTGGGCCCACCCGCTCGATCCGCTCGAACTCGCGGAGATGCACTTGGCCCGCGATCACGACCTGGGTCGAGACCAGGTTGTGGTGATGGTGCGGCGGATGGACCTCGCGGTCCGCGACGTAGACGAGCTGCAGGGTGTAGCGGCAGTCATCCACATGTCGGCGCACCAGCCACAGATCCCCGGCCGCCCGGCTCGCCTCCGCGATCTCGGCGGCCAGCGCGCGGCCAAGGCGCGCTTCGTCGAGAACGGCGAGCACATGTGCCTGGAACCGCTCGACCGAGATCGAGCCCAACCTCAATTCCTCGAGCGCAGTCGCTATCCTCGTGGCCGCGGCATGCGGCCAGCGATCGATCTTGGTGCGAATCCTCGGCGGTGTTGCGAGCATCCCTCCCTTTGGGACGGCCAAGCAGGCGCGTCAAGCGGCCGCAACCGCCGCACCACCCAACAGGCCATTGCTTACACTGGCCGATTCAGGCGATTGCATCCCATCTTTGCCGCAAACGGAGAACCGCCCGACGTGACCCGGCCCGCGCTCTACTTCATCCGCCATGGCGAAACCGACTGGAACCGCGCCGGCAGGCTGCAAGGCCATCTCGACATTCCCATCAACGCGACCGGCGAGCGGCAGGCGAGCCGCATTGCCTCGGCTCTCGTCGAGCTGCTCGATCGCCCGGCCGAGCTCGATTTTGTCGCCAGCCCGCTGCTCCGCACGCGCCAGACCATGGAGCTGGTTCGATCGGGCCTGGGCCTTCCGGCCGCGAGCTATCGCACCGACGATCGCCTGAAGGAGATCCGTTTCGGCGCTTGGGAAGGCTTCACCTGGAAAGAGTTGAAGGCGAACGACCGGCCCGCCTACGACCGGCGCAAAGCCGACCCCTGGGCGGCATCGCCACCGGGAGGAGAAAGCTATGCCGAGCTCTCGGCACGCATTTCCGGCTGGCTACGAACCATGCGGACCGAGGCGGTCGTCGTCTCCCACGGTGGCGTCAGCCGCTGCCTGCGCGGCCTCGTGCTGAGCCTCGATCCGGGCGAGATCCCCCACCTCGATGTGCCTCAGGATCGGATCATGGTCGTTGGTGACCGCCGCATCGACTGGATCTGACGCGGCCAACTCGACAGACGCTTACAGATGATTGCCACCCGCCCGCTCTATTGCTACTGTCCACGGAATAGTTCTTGTTCCGGATCGGTGAAGCGTGAGTTGCGAGCCGCCTTCGGACGCAGTGGTCGAGAGGGCGGCGAGGATGGCCAATCTGTATCGCACCGGCACCGCAGGCGCCGACACCCTGATCGGGGGCGCAGGCAACGATACCCTCGAGGGCGGGCTGGGCTCGGACGTCCTGAACGGCGCGGCGGGCAACGATACCGCCAGCTACGCCAATGCAGCCGTCGGTGTCACGCTCGACCGCCAAACGCCCGCCAATAGCCTCGGGGAAGCCGCGGGCGACACTTTCATCGCCATCGAGAGCTTCCTCCTCACCGCCCACGACGACGCGTTTTTCGGCATCGACGCAGCCGAGCGAATCGACGGCGGCGCCGGGAATGACCGGCTTACGGGCGGTGCAGGCAACGATGTCTTGCTCGGCGGCATCGGGGCCGACACGCTCGATGGCGGTCTGGGCAATGACGCTCTGACCGGTGGCGTCGGCGACGACGTCTACGTTTTCGACGCCAAGACCGACAAAGCGGTCGAGGCCGCAGGCCAAGGCTTCGACGAGATCCGCAGCGCTGCGATCGCGCTGAGCCTTGTGGCGATGCCAAACATCGAGGCGATCGCCCTGCTCGGCACGCTCGATCTGGCGGCGACCGGCAACGCAGGCGCCAATCGCCTTGCCGGCAATGCAGGCCGCAATCTGATCGCGGGCCTTGCCGGCAACGATACGCTGACCGGGGGTAGCGGCGACGACACGCTGGTAGGTGGCGCGGGGGCGGATTTGCTAGACGGCGGTGACGGCGCTGCTGATGTCGCCTCCTACCGCGACGCGAAGCTAGCCGTCACCATCGACCTCGCCTCGCTTGCGCACACGGGCGATGCGCTCGGCGATGTCTTTGCCGGGATCGAGGTCTTCGAATTGTCCAACAAGGCCGACCGGTTCTTCGGCTCGGCCGACGGCAATGCCGCGATCGGGGGCGCGGGCAACGACACCCTTCGAGGCAATGGCGGGGGCGACACGCTCGAAGGAGGAGCCGGCGCCGATCTGCTCGACGGTGGCGATGGCGAGGACATCGCGTCCTATCGCGCCTCGGCACTGGCCGTGACGCTCAATCTGGCAACGCCGGCGCTGAGCAAGGGCGATGCTGCAGGCGACCGCTTCGTCTCGATCGAATCCTTCGAGCTCAGCACCAGGAACGATCTCCTGATCGGCTCGACCGGCGACGACAGAGCCGACGGCGGCGCCGGCAACGACACGCTGATTGGCGGCATTGGCGCGGATACGCTCAAAGGCGGATTGGGCGGAGATGTCCTCATAGGCGGGGCGGGCACCGATCTTCTCGACGGCGGGGAAGGCTTCGATATCGCCAGCTATGCGAACGCCTCGCCCGGCCTGCGGCTCGACCTGACCGATTCGCTGGCGAGCACCGGCGATGCCAATGGCGACGTGTTCACCGCAATCGAGCGTTACTTCCTCACCTCAGGCAGTGACACCTTGGCGGGCTCATCGGCCGGCAACGATGTCATCGGCGGAGCCGGCAATGACAGCCTCTTTGGCGGCGCGGGCGAGGACACGCTCGACGGCGGAGCAGGCGCCGATACGCTCGAAGGCGGCTCGGACACCGACTGGGCAAGCTATGGCTCGGCGACAAAGGGCGTGACGGTCGATCTCGCCAATCCGCTCGCCTCGACAGGCGATGCGGCAGGCGACGTCTATATGACGATCGAAGGTTTCCTGCTCTCGCCCTTCGCCGACGTCTTCCGGGCCAATGCGCTGACCCGCACCATCGATGGCGGCGGCGGCAACGACAAGCTGCTCGGTGCCGACGCCATGGACCGGTTCTCGGGCGGCGCCGGCAATGACAGTCTGAGCGGAGCCGGCGACTCCGACATGCTTGCGGGCGACGCCGGCAACGACACGCTCGTCGGCGGCGACGGCTTCGATCTGCTCGAGGGTGGAGTGGGCAATGATCGACTCGACGGCGGCGCGGACAACGACTGGCTCGACGGCGGCCAGGGTGCCGATGCCCTGATCGGTGGCCTCGGCGAGGACACCGCCAGCTATGCGAGCGCGACAGCGGCCGTGCGGGTCGACCTCCTCAACACCAAGCAGCGACTGGGTGAGGCAATCGGCGACACCTACTCCGGCATCGAGCGCTATCTGCTGACCGATCATGGCGACACATTCCTCGGCTCGAACGGCGCCGAGACCGTCGATGGCGGCCTTGGCGACGATACGCTCACCGGACGGCTCGGCGACGACATGTTTGCCTTTGCGGCTGGCACCGGCACCGACGTGGTCGCCGACTTCGGCGATGCCGCGGGCAATGAGGATCGCATCGATCTGACTTCATTTGGCTTCGGCGATTTCTCTGGCCTCGTGGCTTCCGGGGCCATGACGGCGACCGCACGCGGCGTCGAGATCGACCTGGGCGGTGGCAATCGCATCGTGCTGCAGGCCATGGCGCTTGCAAGCCTCGACGACGGCGACTTCTTCTTCGGGTGAAACTCACGCGTTGACAGTCGGCGCGGGACCCCTACCCTCACGCGGAATCGTGAATCAGTGCCCTCGTCCAGCCGGAAACGGGAGTGGAAGCCATCACACCGAAGCGATCCGAGCCGCGCGGCTTCGCCGCCCCCGACACCAGGGTGTTCGTCCGCGACAACACGCGCTACCCCACCCAATGCGACCTGTTTGCCCAGGTCGACCGCCGGATGGGCGAGTTCATTGTGGCACTTCTGAATGTCGATGCGATCGAGGCCAAGCGCCTGCAGAAGAGCTACTATTACGAGCACGGCACCACCCTCGCCGGCCTGATGAAGCTGCACGCCATCGCGCCCGAGCGCTTCCTCGACTACGTCCACGACATCGACTATTCACCTGTCACGGCCGCGCCCGAGCTGGCGACCGCGATCGAGGCCTTGCCCGGCCGCAAGCTGATTTTCACCAACGGCTCGCGCCGTCACGCCGAGAGCGTGGCCAGCCGCCTCGGCATCCTCGCGCTATTCGACGAGATCTTCGACATTGCCGACGCCGATTACATCCCAAAACCCCGGATCGAAGCGTATCAGCGCTTCCTTTCAGCCCACGGCATCGAAGCGACCCGCTCGGCCATGTTCGAGGATTTGCCCCACAATCTGGAAGCCCCGCATGTGCTCGGCATGACGACCGTGCTCGTCCACTCGACCTATATGGACCACCCGATCTATCATGAGATCCGGGAATGGCCCGCCCCCCCCCGCCCACATCCACCACATGACGAAGGATCTGGCGGGGTTTCTGGCGGGGTTGGGGCCGCAGGGGTGAGGCGTATAGGTCGGGTCGAGGCACGGGACCCGAAATTGCCGCACTCCGAGCCGCCGCTCGAGGCGAGCCAGCTCACCCGTCCCGGCCGGCCGCAAACTCGGATTGCCAGAGATAGCTATAGCGGATGCCGAGGCCAAAAACAGATCTTGTAAAGCTAGCTCCCGGAGTCACGAGATCCCATACCAAAGCCGTCCTGCCCGCGTCATGGCGCAGCCTTGCTCCGCATGGACGGCGGGCATCCAGCCAATTCTCCACTCGACATCAGCAGCTCGTCTGGAATCCCGCCGACGCGGGAATGACGTGGGAGGATGTGTTGTGGCTCGCTCACTGGAGATGGTGGGTGCTAGTGTTCTGACTCATTCATT
>JANPDA010000414.1:0-11774 GCA_031431235.1 Hyphomicrobiaceae bacterium
GATCCAGCTTCGCCGGAATCGATTGAATGGGCCGGAACACGAGGATCGACTCATGTCGGGCCTCCAGCTAGGCGACGTGCGCACGCAACGAGGGATCGCTCCATCGGGGAACTATACCCCATACTGACGTTCGAGCCACCAGAAACATGCCGGCCGCGCGCACTGCCGGCTCCCCGGCACTCGACACTTTCGGCGAGCGGTCTTACTCCCAACCCGATCGCAAGCAAGCCCGAGGCCCCGATGCCGAGCTCGTCCTACCTGACCCCGATCCTGCTGCTCGTGTGCCGCTCGCCTGGTATGGTCATCTTCGTTTCAAGTCGGCGCCGCTCGTCGTCGTCATTCTTGCGTCGTGGGGTATCGCGCTGATCGAGTACTGCCTGGCAGTGCCGGCCAATCGGTGGGGGCACGCGGTCTATTCGGCCGCCGAGCTGAAAACCATTCAGGAGGTGGTGACGCTTGCGGTGTTCGCGGGCTTCTCGGTCGTCTATCTGAAGGAGCCGCTCGGATGGAACCATCTGGCGGGGTTCGGCCTGATCGTGGCGGGCGCATTCCTCGTGTTCCAGGGGCGCGCTCGAGCGCTGCCCCACGATCGATACAATCATACCCCAAACTGGCATCCCGCAAGCTGGGCCATCGGGCGGGTGCTTGCGGACGCCGTGGCGGCTCGCCACTTGACTTGGACCAGTTGCAACGAGAGGAAATCATCATGTCGCGAACATTCGCTGCCACCTTGCTCGTCCTAGGTCTGCTTGCCGGACCGGCATTTGCTGCGGGCGGCACCTCGAGCAGCACCACCACCAAAGCCGAGCCCGCCACCGTGTCCGACCTCTGGGCCGCCAAATGGGGCGATCTGGGTGTCGGCTACACCGCGACCGTCGCGCTGATCGACGCCGGCAAGTACGAGGCGGCGCTGCAGGGACTCGATGCGCTGGGCAAGCCGGACGATCCGCGCGTTCTCAACTGGACCGGATTCATCACTCGCAAGATGGGTAAGCCCGCCGAAGCTCTCGCCCTTTATGACAAGGCGATCGGCCTCGCGCCCGACTTCACGCCAGCTTATGAATATCGTGGCGAAGCCCATCTGATGCTGAAGGATCTCGCCAAGGCCAAAGCCGATCTCGTGATGATCGAGCAGCTTTGCGGCAATACCACCTGCGAGGAGCATCAGGATCTCGCCGCGGATATCAGCATCGTCGAGGGCGGCGGCACGTTGTAGCGCGCTTCAGTTTCGGCAGTCGCAATCACGCGTTGCGCGATGGCGAGTGCCGCCTTAGCACAGCCCGAACAATAACCGAATCATTTTCGCGAGCGGATGCGCTTCGGCGTAGGGTGCAATAGGCGCCTTCGCCGTATTGCACCTGCGGCTGGCGTTGCGATCCGGGGTGGTGCAATACGGCCTGAAGCAGGCCTATTGCACCCTACAGATCCCGTCCTCGACTGACGACAAGACGGTGCGGTTATTGTTGGGAGTGTCCTTAGCCGACATTGTCGCCGATCCAGCGCGCAAAGCCTGCTTCGTCCACCTCGCTGGCGGCCAGGGCCAGCATAGCTGCGGTAGCGTCAGCAGGGTTTGGCGCGAATGCCACGCCGTTGATGCGCAGAAATACGAGCATGGCGGCGAATGCAGCTCGTTTGTTTCCATCGATGAAAGGACGGTTCTTGGCGATGCCAAACGCATAGGCTGGAGCCAGCACCACCAGATCGGCTTCGCCATAGTGCCATCGGTTGACTGGCCGCGCGAGTGCGGATTCGAGTAAACCCTCATCCCGGACGCCAGCCGGACCGCCAAATATCGCAAGCTGCTCGGCGTGGACTGCAAGCATATCGGCTAGCGTCAACCAGATCGGCTCGCTCATTTTGCCAATGCCTTGAACGTATCACGGTATTCCTTGAAGGCCTCTCTGGCAATCGCCATGACCTTTTCGTGGTGCGGGTCATATGGTGTCATCGTGACCATGCGATCCGGCCCCTCGGTCAGGAAGACTTCGGCGCCCTGATCGAGTCCGAGCCGCGCCAGCAGCTCCTTGGGCAGGATCAGGCCGGTCGAATTGCCGATGCGCTTCAGTTGGAGCTTCATGGGGGTCCTCGCGAGCGTGTTATACAGAACGTATAACACAGTGATCGCTCGCTGCCCAGCAGGCCCGATGCCATCCGATCCGGTCAGAGGCAGCCGGCAAGGCCAGCCGCGAGACGGGCGAAATAGAGGCCCTCGCCAGCGCGTAACGACAGCACGGCCGCGACCGCAACGGGCGCTGCCGCGCCTGCGATCGCCGCCCATGCGCGCCTCCTCTCACCCGGTGTCGTCGCGATGGACCAGTTTCCTGAGCCGCTTCAGTGCCGGCTCGTCGCGCTCATCATAGCCGATCACCGAATGAAACCGCGAGGCGCCATCCATCAGATAGACAGCTGCCGAGTGGTCGAGGGTGTCTTCGCCGTCGCCCAATTCGACCCGCCGGGCGAAGACGCGATAGCCCGCGACGATCCGGCTGACCTCGGCTCGACTGCCGGTCAGCCCCTCGATGTGCGGATCGAAGTGGCTGCGATAGTCCGCCGACGCCGCACTGGTGTCGCGCGCGGGGTCGATGGTCACGACCAGGAAGCGGATCGCCGCCGCATCAGGACCAAGCGCTGCGATCCAGCGGCTGACGCGCTCGAGCGTTGCCGGACAGAACTCGGGGCAATGGGTGAAACCGAAGAAAATCGCGAACGGCCGGTCTGCAAGGTCCCAATCCCTCACTTGACGACCACGCGTGTCGGCGAGGGCGAACGGCCCACCGATGGCGGGCTGGGGGGCGAGCAGGCTTGCCAGGCTCTCCCAGGCCCGACCGGGCAGCAGCGGAGCGGCGGCGCCGATCAGCGCCGTCGACAGGAGCAAGGCTGCCGCGCGGCGATTCATGGCTCCGCGTCCTCTTCACAGACCTCGCACCAGATTGCCCAGCATCAGGATCAGATAGCCGAACACGGCGAGCCAGAATTCCTGATGTGGCATGTACTCGGGGATCACCACGGCGCCGAGCCGCGAGACGATCGCCAGCGCGACCAGCACCAGCGAGATGAGGAAAATGAATACAGTGGGTGGGTTGAGACGCATCGGGGCCTCCCGTCTGGTGCTGTCCGCCCGGCCATCCGGAGCGCACGCCTGTTTAGGGCCCCCCGCCCGGTGCTGGCAACCGGGCTTTGCCAGCAGGCTGTGCCCGCCGGGCAACAGCGGGGCGTTGCTGCTTGCCGGGATGCTCGCACCCGGTCCCTCGGCATTCCTGTGGCCGGGCGCGGGGGCATGGCGGGAGCAACGGCGCAAGGCCCTCTCATTCCAACGTGATCGCGCGACTGGTCGTGCCCGTGCAAAGATAGCAGCACTCCGAGCAGCTCGAGTTGAAATTGACCCCGACACCCCAATACAGATCGTTCCTTCCTCGCGCCCCGGCCCCATAGCAGATATTCTCGCCCCGCTGGCAGTTCAGTACGTATACGTTCCAATTGTTGTTCTTCAATATGTAAACCTCATTCGCTCCAGGCCAGGCGACATTTCTGCGCGTATCCGAATAAAATTCGAGGTCCACGATGTATGGATATAAACTCCTGACGATAAACATAATCTGATTTTGATTGAGGGAGATCGAATCCCTGTATTGCTCGACTTCCTCTAGAGATGCAAACGCTTGCCCGAACGCGCCAGTGTTGCCCAATGTCAGGGCGGAGCTCAGAGCAAACAACAACAGCAATCGACGCATCGTCGCTTCCCCCCAAGGCCGATGTGCTTTGGACGTGAGACGATCTTATCCAAATTGGCCGGGAACGACAATGGCGCGGAAACGATTCCCCGGACTGGTCGGCGCAACATCCCCCTGCATCGGCTGGCGCCTGGCGCTGTGTCCTTTTGCGGTCTTGCACGGAACGGACCGGATGGGGAAACGAGGCAGCAGTGAGCGATTCCCCGCCCAGAGCCGAGCGAGACCTTCGCCTTGATCCCCAACCCCCACGACCACACCACGATCGGCGATTTCTTCGTCTGCGTCGGGGCGCAGAAGGCAGGCACGACCTGGCTCGCCAAGGTGTTGGCCGGCCATCCCGACCTGTTTCTCACCCCCGTCAAGGAGATCCACTATTTCGATCACCTGCGTGGGCTGAGCCAGCATCTGTCGGGCCGCAAGCGCCGCTCGCGCTACCGCAAGCATTTCCAGCGGCTCCTGACCCAATGGGGCCGCTTCCCCGAGTTGCGCGCGCAAGTGTCCTGGTACCGTCGCTACATGCAGAGCCCGATCGACGACCGCTGGTATCGCTCGCTGTTCGAGAACCGGCTGGGACGGCGCTTCGCCGGCGAGGCGACGCCCGAGTATGCGGTCATCGGCGAGGAGGGGTTTCGCCAGCTTCGGCGGCTGGCACCATCGGTGCGGATCATCTACATCATGCGCAATCCGGTCGCGCGTGCCTGGTCGCAGGCCCTCCACCATTGCCGGGCCGAGCGGATCGATGCAGCGCGATTGCGCGAGCCCGAGTTGCTCGCCCTTGTTGACGAGCCGCGGTTCCAGGCGCTCGGCGACTACGGCAGGACGATCGCCGATCTCGACGCCTGCTTTGCCCCCGAGCAGGTGAAGCTGCTGTTCTACGAGGACATCCACGCCGACCGGCTGGCGGCCCTGGAGGAGGTGACGGGCTTCATCGGTGCCCGCTTCGAGGCGCGGTACTTTCCCGGTCATGGCAGGCTGTTCAATCGCTCGCAGGACGTGCCGGCGCCGGAAGCGGTTTTGGCGGGATTGCGGGAGCGGTTCAGGCCGTTGCTCCAGACCGTCGGCGACCGGGTCGGGCGAGTGCCGGAAGCCTGGGAGCGGGAGTTGGCGGAGTGAGTGGGGCACGTCGCAGTCTTCCCGAGCGCGATGATTGCACAACAAGCTCGGGGCAGCGGGCCCGCATCCAGGACCGGGAGTAGCCTGGGGTGTCGCGCTCCGCAGAGCGTACGATCCCAAGCGGCAGGGTGACCTGATGTCGCTGATGCACCAGCCCTTCCAGCGCTTCCCTCCAGCGGACCGCCAGCGCGCTTTCCGGCCCCGTCGTGGAGGGAATGGACAGCGCATAGGCGAGGAGCGGCGCACGGGGATGAGTTGCGAGCGCGCCTGCGGGCTAGATCGACGACGTGGTTGATGCCGGGGCCATTGTGGACTCCTGGAACACAAATGCTCGGGTGTTCACGAATTCGGGGGAACTGCAGTCGGAAAAGTAGCGGGCCAAGGGCGGCCTTCATTGCGATCGAATGCGGAGTGCACTGGTTGCCGAGGCGGCTCGTATGCTACTTTGAGGGAGGCGGGGCGCAAAGCCGGCGGGATGCAACATGATCAGCCTTCGGCCGACCCAGATTGTGCACTATCGTTATTGTTCGCTTCCCCACGTGTGAAACACAATGAGAACCATGAACGGCTACGAGTACAAATTCTTAATCGACGTGTTCGAGCTGGACACGATCCCGATGGTTCGCCTCGCCGAGTACATGGCCGATCTCGCACGTCTGCTCGGTTCCGAGGCGCAGGTTCACTTCAACCGCCTCGAAGAAGGCAGCCTCGTGCTTGTGCAGAGCATCGAACCCGCTGCCTATCCTGCAGTGCAGGGCCGCATCCGCGCGCTTGAAGCGGGAACGCCGGACGAAGACCTACGCAAGGCCTTTGAGGCTCTAGATCTCAAGCTTCGGAAGGACAAGGCACGGGCCAAACTGCTGTCCCCGAAGTCCGCGCAGATCATTGAATTCCCCGGACGCGATCGGCCGCAGCCGATGACCTATGACCACCCGTTCTCCGAAGAAGGCACGTTGCAAGGCCAGCTCGTCAGCATAGGTGGGAAAGACGCCTCGAAGCATCTCATCATTCAGGATGGCCCCGTCAGATATTCTGGTCTCGAAACCACTGAAAATATGGCTCGCGAGCTGCGCCACCACGTGTTCGACCACGTTCGAGTCAACGGTACGGGACGCTGGCTGAGGTTAGCGGACGGCACATGGAAGCTGCAAGGTTTCATCGTCCGCAGCTTTGAAATCCTCAGCGACGAACCGCTTGCCGACGTTGTTGCCAAACTGCGCAAGGTACCCGGCAATCGCTGGGCTGATAGCGCCGATCCCATCGACGAATTGCTCAACCTGCGCGGCGATGACGATCAGGTGCACTGATGATCGTATTCGATGCGTCTGTGCTCCTGCTTCTTCTCAATCCTGAGATGCCGTCTCCGAAAGACGCGGCGACAGGTCAACCCGTTGCCCGCTGCAAGGACCGGATCGAATACTTGATCGCCCAGCTCTCCAAGCAACGCGAAAAAATTATCATCCCGACGCCCGCTCTCTCGGAATCACTCATCAAAGCGGGCGAAGCCGCGCCACAATACCTCGACATCATGCGCAATAGCCGCTTCTTTCAGGTTAGTTCGTTTGGCATCACTGCCGCCGTTGAGGCGGCCGAGCTCATGCGACAACGCATCGCAAGGCTCGGCACGCTCAAGGGCGATGCACTCGATAGCCGCGCCAAAGTAAAATTCGACCATCAAATCGTTGCTATTGCCCGCGTTACGCGCGCGACGACCATCTACACCGACGATGACGGACTTCAAAAGCTCGCCATCTCCCTCGGCATTACAGCCCAAGGCGTCGCATCCCTTCCGCTTCCGCCCGAAGATCCCCAGACAGCACTGGATTTCACCCCGCCGCCAGAGCCGCCCATTGAGATGCCGCCGGACGAAGCGTCTTGAGCGTCCCATTTGCAAAATGAGGCGTAGGGAAAGCGAGATGTGGCTTCGAGGTCGCAGCGCATGCCAAGCGGCAACTCCGACCGCGCCGGGTCGAGCACGACGGTTCTCCAGCGAAGCCTGACTTTGCGCACTGGGATCCAGCGCTGCAGGTCGGGTCGAGCAAGCGCGCTTTCGTGCGGCGAAACCCGATAGCAGTGAAGCGCGCTAGTGTTCCGGCCCATTCATTCGGTACCCCAAATGAATGGCCAGCCCACTAGCCAACTCTTCGTTTGTGCTCCGTCTTTCCATTCATTGATCCAGCTTCGCCGGAATCGAATGAATGGGACGGAACACTAGCGCACCGAAATGACTTTGCCGCACGGCTGCGGCGGAGGGAATGAGCTTCGCACTACTTGCTGTTGGGTTTCGCCACGGGCTCGACCCAACCACCGCAGGCGAGCCTCAGCCCCCGCCCCAACTGCACACCGACTGCCACTCGCAACGCCCGTCGCTGCAGCGCTTCACGAACTTGCATTGCCGGCAGTTGTAGCTCGAGAGGCACCCGCGCACCTTGGCGGAGCGGCGGAAATTGCAGCTGCGGATCACCTGGCAGATTTTTCCCGCTTCCAGGCCCTGGGCGAGGTGGAGCGAAGCAGTGGCGGCCGGGGGCTGTGCTGGTGCCACCGGTCCGGCCGCCGATGCCGGCGGCGTCGCCAACAGCAGGGCCAGCAAGCCTGATACGAAATGGCGGCACGGCATCGGCGCGCTCCCAGCGATGAACCAGCTCCGAGCGCAAGTGTGGGCCAAGGGCCGCCTGCATGCAATCGGCCTCGCCCGATCGCCAGCGGGAGCAACCGGCGCTGTGACATGTCTGCCGCAGGCGGCTCGCCGCAGCGGGCTATTTGGCCTTGCCGGCCTTGGCCTTCTTCTTGGGCTGCACCTCGGCCATGTAGTCGTTCATCAGCGTTTCCGAGATTTTGCCCGGCGCAAAACTGTGGTTGCCGATCTCGGAAACGGGCGTCACCTCTGCGGCCGTGCCGACGATGAAGCATTCGGAGAAATCGGGCAGCTCCTCGGGGAAAATCGCGCGGCTCTTCACCTTGATGCCGCGGCGCTTGGCCAGCTCGATCACGGTGCGGCGCGTGATGCCGTCGAGGAAGCAGTCGGGGGTGGGCGTATGCAGCACGCCATCCTCGACGAAGAAGATGTTGGCACCGGTGCATTCCGAGACGCGGCCGCGCCAATCGAGCATCAAGGCGTCCGCATAGCCCGCGCGCGCGGCGCGATGCTTCTCGATGGTGCAGATCATGTAGAGACCGGTCGCCTTGGCCTTCGAGGGGATCGTCTCGGGATCGGGGCGCTTGTATTTCGCCATGGCGAGGCGGATGCCCTTCATCTTCTGGGCGGGATCGAAATAGGAGCCCCACTCCCAGGTCGCAACCGCCAGATTGATCTTGTTGTGCTGGGCGGAGACCCCCATCATCTCGCTGCCGCGCCAGGCGATCGGGCGGACATAGCAGTCGGTGAGCTTGTTGGCGGCCATGGTCTTGCGACACGCCGCGTCGATCTCCGCGACCGAATAGGGGATCTCGAAGTCGAGGATGCGTCCGCTTTCCACGAGGCGCTGCGAGTGCTCGGTGAGCTTGAAAATCTCGCCCCCATAGGCCCGCTCGCCCTCGAACACGGCGCTCGCGTAGTGCAGCCCATGGGAGAGCACGTGCAGGTTCGCCTCCCGCCACGGCACCAGCTCGCCGTTCATCCAGATCCAGCCGTCGCGGTCGTGATAGGGAACGAGTGCCATGGCATTTTCCTCCCGAGCAACTCCGCTTCGCCGCGCGGGCAAGGGAGCGCATTGTCCAGCGCCGGGAGCCTCGCAAGGCCGGCTGAGGTCTACCCTTGCCAGCATCGCAGTCGCAACGTACTCACCCCCACATGGCCCGGCTGCTCGAGGGGTGATACAGCAATCAGGTAACAACAGTGGAAAAATATGTCAACATGGCTGACATAAATCGACCGGTGCGGCCCGCTCCCGAGCCAGCGCGTCAGGGCGGGGAAGGCGATGTCGGGCACGCCGAAGCGCTGCTCGCGCAGACGATCGAGCTGATGTTCTTTGCCTATCGCGACTTCACCAGCGATCCCGATGCGATCCTCGCCGAGCGCGGCTTCGGGCGAGCGCACCACCGCGTGCTGCACTTCGTCAGCCGCTATCCCGGCCTCAGGGTGGCGGATCTGCTGGAGATCCTGAAGATCACCAAGCAGAGCCTCGCCCGCGTCCTGAAGCAGTTGATCGAGGAAGGCTTCATCGAGCAGCGGTCGGGGCCGGTCGACAGACGCGAGCGGCTGCTCTACACGACGGAGGCAGGCAGCCGCCTCGCGCGCAAGCTGATGGAGCCCCAGCTCGAGCGGGTGGCGAGTGCGCTGCTGGCGGGCGCAACCGACGGCGGACGGGCGGTCGAGGCCTTCCTTTTCGCCATGATCGACCCGGCCGAGCGCGGACGGGTGCTGGGGCTGATCGGACGGAGCCGGGTGGATGATCCCGCCGACGAGGACGAGCCATGATGGAAGGCAATGATTCAGATGCCATGCCGGCCGGCAACCTCGCCAAGACCAAGGCGGCCGTCGCGGACAATGCGGCCCACATTCTGGTGGTCGACGACGACCACCGCATCCGCAATCTGCTGACGCGTTATCTCCAGGACCACGGGTTCCGCGTGTCGGGGGCGGCAACCTGCGCCGCCGCGCGATCCGCCATGAAGGCGCTCGCCTTCGATCTCGTGGTGCTCGACGTCATGCTGCCCGACATCAGCGGCATCGAGTTCGCGCGCGAGTTGCGCCAGTCGACGCGGGTGCCGATCCTGATGCTGACGGCCAAGATCGAGTCGGTCGATCGGATCAACGGGCTGGAAGCTGGCGTCGATGACTATCTCGGCAAGCCCTTCGAGCCACGCGAGCTGCTGCTCAGGCTCAGCAACATCTTGAAGCGGGGAACGGTCAAGGATGGGCCGCGCGATGAGGTGAGGATCGGCGAGCTGACCTTCCATGCCGGGCGCGGCGAGCTGCGCCGGGGTGCCGAGTCGATCAAGCTGACCGAGCGCGAGCGCGATCTGCTGCGCATGTTTGCCGCCCGGCCCGGCACCACGATCCAGCGGCATGAGCTGATCCTGGGTGATGCGACGGGCAGCGAACGCGCCGTCGACGTGCAAATCAACCGATTGAGGCGCAAGATCGAGATCGATCCTGCCAACCCCGTGTTCCTGCAGACGGTCCGGGGGCGCGGCTACATCTTGCATACCGAATGATGGCGGCGGGCCAATGGGCTCGTCGGCGCACTCGGATCGGAACCTCGCCGGGCGCGCGCGCACCAGAATGGAGCGTGCCGCCATCGAGGCCGGTGCTCCATGTTCATTCGATCGGCGGTATGATGGTCGCTCTTCCAATCGAACGCATCGTGCGGCTGTTGCCGCGGATGATCCTGCACCGGCTCGGGCAGGGCCTGATGACGCTCGTCCCCACGGGCCTCTATGCGCGCGCGCTCATCATCATCATCGCCCCGATCGTGTTGCTCGAATCGGTAGTTGCGTTCGTCTTCATGGAGCGGCACTGGGAGCAGGTGACCCGGCGTCTCTCGGAGTCGACCGCCGGCAACATCGGCACCCTCATCGACAATTATCGCGGCTACAATCGCACTGATGACTACCGCCAACTGATCGAGCAGGCGCGCGACCGCATGCAGCTCTCGCTGCAGATGCTGCCAGCGGGCGAGCTGCCGCCGCCGCGGCCAAAGCCGTTCTTCGACCTGCTCGACCGCACGCTCTCGGCCGAGATCGGCAAGCAGCTCGCCGAGCCGTTCTGGATCGATACGGTCGGCAAGTCGCGGCACGTGGAGATCCGCGTCAAGCTCGACACCGCGATCATGCGGATCGTGGCGACACGCAGCCAGACCTACGCGTCGAACTCCCACATCTTCCTGATCTGGATGGTCGGATCCTCGCTGGTGCTGCTGACGGTCGCGATCCTGTTCCTGCGCAACCAGATCAAGCCGATCCTGCGGCTCGCCGAAGCCGCCGACGCTTTCGGCAAGGGGCGCGCGCCTCCCGAGGATTTCCGGCCACGCGGCGCGCGCGAGGTGCGCCAGGCGGCGGCAGCGTTCCTCGAGATGCGCGACCGCATCGAGCGGCACATGGAGCAGCGTACGACCATGCTCGCGGGCGTCAGCCACGATCTGCGTACGGTGCTGACAAGGTTCAAGCTGCAGCTCGCGCTGATGGAGGAGACGCCCGAGCTCGCCGACCTGCGCTCGGATGTGGATGAGATGCAGCTGATGCTGGAAGACTATTTGGCCTTTGCCAAGGGCGGCAGCGGTGAAGCGGCGGCCCCTGTCGACATCCGTGATCTGGTCGAGCAGATCCGCGACGAGGCGGCGCGCTTCGCCAAGCCGATCGAGTTGCGCTTCCGTCGCCGCCGCAAGGTGTCGATCGAGCTGCGCCGCCACGGCTTCAAGCGCGCGATCGGCAATCTCGTGACGAATGCCGCCCGCTATGGCGCCAAGGTGATCGTGACGACGCGCCAGGATCGCCACTGGCTGCGCATCGACGTCGAGGACGACGGGCCCGGCATCCCCCAGGACAAGCGCGACATCGTGTTCCGCCCGTTCTATCGGCTGGAGGGCTCGCGCAATCAGGACCAGGGCAACACGGGGCTCGGCCTTGCCATCGCCCGCGATATCGCCCGCGTCCATGGTGGCGACATCACACTGGCCGACAGCGAGCTCGGCGGCCTGAAGGCAACGATCAGGGTGCCGATCTAGTCCCCACCATCTCCAGTGAGCGGGTCACGACACACAACTTCCCACGTCATTCCGGCGCGGGCGGGAATCCAGACAAGCCGCTGATGTCGCGTGGAGAGTTGGCTGGATGCCCGCCTTCCGTGCGGAGCACGGCTTCGGTGCGTCCGTGATGTTGCATTGTCAGGCTGGTGGAAGTCCAGCCCATAGGAGGTCACGACCTGTGTAGCCGAAGGTAACTGCGTCGCCGTAAGGCGGGGTGGGGAGCAACTGGAGGCGAATGAGCAGC
>JANPDA010000415.1:0-12421 GCA_031431235.1 Hyphomicrobiaceae bacterium
CCGAGCCTGAGCAATCCGAGCGCAATCATCATTGCGCCTGCCATCAGCGTGGCGAGGACGAGGCCCTCATAGCCCTGCCGCTCGACGATGCCAGCGATGAGGACGATGAAGGCGCCGGCGGGGCCGCCGATCTGGAAGCGGCTGCCGCCGAGCGCCGAGATCAGGAACCCGCCGACGATCGCGGTGAAGAGACCCTTGTCGGGCGAGAGCCCCGAGCTGATGGCGATCGCCATGGAGAGCGGCAGCGCCACGATCGCAACGGTAAGCCCTGCGATCGCGTCTGCGCGCAACTCGGCCGCGCCATAGCCCTCGCGCAGCACGGTTACGAGCTTTGGCGTGAATAGCTCCCCGAAAGTCGGCTCGGGAGGCTTCTGGGCGCGGGAGGTTGCCAGCGGCATGCGGTTTCCGTCTCGGCTCGATGAGGGCAAGCGGCGGTCCGTTCGTCGCCGGTGGAGGTCCCTTGGGCGCGAACGGCCGAATCGCCTGACCGCCCCGGGCCCACATTGCATCCGTCGTGGCATTGCTGACAATGTGAGCCCGGCGCCGCCGCTTTGCGGCGCATGCGAATGTACGGCACCCCATCGAACGAGGAACCCCATGCTGACCAGCTTCAACCATGTGAGCTTCACGGTTCCCGACCTCGACGTGGCGGTGCGCTTCTGGACGCAGGCGATGGGGCTCGAGGCGCGCGACATCAGCCCCCGGTCGGGCGATTGGCAGGCGGCGGTGACGGGCGTGCCGATGGCGCAGCTCAGGATCGCGCATCTCTACGGGCGCGGTGCCCATCTCGAGTTGATCGAGTACGAGGGCGGTGGCACGTCCGGCCCATCGCCGTCGCCGGGTGCGACTTGCGCAGGCCACATCTGCTTCGAGTGCACGGAGATCGATAGGGTGTGGGACGCCCTGATGGCCGCGGGTGCGACGCCGCAAGGCGTCGTCGCCGCAGTCACCAGCGGCCCCGGCAAGGGCGCCCGAGCCGCCTATTTGCGTGATCCGAGCGGGATCATCGTGGAGCTGGTGGAGTTGGCAGGTTGAGCTCGTGGTCTGCATCGCCTAGTGTTCCGTCCCATTCATTCGATTCCGGCGAAGCTGGATCAATGAATGGAAAGACGGAGCACAAACAAAGAGTTGTCTAGTGGGCTGGCCATTCATTTGGGGTACCGGATGAATGAGCCGGAACACTAGAGAGCTGGATACAGGCTCGTCGGCTTTACACGGGCGTCGGCGGTCGTGAAGTGCTGGTTGGCCTTGGCGTTGTGGGTGTTGGGGCGTTTGCGCCACGCATCGGCCTCGCTCGAGAGTGCGGTGGCGTCTGGAATGCGGCGGTCGAGGCAAGGCCCCGAGAGAACGGCCAACTCGGACTCGGCCAGATTGAGCCAGCTGCCGTGCTTGGGCGTGTAATGCCATTCGAACCGCTCGATGATCCGGCGCGCCTCGGCGGGTTCGAACGCTACATACAGCGACGCCGGCGAGTGCGTATTCAGGTTGTCCTCAACCAGCACGATTTTTTCGGCTTGCGGGAAGTGGATGTCAGCCGGATCACTCGGGATCGCCAATTGCTGGCGACCACGGAAACCTCCAGATTCCGGCAGCTTATGCTCTCGAGAATGCGCCGCTATCGTCCTTCAACCGCCTGCTGAGCTCGTGCGCCAGTCGCTACCCTGGGCGAGCCGATCCTCCTCGAAAGTGACGAGCGTGCGCATCTCGGGGCTGGCAAGTCCGACGCACATCGGTGTCCTGACGCCAGGAACGATTGCCACGTCGAACAACTCGCGCACGCGCCCCTCCAACGCAATCCAATGCAGGATATCGCCGTTGCGCGTGTCGACAATGAACACGCCGCAGCGTGGCTCGCTCCCCTTTGCCTTGATCGCGGCGTCGAGCTCGAGCCCCCGGAATGTGCCGTCACGCGGCAGTGATGCTCCGACCGCCGCAAAGCTGCGCCAGAACGAGAGCCCGCGCAGGAAGCCTGGGCAGAACGCGACCGTCTCGCGCCGCCCCGTCGCCGGATCGACCCGGACCAACTCCCCGCGCCCGCTGTCGAGCAGCCACAGCGCGCCATTTGCCAGCCGCGGCGAATGCGGCATCGACAGCCCCTCGGCCACGGTGCGGTCATCGGCGACGTCGATCAGCACGCCGCCGTCGGCGCGCCGCGCCCGCCAGCCATCGACGACATCGCTGGCGCTCGCTGCCGTCACGTAGCGCGGCCGGCCTTGCTGCATGGCGATGCCGTTCAGATGACAACGGTCCTCGGGCGCGAGCCGGCTGATGAAGGCGGGCTTCCACAGCGGCTCGAAGCTATGCGTTGCGCTGGTGGTCGCGAGGCACGAATACTTGGTGTTGACGAACAGCAACCGCCCATCGCTGGCGACGGCGATCTCGTGCGCGTCGATATCCCCGGTGGTCTCGGCGGCGCGAGGCACATAGAGCCGGTCGAACACCTGGTTCGCCTTCTGTCCCGGCAGCAGCACGTTCTCCAGCCGCCAGATCTGCGCGATCGTCGCCAGATAGAGACGTTGGGGCGTCGCGTGCAGCCCCATCGCGCGGACGAAGTTTCGCTCGTGCATGGAGAGCCGGCCATCGGGCAGCGCGCCAAGCAGGATCAACTGTCCGGTCTGATAGGAGGTCAGCGCCAGACTGAGCCCGTTGACAGCGAGCCATTCGGTCAGCCCGCGCGAGGCGGAGACCCTGGTTGCCTCGACCGGCTCGGAACTGGCCAGCGGCGGATTGGCTGGAGGCATGTGTGCACCATGTTCTGCGGTGGCCATCCTCGGCCCCCCAATCGCTGCGAATGCAAGCGAATCGGATGGTCCGCCGGCCGACGTGCGCCGTCCACGGGCCGCAGCGGGTTATTCTACCATTTCACAGTCGCACCGAGCTTGCCCGCGATACCTTCGATCTCGGCTCCGACCGTGACATCGATCTTGGCGAAAGCCGCCGTCATCGCATCCTCGCTCAGCACGTCGACACCTGCCGACAGCTCTCCCCAAACCTCGTCCTGGGAGTCCGTGAGGTCGAATTGCTGGCCGAGACTCACGAGAGTCGCATTGTTGTCGCCGGCGACCTCGCTCCAGACGCTGGCGATCAGGTAGGGCTCGATCGAGGCGGTGCCGGACAGGTTGATTGCGGTCCCGACCCGAAGCCCGAGCCGGCCACGCACGCTGGTCCCATCCTCGAAAGTGACGGTGTTGGGGCCGCTCGTCAGGCTGTCGATGCTGACGAATGTTGCAGCTAAGGTTGCGAGCGGCTCCACGTGGAAGGACCCGGTCCCGAGCCGGTAGCCGCCGTCGACCCGAACACCGACCGAGCTACCATCGAGACCGCCCTGGAAACCGGGCGTGTCCGATTCGATCCCGAACAGGTCGGCCTTGACGAGCCCGCCCAAATGGAGGCCGCCCGTGAGATAGCTGGCGTAGGCGCCGAGCTGCCAGCCCTCGATGTCGAATTCGCGCTCGACCGTCTCGTAGTCGAGCCCGGCCCTGAGGCCGCCCGTGAGCAAGCCGAGCACCAGCGTGTCGCCGGCCTGCCGGACGCCGCGTTGCACGGTGTCGAGGCCGATCTGCACCTGCTGCAGGTCGAGCTCGCGGTCGAGCCCGAGCTGGTGGGAGCGGCCATGGGCGCTGGTGCTGGCGTCGTCCTCTCGCGAAAGCTCTGCCGTCGAGCCCGCGATCCACAGTCCGGGCAGCGGCCCGCCAGCAGCTCGATCCGCCCGGCGATCCGCAGCGTTGAGCGCGCTGCGCAAATCGGCCATCCGGTCCGACCATGCCGCGGACCCTTCGTGCCAGATGTCCTGCCCCGACGTCAGCAGCTGCGGCAACAGCAACGCGCCGGCACCGATCGAGCTGCGGAGCTCGAACACGGCGCCGAAGCCGACACGGCGAAAGAACAGCTCGTAGTCGAAGAACCCGGCATCGACCGGGCCGTTGGCCAGGAAGAAGTTTTTTGCCTCGAAGTTGCGGTCGACGGGCTCGCCTTCGATGTCGACGAGGACGATGCCCACTGACGTCGGAGCGCCGCCCGTCGTTCCCACATTGGTCACGACGACACCATTGCGCCCGAGAGCGTCGTGAATTCTGATGGTATCCGTTGGCGCCCCTGGGCCGTCGAGGGCAGCCTCGAGCTCGACGATGCCGCCGTCTTGACCATGGAATGCTCCGGACACGATAAATCGGTCACCCGCCCCGCCGTCGACAAGGCTCAGCCTGCCGTAGTTGAAGAAGTTCTCCAGCCCATTGAATCGCACCGTCTCACGCTGGTCTTTGCCGTCCGCGGCATGGACCAGACCGTGGTTCGCAAAGCCGTCGTACTCGTCGCGGAACTGGCTGTCGCCGCGCGCCTCGAAGGTGCCGGACGAGCGGTTGAAGACGAAGTCCCAACCGTTCGACAGGTCGAGCCGCCCCGTGATCAGCCCGGTGTTCGTGATCTCCGTATGCCCAGCCCGACCGGTGTCGATGGCCCTGCCGGATACGGCAGAGATTTCTCCGCTGTTGAAGATCTGAACGATGCCCTCGCCATGCGCGAAAATGCCGGTCTCCTTGCCCCGAAGCACGCCGCTCGTCTCGATCCGCACCCCGGAGCCACTGCCCCCAGCCACCGCGTAGATCGCGCTGCGCTTCTTCGAGCTGATGTCTCCAGAGTTCACGATCGTTATGTCGCTATCGATGCCGTTCGTCACCGTGTAGATGCCGTTGAGGCCGGCTTGGATGTTGCCATGGTTCTCGATTGCAATCGGGCTGAAATCGCCGGCGAAATTCTGCGCCGTTTTCGTATAGATGCCGACCTCGCCGGCGATGATGTCGCCCGTGTTGAATACGGTGATCGGGCTGTTGTCGCCGGCCGCATAGGCCCCGGTCGCGGCCGACACGCCGTCGATGCCCGACGTCACGTCGCCGCTGTTGGTGATCTCGATCGCGCTGCCGTCGCCAGATGTTTCCGCGTCGATGCTCTCCTCGTTGGAGATGAGGAGGCCGCTGTTGAAGTAGATGATCGGACTATCGGGGCCGTAGGTGACGGAGTCGAGCGAGACGTAGTTGGCGATGATGGTCGCGGTGTTGACGACGAGCACCGGGCTGTTGCCCCCGCCGCCGCGGCAATTGGTGCCGGCGAGGCCGGCGGTGCAGACCTCGATGCCGTCGTCGTCGGAGATGATTACGCCGTGGTTGATGAGCGTGACCGGGCTGAAGCCGGGCCCGACCTTCAACGCGTCGGGCACCGGGATCTCCGCCGGGATCGGCGCCGGCGCGACCGCGGTGTAGGCGCGCAAGTCGATCGCCTCCCCGCCGTCGCTGGTCGCGTCCGACCGGTCGCCCGTCGTGATCGTGCCCGTGTTGGTGAGCCTGACCGGGCTGCCGCCGCCGGTGTTGAGCACATAGATGCCGTCATAGCCCGACGCGATGTCGCCGCTGTTGACGATCCGGACGCCGCTGTCGGGGCCGGTGGTGCGCGCGTCGATGCCGTTGTCGATATCGTTGAATGGAAATCCCGAGTTGAGGATGCCGTTGTCGGCGGCGATGTCGCCCGAGTTGATGATGGTGATGCCGCTGTCCGACCCGCTCGTGCTGGCGTGAATACCGATGACGCCGGCCTCGATCCGGCCATCGTTCTCGATCCGGATGGCGGCATCGCTGCCGCTGGTGGTGGTGGCGATGCCGTCGTCGCCCGCGATCAGGAACCCGCTCGCGGCAAGATCGATCGAGCTGCCGTCGTTGACGGTCGAGATGAGGATGCAGTCGCCCGAGAACACACAGTCGACGTTGGACGATTCCAATACGGCGACGGGCGAGGCGACGATGGCGAGCGCCTGGTCGGCGCGGGCTGGCAGCGGCGCCGTCAGCAGCAACGCGGCCAGCGTCGTCGTCAGCGCAGTCGTCAGTGCGAGGTTGCAGCGGTGCTGACGGAAGTCGATCGAACGGACCACCTGCCGCGCCTTGTCAATCCGCGAATCGTTCCGCCTGCCCATCCGAGCCCCCTCGCGCGTGTCACCCCACCTTGCTTAGCGCAAGGATTGCGACGCTGATATCCACAGGAGTAGCTCGATTCGCACATCAAATCAAGAAAAGCCATCAGTATTCATTCAAGAATATCCAATTGCCTATGCAATTCGATTGTATTAATTCGCACTCGATAAGTTAAAAATTGATTAATGCTCCAGCAACGATGGTGTCGAAGTCCTCGGTCGGAGCGGAGTCGAGACCTGCGCCCTTCGCATCAGCGAGCCCGATCTCCGCCCGGTGATTGCGATAGCCGAGATAGAGCTGGATATCGGCAGCGTCGATATGCTGGACCACGCCCATGCCCCAGACCGTCGCCCGGCTGTCAGAGACGAGGCAAGCCGCGCCCGCGCCAGAGCAGATATCGTCGATGGCGATGCCGCCGAGCGCCGCGACCGCCTCCTCGTCGGCATCCCCGCCGAGCAGATCCGCGAACCGCCCCCACTCACCATAAATGGCGGTATCGCCGCCGAGCCCGAGCCGCGCCAGCCAGCCGGCCTTCAGGTAGTGGAATGAAGCCGGGTCACGTTTGCCCAAGCTGCCGTCCGTGAATTCGGTAACCTCGACGAACCGCCGCCATCCACCCGCATAGGTGAGGTTGAGGCCACTCTGCTTGTGCACGACCGAGAGCGAGCCGGAAACGCTAGCGTACGGCAGGTCGTCGTCGTCCTCGAGCACTTGATGGTAGGAGATCACGCCCGAGATATCGAACGGATTGCCTGCCGCGGGTGGGTCCTGCTCCGGGCTTTCGTCCTCGCCCGCTTCCTCATCCTCGCTGACGTTGGTGTATCCGAGCGCGACCTCCCACACGTCGTCCTCGCCCCATTCGGCGGTGAGCAGGAAGCCGCCGAGTCGCGGCGTGTCGTAGCGCACCACGTTGCCGTCGATGCCCGCCATGTGATCGATCAGATCGCCCCAGGTGACCGGCGTGAGGTCGCCGGCAGAGCCGTTGCGCAGGAAGAATCCGCCGCCCAGGTCCTCGATGCCCGCATAGGAGGCGAGCGCGGTGCCGGAGAGATCGGCTTCAGTCGCGTTTTCCGAAGCGTCGCTGCCGCCGACCTGGCCGAGCGACAATTGCCCCAGGTGCCTGTGGCGCACCCAGACGTGGCCTTCGGCGATCTCGATGTCATCGGGGCCGGCGAAGTCGGCCTGGTCGATGGCGCCGGACCCCGCGCGGATCAGCCCGATCTCGATTTTGAGGCCCGCCGACCAGTTGCCGCCGTCGCCGATGCCGTCGTACTCACCGGTGAATTCGAGCTTGGTGCCCTCACCGTCATTGGTGACGATGGCGCCGTCGAGCCCTGCCCCGTCGTCCCAGCCCAGGATCGCCGTGCTCACGGCACCCGATAGCGTGACTTCGATTTTCCGGTTGCCGCCTCGAGCGACAGTCTGCTCGAGCTCGGCGACGCGTTGCTCGAGATCGGCACAGCACTCGCCACCGAGATCGGCAGCCTGCGCGGCCCCGCTGGAGAGGCAGGCCGCGGCGAAAACAATATGCAACGCGGCCCGGGAACGATTGGCGCGCCATCGCCCGCCGAAGTCGGCACGGTCCACCAAAGTATCCTCACATCGCGCTTGCGAATCCTTCTGCAACTGCGGTTATCTGATTCGGCCGGCCCCGGTCGAGACAAGAGCGCGGCCGTCGCAACCGGCCGGGCCAGTTTCGGCGCCCGAGGCGCAGAATTGTCACAGGGCTGGAGAGTCAGGCCGCATTGGCAAGGGGCTGGTCGGACTCGTCGTTGCGGGCAACTTGCAGAACGGCTGGTTTGCCGAGGAGAGCGGCGGCGGCGATTGTCACTTCGGCTTCGGGATGGAGCAGCGGGCGCGACACGATGGCTGGCTCAACCGAGGTCACGACTTTACGATCGGCGGCGATGGCTGCAAGAACGAAGAAAGCGGCGCTGCATGCGAGCCAAACAGCTCCAATCAGCACATAGGCTTCGAGCAATGGCATGGGAGATACCTTCCGATAGCATCCCGCACAACTCATAACGCCCTCTGCGGTCCGATGAGCCCGAGCCTAAGGCGATTCGAGCGTCGTCGTCCTCCACTATTTTGATTGGGAGTGACGCAAACAGGGCACAAACTGGGTGATTTGAAGGAAACCGTTCCGACCCCGTGCCCCGCCGCCAATGAGGCAACGGGTATGGCCTGAAGCCAATACCGTGCGCCTCTTATGTCGCTCACGCCCGCTGAAGGGCGATTGCGGGTTGCGGGCTTTCGGCCTTGGCGAACCTCAAATAGAGTGCCGGCACTACCAGCAGGTTGAGCAGCGTCGAAGTGACGAGGCCACCGAGGATGACGACGGCCATCGGGTGCTCGACCTCGTGGCCCGGGATTTGGCCTGCCGCGACCAGCGGGACGAGCGCAAGACCGGTTGCGAGCGTTGTCATCAGGATCGGCGAAAGCCGCTCGCGCGCGCCCCTGAGCACGAGCTCGGCCCCGAATGCCATTCCCTCGGCGCGCTCGATGTACTGGAAATGATTGATCATCAGAATGCCGTTTCGCGCCGCAATGCCGAGCACCGTGAGGAAGCCGACCAGCGAGCCGAGCGAGATCACGCCATCGCCGAGATAGGCCGCGAGAATGCCGCCGACGAGCGCCGCCGGCAGCGACAGGAAGGCCATCGCCGCCAGTCGCCAGCTGCCGAAGCAGGCCTGCAGCAGGAAGAAGATCCCGAGTGCTGCCGCGATCGAGGCAAGCAGAATGCCCTGCTGTGCCTTCTTGCGCTCGGCGTACTCGCCCAGCAGCTCGGCATAGTAGCCAGGCTGGAATGCGACCGTCGCCAGCCGCGCGTCCACCTCGCCCGCAACCGAGCCCAGATCGCGCCCCTGCACATTCGCCTGGACATCGATGCGGCGCGTTGCGCCTTCGCGCTTGACCACGTTGGGCGTCGCCGCGATCACGACCTCGGCGATATCACCGAGCCGGACGCGGGAGCCGTCGGGCGCATCGAGCGAAAGATCGCGGATGCTCTCGATGCTGTTGCGGGCCGACGGGATCGACCATACCATCACGTCGTGGACCTTGCCGTTCTTGTGAATGTCGGAGACTTCGACGCCTGCAAATACGAGAGCTGCGGCGCGGCGCACATCGCCCGGTTTGATGCCTGAGCTCTGGGCCTTCGCGAGGTCGACGGTCACCTCGATCTGGGAGACGTCCTTCACCAGCTCGACATGCAAGTTGACAAGGCCTTGGGTGCCCTCGAGCGCCTTCTTCACGTTCTCCGCGGACTCGCGCAGCTTGGCGAGGTCCGGCCCGAAGATGCGGATGACGACGGCCTCGCCCGCGCCGGTCAGCACCTCGCGGATGCGCTCCTTCAAATAGGTTTGAACGTCGCGATAGAGGCCCGGATAGCCGTCGACCGCCTCCTGTACCGCCGCCAAGGTCTTATCGTAGTCGGCCTTTGGATCAATCGAGATCCAGTTCTCGGTGAAGTCGATGCCGACGACCTCGTCGGCCTGCAACGCACGCCCGATATGGGCGCCGAAATTGCGCACGCCGGGAATTGCCCGCAGCTCCTTGCTGGCCGCGACCGTGATGCGGAACATTTCCGGGTGCGAGGTGCCGGGCTTGGTCAGCCAGTGCATCAGCAGGTCCCGCTCCTTGAACGAGGGCAGCAACGATTGCCCGAGCAAGGGCCAAGTCACGAGGCCCGCCAGCACGACGACGCCGGCGCCCGCGAGCAAGGCGCGCGGCTGGTGCAGCAAGCGGCGCAACAGCCGGTCATATTGCACCTTCAGCCAGCGTGCGAGCAGGGGCTCGGTGCGATCGAGGGGAGCATTGCGCAGGAGCAGCAGCGCTAGCGCGGGCGTCACCGTGAGCGCGACGATCATCGAGGCCAGCAGTGCAAGCCCATAGGAGACGGCGAGCGGCTCGAAGAAGGCTCCCGACAGCCCGCCCATGAAGAACACCGGCATCACCGCCAGCACGATGATGAGCGTCGCATAGACGATGCTGGAGCGGATCTCGAGGGAGGCTTCGAGGATGATGGCGGCGAGCGACCTCCTCCCGCCCTGCTGTCGGTCGAGCCGCAGCCGGCGCATGATGTTCTCGATATCGATGATCGCATCATCGACGACCGATCCGAGCGCGACTACGAACCCCGCGAGCACCATGGTGTTGAGCGTCACGTGGTTCACGTAGAGGATGAGTCCAGCCGCGACGAGCGAAAGCGGAATGGCCGCGACACTGATGAGGGCAGCTCGCCACTCGAACAGGAATGCGCCTATCACGAGGATGACGAGGAGTGCGCCGAGCAAGAGAGCGATCGTCAGGTTTTCGATCGAGAGCTCGATGAAGGTCGCGGGCCGGAAGATCTCATGGTCGATCGTGATGCCGTTGAGCCCGGGTCGCAGGTCATCGAGCGCCGTCTCCACGCTGCGCGTCACTTCGAGCGTATTGGCCCAGGGGAATTTCTCGATGATCAGCATCATGCCGGGGCCATCGTTGATCACGGCGTCCCCGATCATTTGCGGCGTATCCCAGACGACCTTGCCCAGATCGCCGAGCCGAAGATCACGGCCATGCCGGTTCTTGATCGGCACCTGGGCCATCGCTTCGGGCGTCACGATCGGCAGCTCTGGCTGCACGTAGAATCGCTGGTTGGGCGTCTCGAAATAACCCACGGACTGCGTCTTCGACGAGTTGGAATATGGCACGAGGCCGAAGTCGAGCGTTTCGGACACCGCCTCGCGCACATCCTCGATTCCCACGTCGTGCGCTTTCAGCTTGTCGGGATCGACCTGAACGACGAGAGCCTTGATCTGCTCGCCCCACATGGCGACGTTGGCGACGCCGGGTACGCCGAGCAGCCGAAAGCGAATTTTCCAATAGGCGGTCATGGATAGGTCGAGCTGTGACAGCGTGCTCGATGTGAGCCCGATCTTCATGACGCGGCTCGTCGCCGACAAGGGCGGCAGCATCACTGGCGCGCCGGCCGCGGCCGACAGGCGCGGCGCGATCAGCTGCAGGCGCTCCATCACCCGCTGGCGCGCGAGCAGCACGTCCGAGCCGCGCTCGAACAGCATCTGGATCGCGGATAGGCCGACGACCGATTTCGAGCGAATGGTCGCGAGATTGGGGGTGCCCCTGAGCGCTTCCTCCATCGGGATGGTGATGAACTCCTCGACCTCGACCGAGGACATCCCCTGGCCTTCGGTCTGGATTTCGACGAGGGGTGGCGCGAACTCAGGGAACACGTCGACAGGCATCTGGCGCAACCGGTCGACACCCGACACCACCAGGAGCACGGCTGCCGCGAGCACAAGATAGCGGTAGATCAGGCTCGTGCCGATGATCCAGCGAAACATGGGGAAGTTCCCTCGAACGGAAATGCAACGCGTCTGTCGGAGTCGTGAGCAGACTAGTGACCCATGCCCGCCTCGGCACCCCAGAGCTCGGCGACACCGACCGTAACGATCGGCGTTGCCAGCGCTGGCCCCGAGACGAGCACGACCTTGTTGCCCTCGATGAAGTCGATCTCGACGGGTTGGCGCACGAAGGTCAGCGCGGCCGGGCTGGTGTAGACCCAGGCTTGCGCTTTGGTGTCGTAGATGATGGCCGAATAGGGCACGACCAACCTGATCTGCCCGCTCGCGGTCGTCGGCAGTTTGACGCTGACGCGCTCGCCGGCCACCAGGCCGTGGCTGCCGCCTTTCAGGAGGAAGTAGCGCACGACCATCGCCGCCTTGCCATCCATGGCATCGTCCTTGTCATCGCCATCCTCGTCGTCTGCGGCCTGCGGATCGGCAGAAATGTCGTCGTCGTCACTGTCGTCGTCCTCATCGTCGAGCTTGCTGACGAGCGCCGCCTTGGTAGCGACCACAGCCTGGGATTCGGTGCCGAGATTGACGCGAACACGCAGCGGCTCCGCATCGCTGGCAGTGGCGCCGGTCGTGTTCGTCGCGAGCTCGGGCAGCTTCTTCGGCTCGGGCACCAGCTCCACCTCGCCGCTGAACACCCGCATCCGCACGACCTCCTCCTGACCCAGAGGCATTGTCTTCAAGTCGAGCCGCTCGACCGCATGCTTCGTCAGGATCAGCCGCTTCAGGGGCGAACCCTCGATCGGCTCGACCTTGACGGCATGCTCGGTGGGCCCGACGTCGAGGGCCGCCATCTGACCGTCACCGGACTTGGGCGCGAGCAGAGTGTTGCCGAGCACCAGTGCTTCGATGCCAGCCACCGCGACGGCGCCGATCAACCAGGGACTGAGTTGTCGCATTCGAGATCCTCCGCTAGTGTCCCGTCTCCGAAATGCGCACCCACTTCGCTGCACCCTCTTGTCGCGCATTTCGGAGACAAAGGGAAACCATCAACCCTATGATTCTAGTGTGGTTTTGTCTATTCCCTCTTTCCATTCATTGATCCAGCCTCGCCGGAATCGAATGAATGGGAGGGAACACTAGGCGAGCGCTTCAATCTGACGAGCA
>JANPDA010000416.1:0-10559 GCA_031431235.1 Hyphomicrobiaceae bacterium
TGCACCATGGCGTGCAGCTCCTCGGTCAACGCCTTGCGGTCCCTGCCCGCCGCGAGCTGATCGAAGGGCACCAGATCGCCGATCCGCACCGTCACCGATCCGCCGGCGAACTTGCGGAACTCCGACACCAGCAGCGACAGCCGCAGCGTCAGGCTGAGTCTGCTCGCGATCTGGAACAGCGGACCGTTCTGGCCCTCGAAATAGACCGGCAGGACGGACGCTTTCGCCGACTGGATGAGCTTGGCGGTGAAGAGCTTCCAGGGCAGATCGACGGCTTTGCCGAAGGGCGATTTCGCGGTCGCGACGCCGCCAGCTGGAAACACGATGATGGTGGTGCCGGCCGCAATCAGCTGCAGCGCCTCTTTGCGCGTGGCGAGGTTGGTCGCCATCGCCTCGCGCGTTTCCTCGAAGTCGATCGCCAGCGAATAGGGCCGGATCTCGGGAATCCGCAGCAGCTGGTTGTTGATCAGCACCTTGAACGGACGCCCAAGCTCCTCGGCGAGCGCCAGGATCGAGATGCCGTCGCCGATGCCGAACGGGTGGTTGGCGATGATGACGAGCGGCGTATCGGACGCGAGCAGGGGCGGCCACTGGCGGGCATCGACATCGAGCGTGCAGTCGATCAGGTCGAGCATGTCGCCGAACACGCGTGCGCTCTTGGGCACGATGTGCTTGCGCCAATAGGTGTAGAGGGGGAGGAAGCGCTTCCTCCCCGACAGCCCCTCGATGGTGTGGATCAGCCAGCGCTTGAGGCGGGGGTCGTTGGGGGAAGCATAGGTCAGCTCGGGTAGCTTCACGGGGGTTGCCCTCCACAATCCAACCCACCGGCGTCCGATCGACTGGCCGGGGCGATGCCAACCTATAGGCTCAGTCCGCGGCCCTGTCATCGCTCCCGTTCGGCGGATTGCGCGGCACCGAGGAGCGCTCGGCGCGGCGCTCGTCGATCCGGTCACGCAGCTGCATCGACCAGTAGGTGAGCTGGACGCCGGCGCGCCCGATCGGCCCGCCTGCCCAATCGGCGCCAAAGGGCTCGAATAGACGGATGCGGTCGTCCTCGCCCCCGGCGATGGCGTGCGCGACGAGCCGGCCGGCGATCGCGGTGGTATTGAGGCCATGGCCACCGAAAGCGGTTGCCGTCCAGACGCCATCGGCAATACGGCCGACAATGGGCATCTTGTGGCGCGCATAGCCCATGCTGCCAGCCCAGGCATGCTCGATCCGGGGGGCCCCGAGCTGTGGAAAGACCGACAGCATATCGGCCTTCAGCATTTCGCCGAGCTGGCGTGGTTGCGAGCGGCGCGTGGTGATCCGGCCGCCCCAGAGGATGCGTCCGCCAGCGAGCAGTCGATAGTAGTCGCCCGCCCGCCGGTCGTCGGCGATCGCCGCGCCCGTCGCGATCGCTTGGCTCGCGCGATCGCCCAACGGCTCGGTCACGGCGATGTAGGTGGTGATCGGCAGCACCGCGCGGGAAAGTCGCGGCCACAGCTTGCGATCGAGCGCGCTGGTGGCGAGCACCACCGAGCCAGCGCTGATCCTGCCTTCGGGCGTGGCGACGATCTGGCGGGAGCCCTCGCGGCGGATCGAGAGGGCGGGCGAGTGCTCGTAGATCCGGCCATCTGCCTCCGTGATCGTGCGTGCGATGCCGCGGGCATAGTGCAGCGGTTGGATGTGGAAGGCGCGGCCGTCATGGAGCGCCTCGAAATATCGCTCCGATTGCAGGACCGAGCGCGTTCGGGCGCAATCCCAGTGCTCGAGCGCACGCTCGAATGATCGTTGCATCAGGTCGCGTGAACGCTCGAGCGCGCCGCTGCCCGGCCGTCGCAGCACCAGGAGCTGTCCTTCACCCATGAGGGCTTCAGGCACGATCCGGGCGACCCGGTCGCGGACGATCTCGACGCCCTCCATCGACAGGCGATAGAGCGCGTCCCCATGCGCGGAGCCAGTGCGGGCCGCTATGGCCGAGAGGCCTTCGGCAAAACCCGCCGAGACGAACCCGCCATTACGGCCCGAGGCACCACCGCCGATACGATGGCGCTCGATCAGGGCGATGCTGCGCCCGAGGCTTTGCAGCTCGATGGCTGCTGACAGGCCAGCGAGCCCGCCACCAACGATGCAGACATCGGCCTCGATCGGGCCAGGGAGCGGGGGGGCGGCGAAGTCGTGGCCCGGGGCCGTCTCGTACCAGGTCGAGGCTGGCTCAGTCCACATAAGGGTTGCGGCCCTTGCGCAGGTGGAACCGGATGGGCGTCGCCTTCAGGTCGAAAGCTTCGCGCAAGCCGTTCACCAGATAGCGCACGTAGGATTTGGGCAGGTCGGCCGGGCGCGAGCAGAAGGCGACGAAAGTCGGGGGACGCGTGCTCGGTTGGGTCATGAACCGCAGCCTGATCCGCCGCCCGCCGACGGCGGGGGGAGCGTGGCGCTCGAGCGCGTCCTCCAGCCAGCGAATGAGCTTGGGGACCGGCACGCGACGGTTCCAGGTCTCATAGACGGCAAAGATCGCCTCGAACAGCCGGTCGATCCCCGATCCCGACAGCGCCGCGATCGGAACCAGGGAAATGCCCTTCACGTCCGGCATCGTCCGCTCGGCAGTCTCGCGGAAGTCCTTGAGCAGTTTTTGTTTGTCGGCGACGAGATCCCACTTGTTGACGGCGATCACGAGAGCGCGGCCCTCGGAGATGACGAGGTCGGCGATCTGCAGGTCCTGGTGCTCGAGCGCGCGCTCGGCATCGATCAGCAGCACCACCACCTCGGCGAAGCGGATCGCGCGGACGGCGTCGCTGGCAGCAAGCTCCTCGGCGCGCTCGGTGATGCGCGAGCGCCGCCGCAAGCCCGCCGTATCGAACAGCTTGATCTTGCGGCCGGCCCGCTCCAGATCGACGGAGATGGTATCGCGGGTGATACCGGCCTCGGGACCGGTCAGCATCCGGTCATGGCCGAGGATCGTGTTGACGAGCGTCGACTTGCCGGCGTTGGGCCGACCGACGATGGCTATGCGCAACGGCCGGTTGGGGTCGGGCGATTCTTCGTCGACGGCGTCCTCGGCCTCGTCGGCGTCCTCGGTCTCGGCATCGTCCTCGGCCTCTGGCGCCAGCCGTGCAGCGATCGCTTCGCTCAGATCGCCGATGCCTTCGCCGTGCTCGGCCGAGATGGCGACGGGCTCATCGAGCCCCAGCGAATAGGCCTCGTAGAACCCGCCCTCGCCGGAGCGGCCTTCACATTTGTTGACGACGAGCAGGACGGGCCGCCCCGAGCTGCGCACCAGCTCGGCGAAGGTGTGGTCCTCGGGCAGCACGCCCGCGCGCGCGTCGATGACGAACAGCACGAGGTCGGCTTCCGCGATCGCCGACTCACTCGCACGGCGCATGCGGTCGCCGACCGAGCCGGGCTCGGCCACCTCGAGGCCGGCCGTGTCGGTCAACAGGATGGGAATGCCGTAAATCTCGGTCTCGGCCTCGCGGCGGTCGCGGGTCAGGCCGGGCGTCGGATCGACCAGCGCGATGCGCCGGCCAACGAGCCGGTTGAAGAGCGTCGACTTGCCCACATTGGGCCGGCCGGCAATGGTGACGATGAAGGGCATGGAGTGCATATAGGCGCGTTGGCGGTCGCCGCGCAACGGCTGCTAGTGTTCCGGCCCATTCATTCGATTCCGGCGAAGCTGGATCAATGAATGGAAAGACGGAACACAAACAAGGAGGTAGCTAGTGGGCTGGCCATTCATTTGGGGTACCAGATGAATGAGTCAGAACACTAGTGCAGCGTGGTTTGCGTTGCCAGCACCGGTGACGGTCTTGGCCAGCTCAGTTGAACGCCATCAGCGTCGCGTCGTCGGTCAGGACGAACAGCCGGTTCTCGGCGACGACGGGAGCAATCAGCGTCTTGCCCCCGATCGAGCGGGAAGCCGAGATCTTGCCGGTTGCCGCGTCGACGCCAACGAGCTGGCCCTTGCGGGAGGCGAGCCACAGCCGGTTGCCGGCGAGCACCGGGCCGCTCCAGGTGTTGTCGTCGGGCAGCCGCACCGACCAGCGGACCGTTCCGGCCTCGCGGGTGATGGCCGACAGCCGGCCCGACGAGTCGACCACATAGATCGTGTCCCCGGCGACGTAGGGGGTTTCGATGCTGGCGATGTTGAGCGACCACAGCCGCTCGCCACTCTTGCGGTCGACGGCGATCATCCGCCCTGCATTGCCGACCGCGAACACGGTGCCCCCCTCGATCACCGGGCGTCCTGTGTCGGACAGCGTTCCGATCGAGGATCCGGCGCGGCCGCTGCCGAGCACGTCGCCCCAGACCTGGGCGCCGCTCTGCGGATTGAGGGCAACGATGTCACCCGATGGGAAGGTCGCGATCACGACGTCCTCGGCGACGGCAGGGCTAGCGTTGTTGAACAGGCTCGTCGACTGCGGGACGCCGCGGAAGCTCCAGAGCTCGGCGCCATCGGTCGTCGAGAGGCAGAACAGCCGGCCCTCGATGGTCGAGACGTAGAGTTGGCCACCCGACACGGTCGGAGAGGCGCGCACAGGCGCCCCCAGCGCCTTTTCCCAAAGCTTGGCGCCACTGCGTGCGTCGAGTGCGACGGCGGTACCGAAACCGGTTGCCGCGAACACACGATCACCCTCGGCAGCGAGCCCGCCGCCATAGCCTTCCTCGTCGTCCTCATTCTCGGGCGTCAGGCTCGTTCCCCAGACCCGGCTGCCGCCCGACGCACTGTAGGCCGAGACCGTGCCCGCCGCATTCAGCACATAGACCCGGCCGTCTTGGACGATAGGGCTCGCCGTCAATCGTCCGTTCGAGCTCGAGCCCTGACCGGCGTCGCTGCTCCACAACGTCTTCAGGCCGCCTTCGAGCGACAGATGGCCTGGCGCATTGCCGGCTACGCCGCCCGGCTGGCTCCAGCTCGCATTGGCAACCATGGGAGGCAATGCCGGCGGGCCATCGACGGCGGCTTCGATATTGGCCGAGAGCTGGTCCTGCTCGGTCAATATGGCAACACGCTTGCCGGGTAGCGGCACCTCTTTGGTCGCGAAGGGATTGAGATCCGACATCTTGGGCAGGTCGGGGAGGCTGGGCCCGCCGTCGGTCGAGCAACCAGCAACCAATGCAGCCATGAGCGCGACCATCGTCACCGCCAGGCTGCGTGTCAGTGCTGCTCGCGCCATCGTGCCATTCTCCTGTTCAGCCGCCTGCCTTGGCCTGGTCGGCCGTGATCAGCGACATCATCAACTCGGCCCGGCGTCGGACACCTTGCGGCGCGGCCTGATCGACCAGGATCGCCGTGAGGTGCTTGCGAGCGTCCGCCAGCGCGCCAGCTCGGAGCGCCGAGATGGCCAGCAATTCCCTGGCGGAATGGCGCCAAGGACCGTCTGCGACATCGAGATTGTTGAGCCGATTCTGCATTCCAGTCGAGTCGACCTTGTCCACAAGCAGCGCGGCAGCTGCGATCTTCGCGTAGCCTCTCAGCACCTCGTCGACCGCGCCGTCGGCGGCGACCGCGTCATAGGTCGCAACCGCCTCGGCGGACCGGCCCGCCGTGGCGGCCTCCGCCGCAAGGCGCAGTCTGGCGAGCACGCGGTAGCCGCCTGGAGCATCTGCTGCCATGCCGGCAAACAGCTTGGAGGCCTCCTCGGCCTTGCCTTCGCTGGCTTGTCGCACAGCCACATCGAATGCGGTGCCGGCAGTGGCCGCCTGGCGCGACTGCCATTGCAGCCAGCCCTTGTAGCCGGCCACACCGACGATGATTGCCAGCGCCACCGCCAGAATGATCGCGCCATACTGCTGCCAGAGCTTCTCGAGGCGCTCGCGCCTCAGCTCCTCCTCGACCTCTCTGACCAGATCGGTATTCGACATCGGTTCGCCCGTTCGTTCGCCCTGTCGGAATGACTGACGCGTCATCGCACGTGCGCTGGCGGGCGTCC
This sequence comes from Hyphomicrobiaceae bacterium, assembly GCA_031431235.1. Classification (GTDB taxonomy): domain Bacteria; phylum Pseudomonadota; class Alphaproteobacteria; order Rhizobiales; family Hyphomicrobiaceae; genus JANNSW01. Next base: position 5,913 of record JANPDA010000416.1, read on the forward strand.
ACTGCTAGCCGGCCACGCGCAATAGGCAAAGCGTTGGTGCGGAATGCGTTCCCCAGACCGCCCCTGCTTCAGGTCGCAGCCGTCTTGGGCTTTTTTGCGGCCTTGTGCTTGCTATCGTTGCCGGCGGCTCCGTCGTGCTCGATCAGGGCATAGGTATGCTCGCCGGCCGGGAAGCGGCGCGAGCGCACCTCGCCCGCATAGGCGCGGATCGCCCCCTCGATCGCCTCGCCGATCCGGCCGAACTCCTTGACGAATTTCGGCACCCGGGGCGAGAGACCGAGCATGTCCTCCATCACCAGGATCTGCCCGTCGCATTCGGCCGACGCCCCGATGCCGATGGTGGGGATCGGCACTGCCTGCGTAATGCGCCCGGCAAGCGGGGCCGCAATCGCCTCCAGCACGACGGCGAAGGCGCCTGCTTCGGCGACGATGCGGGCGTCCTCCTCGATTGCGGCCCACTGGTCGCGGCTGCGGCCCTGGGCCTTGAAGCCGCCGAGCACGTGGATCGACTGTGGGGTCAGCCCGATATGGGCCATCACGGGTACGCCGCGCTCGACCAGATAGCGGATGGTCTCGCCCATGCGCCGGCCGCCCTCGAGCTTGATCGCCCCGCAATCACACTCCTTCAGCACGCGCGCGGCGTTGCGGAAGGCGACCTGCGGGCTCTCCTCATAAGTGCCAAAGGGCATGTCGACGACCACGAGGGCGCGCTTGGCCCCCCGCATGACGGCGCGGCCATGCATGATCATCAGGTCGAGCGGCACGGGAATCGTCGATTCGAACCCGTGCATCACCATGCCGAGCGAATCCCCGACCAGCAGGAAATCCACATAGGGGTCGGCGATACGCGCCGTATGGGCGTGGTAGGCCGTCAGCGAGACGATCGGCTCGCCTCCCTTCTTGCCGGTGATCTGGGGGGCGGTCAGGCGCTTCGGGGTGACCTCGACGGACATTGAACGGCTCCTCGTGGCGAACCAGCGGAGCGTATCGCATCGCAACATCGGGAGCCAGACGCTGCAGGTCTGGCTGCCTGTCCGCCTCCGCGCTCAGGGCTTGCCAGTGGCCCCCAGGCTCGCCAATGCCTCGGCCTTGAACGCCTGGAACCGGCCGGCGGCGATGGCTGCCCGCATCCGGGCCATCAGGTCCTGGTAGAAGGCGATGTTGCTCCAGGTCAGCAGCATGGCGGCGAGGTATTCCTGCGATTTGACCAGGTGGTGGAGATAGGCGCGGGAATAGTCGCGGGTGGCGGGGCAGGCGGAGTTCTCATCCAAGGGCCTCGAGTCTTCCGCATGACTGGCGTTCTTCAAATTGACCTTGCCGCCCCAGGTGTAGGCAAGGCCATGGCGGCCGGCGCGGGTCGGCATCACGCAGTCGAACTGGTCGATGCCGCGCTCGACCGCGAGGATCAGGTCCTCAGGCGTGCCGACGCCCATCAGATAGCGCGGCTTCGTCGCCGGCAGGATCGCATCGCAGACGGTGATCATGTCGAGCATCACGGCTTGGGGCTCGCCTACCGCAAGGCCGCCGATGGAGGTGCCCGGCAGGTCCATGGCCGTGAGCGCGGCTGCCGAGCGTGCGCGCAGATCCGGCTCGGTGCCGCCCTGCACGATGCCGTACATGGCCTGGCCGGGCTTCGACAGGCGCTTGAACGCGGCCCAGGATCGCTCCGCCCAGCGCAGCGACAACTCCATGCCCTGCTCGACCCGATTTCGCTCGGCCGGCAGCTCCACGCATTCGTCGAGCTGCATCTGGATGTCGGAGCCGAGCAGGCACTGGATCTCGATCGAGCGCTCCGGGCTCATCTCGTGGCGCGATCCGTCGATGTGGGACTGGAAGGTGACACCCTGCTCGGTGAGCTTCCTCAGCTTCGACAGGCTCATCACCTGGAAGCCGCCCGAGTCGGTCAGGATCGGCCCGTCCCAGCCGATCAGCCGGTGCAGGCCGCCGAGCCGCGCCACCCGCTCGGCACCGGGACGCAGCATCAGGTGGTAGGTGTTGCCCAGGATGATGTCGGAGCCGGCTTCCCGCACGTCCTTCAGGAACATCGCTTTGACCGTGCCAGCGGTACCGACCGGCATGAAAGCGGGCGTGCGGATGTTTCCACGCGGCGTGTGGATGACTCCGGTGCGGGCGCGGCCGTCGGTCGCGAGCAGGGTGAAGGAGAAGTGTTCGGTCATGGCATCCGTTCGAGGAGACAGGCATCGCCGTAGGAATAGAAGCGGTAGGCCTCGCGGATAGCATGGGCGTAGGCGACCTGCATCGTCTCGAGGCCCGAGAATGCCGCGACCAGCATGAACAGGGTCGAGCGCGGCAGGTGGAAATTGGTCATCAGCAGATCGACTGCCTTGAAGCGATAGCCGGGCGTGATGAAGATGGCGGTCTCGCCGACGAACGGGCGGATAGTGCCGTCCTCGGCGGCGGCCGATTCGAGGAGCCTGAGCGAGGTCGTGCCAACGGCGACGATCCGGCCGCCACGCGAACGGGTCTGGTTCAAAGCATCGGCCGTCGCCGCATCGATCTCGCCCCATTCGGCGTGCATGCGATGCTCTGCCGTATCCTCCGCTTTGACCGGGAGAAAGGTCCCCGCGCCCACATGCAGCGTGACGAGATGCTGCGCGATGCCGCGCTCGGCGAGGCGGGTGAGCAATTCGGGTGTGAAATGCAGGCCAGCCGTCGGCGCGGCGACCGCGCCATCGCGACGCGCGAACACGGTCTGGTAGTCGGAGCGGTCGCGCTCCTCTGTCGCGCGTTTCAGGCCGATGTAGGGCGGCAACGGCACGCGACCGCGCTCGGCAATCGCGGCATCCAGAATAGCGCCCGAAAAATCGAAGCTCAGAGTCACCTCGGCTTCCTCGCGGGATTCGACCGTCGCATCGAGATGGCCGGCGAGGCAGAGCTCGTCCTCGCTGCCAAAGCTGATGCGATCGCCAGCCCTCAAGCGTTTGGCAGGCCGGGCGAATGCCCGCCAGCGGCTATCGTCGAGACGGTGGTGGAGGTTGATCGAGACACGCGCGCGGTTGCCGTCACGCTCCCGCACGCCGTCGAGCTCGGCCATGATCACGCGCGTGTCGTTCATGACGAGGCAGTCGCCGGGCCGCAGCAGGTCCGGCAGATCGCGGACATGGGCATCGGCGAGCGCCGGGCCCGGCCGCACCACGAGCAGCCGTGCCGCATCGCGCGGCGTGATCGGGTGCAGCGCGATCAGCTCCTCGGGGAGCTCGAAGTCGAACAGGCCGGTCAGCATGGGACGGCTGCTCCTGCCAAGCTCAGCCGGTCTCAGGCAATCGAATTGCAGTCATCATCGGCGAAGCTACTTCTCATCCAATAATTCGACGTTCATCTCGCGCGCGCTGTGTAGAACACGGTCGACCATCACGATTGTCTCGATCACCCGATAGAATATCAGAAAAGGTCCGGAGCTGATCACACGCCGACCCTCGCCAAGCTCGCCTCGCTCGCGAAAGCGTGTAGGGTTTTGCTGAAGCGTCTCGATCCGGGTGCGAATGCGCCCGACATAAGCCTTTGCGAAATGAGCTCCCCGCTTCGTGCCGAGGTAGTCCGCGATAGCGAGGAGATCACCTTCGGCCCGTGCGGTGTATCGAATAAGGAGAACCCCGCTCACGACCTGCCGATTCGCTCCTCAATTCGCGCCCAGACCTTCTCATGGGTCCGTGTCCGGCCGGCGGCAACATCGGCCTCGGCCTCGGCGAGATAGGGCCTCGCCCAGGAAAGATCGTCTTGGGCCTCGCCGGCGAGGCCGCGAACGGCCGCCTCCAGTGCTTCCTCGATAGAGAGGAACCGGCCGGAGGCTACTTCCGCCTCGAGAATGACTTGCAGATCGGGCTTCAGATGAATGGTCATATCGAGCCTCCTGGACGGCGCGCTCGTCATGCGCACGCAAGGCAATAGCATCGCCAGCAGGCCAATCCAATCGCTCATGTTGCACCCGTGCCGGCGCCCTCAGCCAGGCCTCGCCAGAATCGCCTCGGCAATCGCAACCGTTCGCCGCGCCACGTCGCGGTGCAGCCGCTCGACCATGCGGCCGTCGAGCGAGATCGCTCCCTTCCTCGCGTGCTGGGGCTCCTCGAAGGCGGCGATGATGCGGCGCGACCAGGCGACATCCTCCTCGCTCGGGCTGAACACCTCGTTGCAGGCCTCGATCTGGCCGGGATGGATGAGGGTCTTGCCGTCCATGCCGAGCGAGCGGCCGTGCAGGCACTCGGCGCGGAAGCCCTCGGCGTCCTTGAAATTGTTGTAGACGCCATCGACGATGTCGAGGCCATAGGCGCGGGCAGCCAGCACCGAGGTCGAGAGCCAGGCGAGCATCGGCGCGCGACCGGCGGTCATCGCCGCGCGGCTCTCCTTGGCGAGGTCGTTGGTGCCCATCACGAACACCTCGAGGGGAAAGTCGGGGTCGCCGGCCGCCGCGGCGATCGCCTCGGCCCTGAGCACCGCGAGCGGGGTCTCCACCATGATCCAGATCACCGTGCCGGAGCGGGCTTCCGCCGCGGCCAATGCAGAGCGCACCGCCACGATATCGGAAGCCGACGAAACCTTCGGCACCAGGATCGAGTCGGCGCCGGCTGCTGTCGCCATCCTGAGGTCCCGGTGGCCCCATTCGGTCGAGAGCGCATTGATGCGGATGAC
>JANPDA010000417.1:0-12820 GCA_031431235.1 Hyphomicrobiaceae bacterium
GCGACATCCAGAAGCGGCTCGGCATCTATCCGGACGTCATTTCCTATCCCTGCATCATCGGACTCGAAGTCTCTGGCTGGATCGATGCCGTCGGTCGGGATGTGCGGGATTTTCGGCCGGGCCAGCGGGTCGCCGCCATCACCGGCCCGCGCATGCTGGGCGGCTATGCCGAGCACTGTGTGGTGCCGCAGGCCTATGTCATCGCACTGCCCGACGGGATCGGCTTCGAATTGGGTGCCGCCTTTCCGGCCGCGACCCTGACCGCTTGGCACCTGCTCAACACGGCCGCGCAAATCAAGCGCGGCGACCGCGTGCTGGTCCATGCCATCGGCGGCGCGGTCGGCCTCATGTTGTCGCAGCTCGCGAGCGAGATGGGTGCCAGCGTGATCGGCACGGTAGGCTCCGCGGCGAAGGCGCGCCGGCCGCTCGAACTGGGTGCGACCCATGTGATCGACCGGTCGCAGGCGGATTTCGTCGCCGAGACGCTGCGTCTCACGCGTGGCGAGGGCGTCGATCTCGTCATCGACTCGCTCGGATCCGGGATCCTCGAGCGGAGCTTCGAGGTCTTGCGGCATTTCGGCCGTGTGATCAACATCGGGGAGGCGGCAGGCAACCCGTCGTTCGATATCCGCTCGAAGCTCTATCAGCGCTCGACCTCGCTCGCGGGCTTCGAGTTCCTGCATGCCGGGCCAGGCAGCGAGCGGTGGCGCAATGGCGTGACGCAAATCGTGGCGCGCCTCGCCGACGGCCGCCTCCAAGTCCCGATCGAGGGGATCTTTCCATTGGACGAGGCAGCAAACGCCCACGCGAGGCTGGAGCAGCGCGGAACGAGCGGCAAGCTGCTGCTACGGGTCGCGGGCTAAACACGCGTGGTGCGGCTCCGGGATTCGCGGCGCCTTGCCCGCCGCGCATGGCTGGCGTGCAGCATCGCGATGAAGGCCTCGATGATGCGCTGGCTCGAGCTGCCCTTTCGCACGGCGATATCGAAGCTGGAGACGTGGCGGAACAGATCCGGTCTGATGGCGCGCAGGCTTCCGTTCAGCACCCATTGCTCCGCATAGTGCAGCGGGACGTAGCCAATGAACATGCCCGAGAGGATCAGGTGGATCATCGCCTCCATGTCGAAGACGGTCGCGCCTGACGGCATCTCCTTGCGGTAGAGGGCTGCCGAGGACGGCAGATAGCCTCGCGTGACATAGGAGCAGTCGGCCAGATCGCTGCGGGTCAGCCGGTCCGGTGCGCGCTCGAACAGCTCGTGCAGATGGCCGCAGTAGAGGCTGTGCGGCTCCTCGATCAGCTGCTCGTATTCGATGTTGGGGACGTGATGATAGAACGGCGCGATCCCGATATGCACATCGCCCGACAGCAGTTGGCGCTCGATCTGCGAGGGCTCCAGGACCAGCAGCTTCAGATGCACGCCCGGGTGCAGGGAAGCAAAGCTCCTGATGGTCTCCGGCAGTTTCAGCTCCCGGTTGGTGACGGTCGTGTCGATCACGGCGATCGTGATCTGGCCCTCGAGATGGCCCTTGAGGTTGCCGACCTCGGCGAGAAAATCGGCATGGGCATGAAACAGCTGGCGGGCCGAGGCATAGATGCGATCCCCCTCCTCGGTCAGCCGAAAGCCGACACGGCCGCGTTGGCACAGCCGCATGCCCAGCCGCTCCTCGAGCGCTGACATCTTCATGCTGATCGAGGCGGCGCTGACATTGAGCTCGGCCTGGGCGGCCGAATAGCCGCCACACTCCACGATCGTGCAGAAGGTTCTCAGCAAGCCGATCTCGACCCGATCGAGGCTCGGCCGCTGCGCCGGTTGAGTCATGCCACTTCAATCTCCAACGAACTATCCTTCAAATATTTAATATAGACCGGAAGGTTCGCATAGCGAAAGATGGGCCATCCGACACTCCCCGGCACCAGGCAGACAGACACGCCGGACGTGTGGATCATCGTGGGAGCAATGACCTGTCGCGGAGCTCGACTCCGCCCAATGCACAACACGTCACGCGACAAGTCGCGGGAATGTGGCAGGGCAGGTCCACAAGGAGGAATCCATGTTCGTCTCGAGACGCCTGATGGTGGGAATGCTCGGCGGCGCTGCGGCTGCCATCGCGCTGGCGGCCACGCCTGCTGCCGCTGACAAGTTGAAGGTCGCCATCGTGATGCCCGGCAACATCACCGACAAGTCCTGGAGCCAGGCAGGCTACGAGGGCATCACGCAGGCCGGCCAGTCCCTCGACCTCGACGTTGCCTACTCCGAGAAAGTCGCCCAGCCCGACCAGGCCGAGGCGATGGCCGACTATGCCCGGCGCGGCTACAAGGTCGTGATCGGCCATGGCGGCGAGTTCCAGGAGGCAGCCGAGCGCGTCGCGCGTAAGTATCCCGACACGATTTTCGTCGTGAACAACGGCCATGAGGCGAAGGACAACATTGCAACCGCCGACTTCTACTACAGCCAGTTCGGCTACACGATGGGCTACATCGCCGGCAAGATGTCGAAGACCGGCAAGGCCGGCTGGATCGGCGCGCAGAAGATCAAATTCTCGACCGCGCTCAACGAGAGCTTCACCAAGGGATTTACCGACGCCGGCGGCAAGGAGGTCCTCACCGCCTGGACCAATGACTGGGACGACATCGCCAAGGGCAAGGAAGCCGCGCTCAACCAGATCGCGCAAGGCGCCGATGTGGTGTTTCCGACCATGGACAATGCGGTGATCGGCAGCCTGCAGGCGTGCAAGGAGAAGGGCGTCTGGGGCTTCGGTCTCTATTATGACGCGATCGCCGACTGGCCGGATACGGTGCTCCAGTCCGCCATTTTCGACATCAAGGGCGTCATGAAGGCCTACCTCACGCTCGCCAAGGACGGCAAGCTCGAGGGCAAGAACTACAATTTCAATCTGAACACGCCAGAGGGCGCCCGGATCGGCACATATCACAAGGCGATCCCCGAGGCCGTGGCCGCCGAGGTCAATGCCCTCATCGAGAAGATGAAGTCGGGCGAATTCAAGCCTTGAGCGACGCGAAGTCGTGAAATCGCCAAGTCGGGAGCTCCGGCTTGGCGACTGCACCAATTGGCGTCTTGGTACCATGCCCCATATCGAGATCAATCACGTGACGAAATCGTTCGGGGCCTTCAAGGCGCTCGACGACGTGAGCATTGCTGTCGAGAAGAGCGCGATCCACGCCATCCTCGGCGAGAACGGCGCCGGCAAGTCGACGCTGATGAACATCCTCTACGGGCTCTATCAGTCCGACCAGGGCGACATCCAGGTCGACGGCAGACCGATCCGGCTGCAGTCGCCGCGCGAGGCGATCGCGAACGGCATCGGCATGATCCACCAGCACTTCATGCTGGTGTCCTCCCTGACGGTCACCGAGAACATTGTGCTCGGGCTCGAGCGGGGATTGCACACGATCGATCTGGCGGCACACGAAGCACGTCTGGCGCAGATGAGCCGCGACATCGGCTTCGACGTCGATCCGAAGGCGCCGATCTGGTCGCTGCCGATGGGCATGCGCCAGCGCGTCGAGATCCTGAAGGCGCTCTACCGCAACGCCCGCATTCTCATTCTGGACGAGCCGACCAGCGTGCTCGCGCCCGGCGAGATCGGGTCATTCCTCGCAGGTATCCGCAAGCTGCGCGATGCCGGCCACACGGTGCTCTTCATCACCCACAAGCTCGAGGAGGTGATGCAGGTCGCAGACCGGGTCACTGTCATGCGCCACGGCAAAGTGGTGCACGAGGTCGATGCCGCAGAAACCAATACCAAGACGCTTGCGCGCTGGATGGTCGGCCGCGACGTGGTGATCGAGCTGCGCAAGCGCGAGACGAAGGGTGCGTCTGCGCCGGGCGAGATCGTGCTCGACGCACGCGGCCTCGTTGCCGTCGACGACCGTGGTGTGCGAGCGCTCGATGAGCTTTCCTTGACCGTCCGGGCCGGCGAGATCCTCGGGGTGACGGGGGTCGACGGCAACGGACAGCGCGAGCTCGGCGAGGTGATCGCCGGAACTCGTGACCTCGACACCGGCCAGATCCTGGTCGGGGGTCGCGATATCGTGGCACTCGACGTGAAACGCCGCATCAACGAGGCGGGCATCGCGTTCGTGCCTGAGGACCGGCAGGCGACCGGGCTCGTGCTCGACTATCCTGTTTCCTACAACATGGCGCTGCGCAGCTATGACCGCCCGCCGGTATCCAGGCGCGGCATGCTCGACTTCAAGGCCATCCGCGAGATCGCCGGCAGACTGACGAAGCGCTACGATGTCCGGTTGAGGTCGATCGACCAGCCTGCGCGGTTACTGTCGGGTGGCAACCAGCAGAAGCTGATCCTGGCTCGGGAGATCGAGGCCAAGCCACGGCTGCTGGTCGTCATGCAGGCATGCAAGGGGCTGGATGTCGGCGCAATCGAGTTCGTCCAGAGCACGATCCTCGACTTGAAGGCGAATGGCGTCGCCGTGCTCTACATCGCGACCGAGCTCGAGCACGTGCTCGACGTGTCGGACCGGGTCGCAGTGATGTTCCGTGGCCGGATCACGGGATTGCTCGACCGGGCGGATGCATCGACCGCGAGGATCGGGGAGCTGATGGCCGGCATTGCGAGCGGAGCGGCAGCCTGATGGCGCGGGCAATGGAGCTGCTGTTTGCGACCCGGACCGTCTGGGCGGTCGTGCTCGCCCTGCTGGTCGGCTCGATCCTCATTCTCTCGGCGGGCGCCAATCCGATCGAAGCCTATCGTGTCCTGTTCGGCGAAGCGTTTTTCGATCGCTTCGGCTTCGGCACGACCCTCGTCAAGATGTCGCCGATCCTGCTCGCCGGCCTGGCGGTGGCGATCCCGCTGCGGGCCGGGCTCTTCAATGTCGGCGCCGAGGGCCAGATCTACCTCGGAGCGCTGTTCTCGTCGGTTGCAGCGCTCTACCTGCCGGAGATGAACGCCATTCTGCACCTGTCGATCTGCGTGCTCGCCGGCATGACGGGCGGGGCGCTCTGGGCCTTGATCCCCGCTCTCCTCAAGACCTACCGGGGCATCAACGAGGTGATCGTCACCCTGCTCCTCAACTATGTGGCCATCCACCTGGTGAGCTTTGCGGCAGGGGGGCCGATGATGGAGGAGGGCGCGCCCTATCCCTACTCGGCCGAGATCCCCTCCGCGCTCTTTCTGCCGCTGATCCTGCTGCCGACCGATGCCCACGCCGGCGTGCTCGTCGGCCTGGTGCTCGCACTCATCCTGCATGTGGGGATGCACTACACGTCCTTCGGTTTCGCCATGAACACGGTCGGCCTCAATCCGCAGGCCGCGCAGTATGCGGGCATGCCGGTCAAGCGGCAGATGATCCTCGCCATGATGATCGGCGGTGCGCTCGCCGGGCTCGCCGGCACGTTCGAGGTGCTGGGCGTCAAGTACCGGCTCTTCCACAATTTCAGCAACGGCTATGGCTTCGATGGCATCGTGGTCGCCTTCATGGCGTCGGCAAATCCCATCCTGGTGCCGATTGCAGCACTCTTTCTTTCGGGGCTTAAGGCCGGCGCCCAGCTGATGCAACGAGCGATCGGCATCCAGAGCACCGTCGTCGATGCGATCCAGGGCCTCGTCGTCATGTTCGTCGCAGCGAGCCTCGCCCTGCGCTTCCAGGACACGGTCTGGGCCCGCATCCTGGCGCGCCGGCGCGAGGCCGAGGCCGCCGTCCAAGGAGAGCGCAGCAATGCCTGAATGGCTGCAATTGGCCTCGCTGACGGATGTGCTCGGCACCACGCTGCGGTTATCGATCCCGATCGCTTTTGCGGCCCTCGGCGGCGTCATCGCCGAGCGGAGCGGTGTTTGGAACATCGGGCTCGAAGGCATGATGCTGGCTGGCGCTTTCGGGGCGGCGCTCGGGGTCTTCCTGACGGGCGAGCCGCTGATCGGCCTGCTCGTCGGCATGCTCTGCGGCATGCTGCTCGCACTCATGCTGGCGGTGCTGGCGATCAGCCTGGGCGTCAACCAGATCGTCAGTGGCATCGCGATCAACCTGCTGTCGATCGGCCTCACCGCCTTCTTCGCACGCCTGATTTTCGGGCTCGACGCGACGACCAGATCGCTCGCCGGGTTCCACGATTGGCCGATCCCGGGGCTGGCCTCGATCCCGCTGATCGGACCGGTGCTGTTCAACCAGGATCCGCTGGTCTATCTGCTCTACCTGCTGGTGCCGCTGCTGATGTGGGTGCTCTACCGCACGCCCTGGGGCCTCGACATCCGTGCGACGGGCGAAAACCCCAATGCCGCCGACACGGCAGGCGTTCCGGTATTCACGGTCCGCTATCTGGCCGTGATCGCATCGGGTGCGCTGGCTGCCATCGGCGGGGCCTACATCGTGCTCGCGCAGGTCTTCGTCTTCACCGAGCATATGAGTGCCGGCAAGGGCTTCATAGCGCTCGCCGCCATTATCCTCGGCCGCTGGGATCCGATCGGGGCCGTGCTCGCAGCACTCCTGTTCGGGTTCTGCGATGCGGTGCAACTCCGGCTCCAGTTCGCCAACCCGGCCGTGCCCTATCAGATCTTCGTCGCATTGCCCTATGTCGTGTCGATCCTGGCGCTCGTGGGCTTCTACGGCCGCGTCAAGCCGCCGGCCGCAAGCGGCATTCCCTACCGGCGGGAGGCGAAGTAGCACCAATGCAGGCTGCAACGGGCAGGCCAGTCCTGCAGCTCGAGCCGGGCAAGCTCGACCTCGCGGCATTGCGACGGTTCGATCGTGAGCACCCGTTCGTCGAGGTCGGGCCTGCAGCGCGCCAGCAGATACGGCGCGGCCGCGACATCGTCGAGGATCGCATCGCCAAGGGCATCCGGACCTATGGTGTCAATACCGGCTTCGGCAGCCTGTCGGACCGGTCTATCGCCGCTGCCGACCTGACCGAGCTGCAGCGCCGCCTGATCATCTCCAATGCCGCCGGCACCGGAGCGCTGATGAGCGATGAGACGGTGCGGCGGATGATGCTGTTGAAGCTGAATGCGCTGGCAACCGGGCAATCGGGCGTGCGCCCGGAGCTGCTCGATGCGCTGCTGGCGCTGCTGAACGCCGGCATCGTCCCGTGCGTGCCGGCGAAGGGATCGGTCGGGGCCTCCGGCGATCTCGCCCCGCTCGCCCATATGGGTGCCACGCTGATCGGCGTGGGCGACGCGCGTCTCGGTGGCGAGATCATGCCTGCCACGGCGGCGCTCGCCCGTTCCGGTCTAGTGCCATTCGTGCTCGAGGCCAAGGAAGGCCTCGCCATCGTCAATGGCACGCAGGCCTCGACGGCCCTCGCCGTATCGGGCCTGCTCGCGGCGGAGGAGGTCATGTCCGCCGCTGTCGTCGCCGGCGCATTGAGCCTGGAAGCGGCCCTCGGCAACGAGATGGCGTTCGATGATCGCCTGCATGTGGCCCGCGGACAGCCCGGCCAGCGCACGGTCGCCGCAGCCTATCGCGAGCTGCTCGAGGGCAGCGGCCTGCGCCCTGTTGCACGCAGGGAGGGCCGGTTGCAGGATCCCTACTGCCTGCGCTGTCAGCCCCAGGTCATGGGAGCGTGCCTCGACCAGATCCACCATGTTGCCGCCATCGTCAGCAGCGAGCTCAACGCCTGGACTGACAATCCGATGATCGACCTGGAGTCGGGCGACATCCTCTACGGCGGCAACTTCCACGCCGAGCCGATCGCCTTTGCGGCGGACAATCTCGCGCTTGCCATCGCCGAGATCGGCGCAATGTCGGAGCGGCGCATTGCCATGCTCACCGACGCCCATCACTCCAAGCTGCCGGCCTTCCTCGTCAAGGAGACTGGCCTCGATTCCGGTTTCATGGTCGCTCAGGTCACCGCCGCGGCGCTCGCCAGCGAGAACAAGAGTCTCGCCCATCCGGCCAGCGTCGACTCGATCCCGACCACCGCCAATCACGAGGACTTCGTCAGCATGGCAACTTTCGCCGCGCGACGCCTTTCCGAGATGGCGGACAACGCTGCGGCGATCGTCGCGATCGAGCTGCTTGCCGCCGCCCAAGGCATGGAGTTCCGCCGGCCGGTCCGCTCGAGCGATACCCTGGAGCGCGTCCTCGCTGCCATCCGCGCGGAGGTTCCAGCCTATGACGAGGACCGGTTCTTCGCGCCCGACATCGCCGCCATCAAGGCCATGGTCGGCGATGGCGCTTTCCTCGACCTCGTGCCCGAGAACCTGCGCGTCAGCGCGCCAAACCGCCAAGGAGCTTCCCCATGATCCGCAATCCCGTCCCCTGGCCGAACGGCGCCAGGGTTGCCTGCGCCATCACCTTCGACATGGATGCCGACAGCCTCGTGCACCTCGAGCATCCCAAAGACTCGATCACACGGGTCTCGGCGATCTCGATGCTGCACTACGGCCCAAAGGTTGCCGTGCCGCGCATTCTGGAAGCCTATCGCCGCTATGGCCTGAAGCAGACCTTCTTCGTGCCGGCCTGGTGCATCGAGCAGTATCCCGAGGCGGTCGGGGCTATGGTCGAGGATGGCCACGAGGTCGGCTTCCATGGCTACATCCACGAGGCTCCCAATCAGCTCAGCCGGGACGAGGAGCACTACTGGATGCGCCGCTCGATCGAGGTGATCGAGAAGCACACCGGCAAGCGGCCGCGCGGCAATCGCTCGCCGCTCTACAACTACTCCAAGCACACCACCGACCTGCTGATCGAGGAAGGGTTCCTCTACGACTCCTCGCTGATGGGCGACGACGTGCCCTACATCCTGAAAACAGCGAAGGGCGAGGTGGTCGAGTTGCCGGCAAGCTGGGCGACCGACGACTGGCCGCCCTATGTCCATTCGATCGACCTCAACTTCCAGATGCAGATCATGGCGCCCGATCGGGCGATGGAGATCTTCCTTGCCGAGTTCGAGGCGATGCGCACGATGGGTGGCGGGCTCTGGATCGGCGTCTGGCATCCCTTCGTCTCGGGTCGGCCGTCGCGCTGGCTGAAGGTCGAGAAGATGATCGAGTACATGCTCGGCACCGGCGAGGTCTGGTTCGCGACGCTGGAGGAGATCGCACAGCATGTGCAATCCTGCCGAGAGCAGGGTCTGTGGCAGCCACGTGTCGACAAGCTTCCCTACTATGAGCGTCAGGGCCAGGTCACGCCCTTGCCGCCGCCATCCGTCATGCGGCACCGGTAGGATCGGCCGATGGCAAGAATCGAGATCAGGGTCGAGCCGCTGACGCGGCAAGGGTTTGCTCCCTTCGGCGACGTCATTGAGAAAGCGGGGGCCCAATCGTTTGTCACGAACCAGGGCACCGCGATCCGCTACCATGACCTTGCCCGGGTCGAGCTGGCGGCCGAGCGGGGACGCAGCCTGGTCAGCCTGTTCGAGGTGGTAGAGCCGGTGCAGCTACCGATCCGGCTGCGCCTGATGGAGCGCCATCCGATCTCGAGCCAGGCTTTCATTCCGTTGTCGAGCACACCTTTTGTCGTGGTGGTAGCTTCCGGGCGGGAGCAGCCAGCTGCCCGCAGCCTGCGGGCATTCCGCACGAATGGCCGCCAGGGCATCAACTTCGCGACGGCGATCTGGCATCATCCACTCATTGCCCTCGCCGTCGGCGACTTTCTCGTGATCGACCGGACCGGGCCGGGACCCGGCTTCGATCAGGACTACGAGGAGGTGCTGCTCGGCGATGAGGAGGTCTTCGTCGTGAGCTGATGGCCAGCGCGAGCCCGATCAGGCGCGCCAATCGTGCGCGGTCCTACTCGCGTTTCAGCGTGAACGACTGCGCGTTCCCCGTGTCGGTGTCCTCCCAGACAAGGGTGTCCTTGTCCACGACCTTGACCTTCCAGACCTTCTTCAAGTCCTTGCCGCACTGCTGGGTGATCTGGGAAGCGGCATAGGCAATCGTGCACTCGGTCACGCCGCCCATGACCAGCTTGCCGGTCTTGTCGAGCTTATAGACCGTGCCTTCGTTGCCCGCGGCCAGACCCTTGCCATCGACGAGCTTCCACGACCCCACGAAGGGGGCAATTTCGCCGACAGCCTGCTGCTTGTCGCCGCCGCTATCGCAAGCGGCAAGGAACACCGGTAGGGCGGCGAGCAGCGAATACAGACCCTTACGCATCGACAATCCTCCTCAGCTTTCGACAGCAGGCTTCCAGCGGTACCACGATCAGGCGTTGTCCTACTCGCCCTTGAACCTCGGCTCGCGCTTCTCGAAGAAGGCGCTGGTGCCTTCGAGGTTGTCCTTGGTCATGGCGGTCTGCACGAGGCATTCGGTCTCGAAGCTGAGCGCGCCTTCGAGCGAGGACGACAGCGCGGCGTCGATCATCGCCTTGTGCAGTTGTACGGCAACGGGAGCGCGGCTGGCAATGCGCTCGGCGAGCTTGCCGGCGACGTCGCGCTCCTTGCCGGGCTCGGCGAGCCGGTTGACGAGGCCGATGCGGTGCGCCTCGACCGCGTCGATGAATTCCCCCGTATAGGCGAGCTCGCGGGCTTTGGCGAGGCCGATCTTCCTCGGCATGAAGAAAGTGCCGCCATTGGTGATGGTGACGCCGATGTTGACCTCGGGGAAGCCGAAGCGTGCGTCCTTGGCGGCCACCACCAGATCGCAGGCAAAGACCAGCTCGCAACCGGCGCCGACCGCATAGCCGTGCACGCAGGCGATCACCGGGAAGCGCGCGGCCCTGACGAGCTTGGTCGAGCTCTGCAGGGATTTCTGCCACTCGCGCAATTGCGCCGGCGTCAGGCGCCCCGCCACCATGTCCTCGTTGTGCTCCTTGATCTCGGCGACGTCGTGGCCCGCGAGGAAGGCGCGGCCCTCGCCAGCCAGCACCAGGCAGCGGACATCGCGGTCGCGATCGAGCGCGTGCAGGTGGCCGTCGAGCTCCTCCCAGCTGTCGATCGTCATGGCGTTCAGCCGGTCGGGGCGGTTGAAGAGGAGCCACGCCACATGGCCGCTCTTCCTGATGATGAAGCGCTCCGACTTGGCGCCTGATTTTGCTTTGCCCGCGGCCATGGCCAATGCCTCCCCTTGTGCGTGGTTCGGCCTGGACGATAGCAGGTCAGCGGCGGCCATGGCCTGCCGGAACGGAATTGCAGCCTGCCGGTGAGCGCGCTTGCGTTCTGACGCATCCATTTAGTACCCTGAATGAATGGCCAGCCCACTAGCCAATTCTTTGTTTGTGTTCTCTCTTTCCATTCATTGATCCAGCTTCGCCGGAATCGAATGAATGGGAGGGAACACTAGCGGGCAGCTCCCGGCATGCGCGAAACTGCGCGAGCGTGTGGGCGTCAGGCCGGCTTGGCGCTGAAGAAGCGGATGACCGAGCGGATCGGGTTGGGCGCGGCCTGGCCGAGCCCGCAGATCGAAGCGTCCGCCATGGTCTGGCACAGCTCCTCGAGTAGCCCCTCGTCCCACACCGGCGCCTGCATCAGCTTCACCGCCTTCTCGCAGCCGGCCCGGCAGGGCGTGCACTGGCCACAGCTCTCGTCCTCGAAGAAGCGCAAAAGGTTGAGCGCGGCCTTGCGCACATCGTCCTGGTCGGAGAGCACGACCACCGCATGGCTGCCGACGAAACAGCCCAGCTCGGCGAGCTTGCCGCCGAAATCGAGCGGCACGTCACACTCCGATGCCGGCAGAATCCCACCCGAGGCACCGCCCGGCAGGTAGGCCGCAAACGCGTGACCGCTCGCCATGCCACCGCAGCGCTCGATCAGATCGCGAACGGTCGAGCCCGCCGGTGCCACCACCACGCCGGGTGATTTCACGTGCCCGGAAACCGAGTACGACCTGAGGCCCTTGGAGCCGTTCTTGCCCTCGGCGGCGAACCAGTCCGCGCCCTTCTCCACGATGTCGCGCAACCAGAACAGTGTCTCCACATTGTGGTTGAGGGTCGGGCGTCCGAACAGGCCGACCTCGGCGATGTAGGGTGGGCGGTGACGGGGCAGGCCGCGCTTGCCCTCGATACTCTCGATCATCGCGGATTCCTCGCCGCAGATGTAGGCACCCGCACCGCGTCGCACCTCGATGCCGCGCGCCTTCGTCAGGCCCGCCGAATCCAGCTTGGCGATCTCGCGCGCGAGGATCTCGAGCACGGCGGGATACTCGTCGCGCATGTAGATGTAGATGCGCTCCGCCTCGACCGCCCAGCCAGCGATCAGCGCACCCTCCAGGAACCGGTGGGGGTCGAGCTCCAGCCAATAGCGGTCCTTGAACGTGCCGGGCTCGCCCTCGTCGCCGTTGACGGTCATCAGGCGCGGCGCCTGATAGCCGCGCACGAATTGCCATTTGCGCCCCGCCGGGAAGCCGGCGCCGCCGAGCCCCCTGAGGCCGGCGTCGGACAAGGTCGTGATCAGATCCTCGACCTTGCGCTCGCCCGCGAGGCAGGCTTCGAGCAGGGCGTAGCCACCGTCCTTGCGATAGGCCTCGAACGAGAGATAGTCGGGCAGGTGCGCGTGCCGCTCGCCGCTGGCGACCACTTTGGCGACCGCTTGGGGTGTGGCATGCTCCACGTGCAGGTGTCCGACCTCGCAGACTGGGGCAGCGTCGCAGCGGCCCATGCACGGCGCCCGCATCACCCGGACGGATTTCGGATCGCTACTGGCCCGCAGGGCCGCGAGCAGCTGTTGCGCACCCATCATCTCGCAGGTGAGCGAATCGCAGACGCGGATGGTGGTGGCGGGCGGCGGCGTCTCGTCCTCCTTCACCACGTCGAAATGGGCATAGAACGTGGCGACCTCGAACACCTCGGCCTGGGGTATGTTCATCTCCTCGGCGAGCGCGCGCAGATGCGCGGCCGAGAGATGGCCATATTGGTCCTGGATCAGATGCAGGAACTCGATCAGCAGGTCGCGCCGGCGCGGCCGCTCCCC
>JANPDA010000418.1:0-6231 GCA_031431235.1 Hyphomicrobiaceae bacterium
TAGCAGCAGCGGATGCCGCGATCCTCGCATTTGCCGTAGATCAAGGACGCACGGCGATGCGGGCAATGACGATGCACGAGCCCGATCTTGCCAATTGTCGTGCGGAATAGCACTAGGTCCTCGCTCAGCACGCGGACCGGACGCGGCAGCTCGCCGATCTCGGACGCCAGCGCGACTGGGTGCCAGTAGCGCCGGAAGTATTCGCCCCCGGGCGTGCCGGGCCCGGTCTCGGCCAGCTCATGGTCGAAATCGGGCTGCTGCGCCTGCCGATATCCGGCAAAGGCGGCTGCGTTGGTGCGCAATTGGAGATCGACGGTCATGGGTCAGCCTCGCTTTCCAACTCGAAACCCAGTGGCGTCGTTTCGATGCGAAATTCGCAACTCATCAAACGATGCCTTGACGAATTCGTAACATCTGCCGTAAGGGTTGCGCAATACGAAACTCGCACGTCATAGCCAGGACGCGGTACGATCAGATGTCGAGGCGGATCGAGAGCCCTTTGAAGCTGGAGGCCGCAAACAGCGAGCGCCGCTCTGGCCAGAGCACTCCGGCGCGGTCGAGCGACCTCACCTCTGCGTCCGACAAGCTGAACCGGATGATCGTCCGCATGCTCGAGGAGGACGGCCGTCGGCCCTTCGCCGAGATCGCGGCCGCGCTGAACGTATCGGAGGGAACGATCCGCAATCGCGTCAGCGGCATGCGGCAGGCGGGAGAATTGAGGATCGTCGCCCTCGTCGATCCGGGCGCCGCCGAGTACCAGACCGACGCGATGCTGGGCCTCAAGGTGGCAGCATCGGCAACACCGGCCAGCGTCGCGGAGCGGCTCGCAGCCCAGCAGGAGGTCGTCTACATCCTCTGGGTCTCGGGCCGCTACGACCTGCTGGTGGAGATCGTCAGCGAGGAGCGCGACGCGCTCGTTCGTTTTCTCGAGACACATATCCATGGCAAGCCCGATATCGCATCGGTCGAAACCATGACTGGCTTGAAAAGCATGAAGAACCAGTTTCTGCTCAAGAAAAACTGGGAGACATCATCTTGACCGCGTAGGGAGTCATACGTCTCATGGCAAAATACTATTACGATTCAATGGAAGCTGCGATCGAGCGCAACCGGCCCAAGATCGCGGAAGTCAAGAAACAGCTGGAAGCGGCGGGCGTGAAATACGTCATGTCGTGCTGGATCGATCTGCTGGGAATTCCAAAGACCAAGCCCGTGCCGATCTGGGATTTCGAGGCATTGTGCCTCGGCAAGGGCCCACAGTTCGCGGCCCATTCGATCTCGTTCGTCCCCGAGCTCGGGCCGGCAGACCCCGACCAGATCATGATCCCCGATCTGGACGCGGTCTATCCCTGCCCGTGGGAGAAGACCCAGGCCTTCATCTTCGCCGACCTCTACTGGCAGGGCAAACCCTACGGCCACTGCCCACGCTCGGCCCTGAAGCGTCAGTTCCAGTCCGCAATCGACGCGGGCTACAAACCCATGGCGGGCATCGAGCCCGAGTTCATGGTGCTGCGACTGGATGAGAACGGCCGGCCCATCAAGGCCTTCGACCGGGACCCTCCGCTCGCCAACGGCCGCAAGCCGCGCCGGCAGGCGTGGGGATACGATGTCGAGTCGACGATCGACTCGATGCCGTTTCTCGGTGACCTGATCGACATTCTCGGCGAGCTAGAGTGGGACCTGCACGACGTGGTCGCGGAAGGCGCCTACTCCCAGTTCGAGCTCGACTTCGGCTATACGCATGTGATCGAGATGGCCGATCGCCTCACCTACTTGCGGATTCTCCTGAAGGAGATTGCCAAGCGCCACGGGTTTTTCGTCACCTACATGCCAAAGTTCACGATCGGCGACTGGCGGTCGGGCGCCCACATCAACTATTCGATCCAGGATGCCAAGACGGGAGGGAACCTGTTCGGCGACAAAGAGAGCGGCTGGTCGAAGGAGGTCGATTACGCGATCGCCGGACTGCTGCGGCACGGCGGCGGTCTCTCCGCGATCACGTGCTCGACCGTCAACTCCTACAAGGGCCTCGTTGCCCGGGTTCCAGGCTTCGAGGGCGGCGTCTACACCTGGGCGCCGACCCACATGACCTACGGCCCCAACAACCGCTCGGCCATGTTGCGCCTGCCACAGAACCGCTTCTGCATCGAGAACCGCGCCGTCGACATGTGCATGAACGCCTATCTGGCACTCGCCGGTACGACGGCCGCGACCGTCCGGGGCATCGATGAGAAGCTCGATCCGGGCCCGCCGCTCGGTCGCGATCTCTATCGCATGACCGAGGAGGACCTCACCAAGGCCGGCATCCAGCGGCTGCCGCGCTCGCTCGGAGAAGCGATCGGCCTGCTGCAGGGCGACGCCCACATGAAGGCCATGATGGGTGACAGCATGCACAAGTCCTATTGCGCCTACAAGCAGGACGAATGGGATCGCTACAACGTTTCCATCACCGATTGGGAGATCCAGGAGTATCTGAAGCTGTACTGAACAGTTAGGTTGGGTCGAGCGCTCGCGAGACCCAACATGGATCGTGCCGCGGAAAGCTGGGTCTCTTTCGTCGACCCAACCTACTGGCCGATCGAGTGGAGATGGCACGAAATGCCCAGCGACCACGAGCTCTACGAGTTGGGCGACGTCCTGCTGCAATGCGGCGTGACGTTGCCTAGCGCCAGGCTCGCCTACAAGACTTATGGTGACCGGGCGAGCGCGGAAGCGGTCGTCCTGCTGCCGACGTTCTACACCGGAACCCACGTCCGCAACGAGGGGTTTTTCGGAGCCGGCCGCGCCATCGATCCCGCCCGGCACTTCGTGATATCGGTCAATCTGCTTGGCAACGGGCTGTCGTCCTCGCCGAGCAACACGCCTCGACCTTTCGACGGCCCGCGCTTTCCCGCCGTGTCCTTCTCAGACAATGTCGCTTGCCAGCACAGGCTGTTGACCGAGAAGCTCGGCGTGACGCGGATCGACCTCGTCGCCGGTTGGTCGATGGCGGGCTGCCAAGCCTATCATTGGGCGGCGCAATATCCCGACATGGTCCGATCGATCCTGCCCTTCTGCGCCTCCGCCCGGACGTCGCCCCACAACTTCGTCTTCCTCGAAGGCGTCAAGGCCGCACTGTGCGCCGACCAGAGCTGGAGCGGCGGCGAGTATGCGACCCAGCCGGTTGCAGGCCTCAAGGCGTTCGGCCGCGTCTATGCGGGCTGGGCCTACTCCCAGACCTTCTTTCGCGAGGGCCTCTTTCGCGAGCTCGGCTTCCAATCGATCGAGGCCTTCCTGCAGGATTGGGAGGCGGACCATGTCGACAATTGGGACGCGAACGATCTGCTGGCGAAACTCCACACCTGGCAAACTGGCGACATCAGTGCGAACCCGCGCTATCGCGGCAACTTCGAGACCGCGCTGAAAGCGATCGAGGCCCGCGCCATCCTGATGCCATGCACTCAGGACCTCTATTTCCCGCCAGAGGACAACGCCATCGAGGCCAAGAGCATGCCGAATGCCGAGTTGCGCGCCTATGATTCGCCCTGGGGGCATTGCGCGGCGAGCCCCGGCAGGGAACCCGGCTTCACCGCAGCCCTCGACGCCAACATCCGGTCGCTGCTCGCCGGATAGGCCGATCCCTTCCATCGGTAGATGTACTGGCAGAACCGCCCCACTGGAAATGTCGAGCATGACGCGCACGACAGTCGAGCATTCACGTCGCACAAGCCAGGTCGCCGTTGAGCTGACCCGGCTCCTCGCCTAATGTGCGCGCCGAAACGAGGAGATCCCGATGTCGACACCCGCCTACGAGAAGCTCGAACTCTACATCGACGGCAAGTTCTGCCAGGGCAGCACTGGAAAGTCCCAGGATGTGGTCAATCCGGCGACCCACAAGACGCTCGGCAAGGTGCCGCATGCCTCCAGGGAGGACCTCGACCGGGCGCTGGCCGCTGCCGAGAAGGGCTGGCTCGCCTGGCGCAAGGTCTCGCCCTTCGAGCGCTCCAAGCTGCTGCGCAAGGCCGCCGACAACCTGCGCGCCCGTGCCGAGACGGTCGCGACCTGCCTCACCCAGGAGCAGGGCAAGCCGATCGCCGAAGCCCGGATGGAGGTCGCGGTCTCGGCCGACGTGATCGACTGGTTCGCCGAGGAAGGCCGGCGCGCCTATGGCCGGATCATCCCGCCCCGCATCGAGGGCGTGCGCCAGATGGTGTTGATGGAGCCGGTCGGGCCAGTCGCGGGGTTCGCGCCCTGGAACTTCCCGGTCTCGCAAATGCTGAAGAAGATCGCCCCCGCACTCGCCGCCGGCTGCTCGATCATCATCAAGTGCCCGGAGGAGACGCCGGGCTCATCGGTCGGCGTCATTCGCTGCTTCCACGATGCGGGCATTCCGGCGGGCGTCGTCAATCTCGTCTTCGGCGTGCCGTCCGACATCTCGACCCATCTGATCCCCTCGCCCATCATCCGCAAGGTGTCGTTCACCGGCTCGGTGCCGGTCGGCAAGCACCTGGCGGAGATGGCGGGGCGCCACATGAAACGGGTCACCATGGAGCTCGGCGGCCACGGCCCGGTCGTGATCTTCGAGGACGCCGACGTGGAGCATGCCGCAACGCTGACCGCCGCCGCCAAGTACCGCAATGCCGGCCAGGTCTGCATCTCGCCGACGCGATTCTTCGTGCACGAGAAGATCTACGACAAGTTCGTCGGCCGCTTCGTCGACCTCGCCAACGCGGTCGAGGTCGGCAATGGCATCGAGCCCGATACCCGCATGGGCCCGCTCGCCAATCCGCGCCGGCGCGATGCGATCGAGGCTTTCGTCGGCGATGCTGTCGATCACGGCGGCAAGGTTGCGGCCGGGGGCAAGCGGATCGGCAACGAGGGCAATTTCTACGCCCCGACCGTGCTGACCGAGGTGCCCGAGGACGCACGCATCATGAACGAGGAGCCGTTCGCGCCGGTCGCCGTCATGACCCGCTTCATGGACTTCGACGAGGCGGTGCGGCGGGCCAACCGGTTGCCCTTCGGCCTCGCGGGTTATGCCTATACGCGGTCGGCCAAGACCGCGACGGCGATCGCGGATTGCCTCGACGTCGGCATGGTGTCGGTCAACCACCATGGCCTCGCGCTGCCCGAGACGCCGTTCGGTGGCGTCAAGGACTCGGGCTACGGCCACGAGGGCGGCATCGAGGGCCTCGCGCCCTTCCTGATCGCCAAGTTCGTGACCCAGGCGGGGGTGTGATGCTCGCGCAGGCGCGGGGGATAGGCTCCGCCACGCCATAATGGCGACAGCATTGGCAGGTCCTTATGCGAGCATCAGGTCATTCTACATTGACAAAGCAGGAGGGCTTCGATCAGTTGAGGTGCGCATACCAGCCATGCCGACCGGTCAGCCAATGGGGACGTGGTCGCGCAGATTGCCAGTGTGACGGCGAGAAGCCCGGAACAGCCGGGCCCGCCGGGGTCGAGTAGGGAGGCAGGTGCACCGGATGGCGGTGAATAGGGCAGCGAACGGCAGTGGCGGCGGCACCGGCTCGCATGTCCGCTTCGCCGACGTGCAAAAAAGTTTCGATGGCGAGACCCTCGTCGTCAAGAACCTCAACCTCGATATCGCACGCGGCGAGTTTCTCACGCTGCTCGGACCGTCGGGCTCCGGCAAGACCACCTCGCTGCTCATGCTCGCCGGCTTCGAGGCGCCGACCCATGGCGAGATCTCGCTGTCGGGCCGGCCGATCAACTCGCTGCCACCGCACAAGCGCGGCATCGGCATGGTGTTCCAGAACTACGCGCTGTTTCCGCACATGACGGTCGAGGAGAACCTCGCTTTCCCGCTGCAGGTGCGCAACATGGGCAAGGCCGCGATCGAGGAGAAGATCAAGCGCACGCTCGATCTCGTGCGCCTGCCGCAGATGGGCAAGCGCCGCCCGTCGCAATTGTCGGGTGGCCAGCAGCAACGCATTGCCGTCGCACGCGCGCTCGTGTTCGAGCCTGAGCTGGTGCTGATGGATGAGCCACTCGGCGCACTCGACAAGCAGTTGCGCGAGCAGATGCAGTACGAGATCAAGCACATCCACGAGCGGCTCGGCGTGACGGTCGTCTACGTGACGCACGACCAGGCGGAAGCGCTCACCATGTCGAACCGGATCGCCGTCTTCAACGACGGTGTCGTCCAGCAGCTCTCGACGCCTGCCGAGCTCTACGAGCGGCCCCAGAACAGCTTCGTCGCCCAGTTCATCGGCGAGAACAACAAGCTGC
>JANPDA010000419.1:0-3048 GCA_031431235.1 Hyphomicrobiaceae bacterium
GTCCCGCCACAGCGCGGCGCGGCTCGAGGTTGGGCGAGGGGTGCTGGCGGATGAGCGGAGGCATGGGGGCGCGTTGTAGCGGGATGGCGGCGGAGGGGGAAGGGTGCAAGGAGAAAGACCACCCCGCCGCGCCGGGCCCGCTACCAGATCGCCCGAGCGCCGAGCGTCGCCAGCTTCGGATCCGCCGTGACGATCGCGAGGCCCTCGATCATGGCCTGAGCGGCCAACAGCCGGTCGAACGGATCGCGATGGGCCGACTGCATCGACCCGGCGGCGCGGACATGGGCCATGGAAATCGGGAGAAGTCGGAATTCCTCGTCGGCAAGCCGTGTTTCGAAGTCAGCGAACAATGGCACCACCTCGGGCCATTTGCCGAGGCCGGCCTCGATTGCCATCTCCCAGGCGCTCGCAATGCTGAAGTAGACTTCGCTTTCGACCAATTCGATCGCGTTGAGGGCCGATGGCGAAAGTCGGGAGCCTCCAGTATCGTCTCCGTACCAGTCGTGAAGCTCCTCCTCGGACATCGGCTCCATCAGCCGGGCAGGAACCTGAATTTTCCCCGCAAGCCGGCCAGGCACTCGCTTCGTTGCGAGTGGCACAAACGGCTCCATCGTGTCCGTGACGCGCGGCGCCAGCAGATCCGGCTGGCGGCGCAGCGGCTGCAGTTTCACGGTGCCGAGCTTGGCGTCGCTGATGCGCACGTCCTCGCCACGGGCTGCGCGCTCGATCAGCTCCTCAAGGTGCTCTTTGGCATGGGTCAGGGTGACGTCCTGCATCTGGCTCTCTCTTGTCGCTTGCAGACTATCATGCCGGCGACCTGGCTGGCTACGGCAACTATGGTATCCTGCGTCTACCGTGACCGTCACCACCGCAACCGCCCTCGACTGCCTCCTCGCCGAGATCCGCCGTTGCCGTCATTGCGTGGTATCGCCCGAAGGTGAGCCGCTTCCGCATCAGCCGCGCCCTGTCGTCGTGGCCAGCTCGACCGCCCGCCTCGCCATCGCCGGACAGGCGCCCGGCACGCGCGTGCACGCCTCTGGCGTGCCCTTCGCCGATCCGTCCGGTGATCGGTTGCGGCATTGGATGGGCGTCACATCCGAGGAATTCTACGATGCGTCGCGGATCGCGATCGTGCCCATGGGCTTCTGCTTCCCCGGCCTCGATGCCAAGGGCGGCGACCTGGCGCCCCGGCGTGAATGCGCTCCGCTCTGGCGCACGCGCGTGATGGCCGAGTTGCCCCAGGTCGAGCTGCTTCTCCTGGTTGGCCAGTACGCGCAGGCCTGGCATCTCGGGAAGGAGCGCGGTCGCACTCTCTCCCAGACTGTTGCCGGCTGGCAGCAGCAGCTGGCAGTCGAGCGCAAGCCCCGTCTGCTGCCCATGCCGCATCCCTCCTGGCGCAACACGGGTTGGTTGAAGAAGAATCGCTATTTCGACCAGGAGTTGGTGCCAGAGCTCCGACAGCTTGTGCGTGCGCTGATCACTAGATAGTTACCGGGGGCGATTCGATCTCGTGGATCGTCATTCGGCATGATAGCCATGAAAGATCGTACCATCCTCCCCAGTACGACCCGCCTGCTCTTTACCCCTCCTCAGGTCATGATCGACGAGATGGACATCAAGATCCTGCGCATCCTGCAGGACGACTGCACCATGCCGGTCGCCGAGATCGGCAAGCGTGTGGGCCTGTCGACGACGCCCTGCTGGCGGCGCATCCAGAAGCTGGAGGAGGACGGCATCATCCGGGGCCGGGTGGCGCTGCTCGACGCCAAGGCAGTCAACAGCGGCGTCACCGTCTTCGTCTCGATCAGCACCAGTCAACACACCAAGGATTGGCTCGAGCGCTTCCACGCGGCCGTGGTCGAGTTCCCGGAGGTGGTCGAGTTCTACCGCATGAGCGGGCAGGTCGACTATCTGCTGCGCGTCGTCGTGCCCGACATCGCCGCCTATGACGCCTTCTACAAGCGGCTGATCG
Source organism: Hyphomicrobiaceae bacterium (assembly GCA_031431235.1). Taxonomy (GTDB): domain Bacteria; phylum Pseudomonadota; class Alphaproteobacteria; order Rhizobiales; family Hyphomicrobiaceae; genus JANNSW01. The sequence goes on from JANPDA010000419.1 coordinate 1,973, forward strand.
GCAAGATCGAGCTGTCTGACGTATCCTCGAGCTTTGCCATGGAGCAGATCAAGTTCACCACGGCGATGCCGCTCGAGTTCGCGTTGCCGGTCAAGACCGGTCGGCGCAGGAAAAAGGACGCTTGAGCCGTTCCCGCCCTCACAGCCGCGGCAGACACAGTATCAGATTGGCGAGCGCGGCCACCAGAATGACCGTGAACGTCGTCGCCATGCCGACGACCCGGAGTGGGATGCGCTCGGCCGGGCTCGAGATGTTGAGCGCATGCACGACGCGGCCGGCAACGAGGCCGACGCCCAGCCCATGCAGCAGCAGTGCTGGCGCCCCATTGCTCTCGGCAAGTGCGATCAGGATCAGCGCAATCGGCACATATTCGGCGAAGTTCGCATGCGCGCGGATGCGCCGCTCCAGCACCTTGTCGCCGCCGTCGCCGATCGCGATTTGCGCCTCTCGCCGCGTTCCGGCGACACGGATCGACAGGGCGACGAAGACGACGCCGAGCAGCGCGGCGTAGATCGAAGTGATCGCCATCTGACCCTCATCCCTTGCTCGGCTCGGCCCGGTCGAGTCGCGCGACGAGGCTCGACGTATCCCAACGCTTGCCGCCCATGCGCTGAACCTCGCCGTAGAACTGGTCGACGAGGGCGGCAACCGGCAGTGTCGCCCCATTGCGGCGCGCCTCATCGAGGCAGATCCCCAGATCCTTGCGCATCCAGTCGACGGCGAAGCCGAAATCGAACCTGCCCGCCGCCATGGTCTTCCAGCGGTTCTCCATCTGCCAGGAGCCGGCCGCTCCCTTTGAGATAGTCTCCATCACTTTGGGCAGATCGAGGCCGGCCTTCTGCGCCATGTGGATGCCCTCGGCGAGGCCCTGCACGAGGCCCGCGATGCAGATCTGGTTGACCATCTTGGTCACCTGGCCCGCGCCCGAAGGGCCGATCAGCGTCGACATGCGCGCGAAATGATCGATCACCGGCTTGGCGCGTTCGAATACAGGCGCATCGCCGCCGCACATGACGGTCAGCGCTCCATTGATTGCACCGGCCTGACCGCCGGACACGGGCGCATCGAGGAAGTCG
>JANPDA010000420.1:0-9691 GCA_031431235.1 Hyphomicrobiaceae bacterium
GCGTGAGTGATGACTGCGAAGGCGCGGATCGAGGCAGCGTGACGGGCGATGGCCTCGGGCGTATCGAGCAGCACACCCTTGGGCGCGATGCCGATGCCGGGCCATACCGGCAGTGCCCCGTGGCACATGGCGCAGCGACCGGTGATGATTTCGGCGACGGCTGGCGGCGCGACCGGCTGATTGCCGACAATGGGCGCTGCCAGCTCGACCAAGCCCAGCGCCTCCCGCCCTGCCGGCGAGCCAAGTGCGGAGAGGCCCGCCGCCAGCACCATCGCAAGCGCAGCGACCGCAAACGTCCACCAATGATTGCCCTGGCCGGCATTGCGCAGATTGTAGAAGTGGCGCACCAGCGCGCCCGCGATCAGCACGAGCCCGACCAGCGCCGGCAGCGACGGCGACAGGAAGGCGAGCGGATAGTGGTTCGAGATCATCAGCATCACGACCGGCAACGTCAGATAATTGTTGTGGGTCGAGCGTTGCTTGGCCTCGCTGCCCAAGGCCGGATCGGGCGTCTCCCTGGCGATCAGGCTGGCGACGACTTTGCGCTGGTTGGGGATGATGACGAGCAACACGTTCCCGGTCATCCAGGTTGCGATCATCGCGCCCACATGGATGAGTGCGCCGCGCCCGCTGAAAACAGCTCCGAGCAAACCGGTCGCGAGGATGGCGAGGAGGAACACGCCAACCGCGAGCCAACCCTCGTGCCTGCCCACCGCCGAGCGGCAGAGCAGGTCATAGCCGAGCCAGCCGAGCCCAAGCGTCATCAGCCCGATCGAGGCCGCGGCCGCTGGCGAAAGCTGGCGCACCGCCGGATCGATCAGGAACAGGTCGGCGGCGAGATAGTAGATCCAGACCAGCAGGAAGAAGCCGGTGATCCAGGTCGCGTAGGATTGCCATTTGTGCCAGATCAGCTCCTGGGGCAGCCGGTCGGGCGCGATCAGATACTTCCGCACATGATAGAAACCGCCGCCATGCACCTCCCAGGCTTCCCCGCCCGTGCCTGCCGGGATATCGGGTGAGGGCTTCAATGCGGCATCGATGTGCATGAAATAGAATGACGAGCCGATCCAGTACATGGCCGCGATCAGGTGCGCCCAGCGCAGCACGAGGCTGCCCCACTCCATCAGGATCGTTTCCATGACCCGACCCTCTCCCTAACCCGCCGCGTGGAACGGCTTGCCGAGGCAGGCCGGCGCATTGAGTCGCACCCCCACCTTGTCGCGCGAGATGATGACGAGCACGACAATCGTCGCCAGATAGGGCAGCATCGAATAATACTGCGCGTCGATGCTGAAGCCGAGCCGGCCACTCGCCGCCTGCGCGTGCAATTGCAGGATCGTGATGCCGCCGAACAGGTAGGCACCCGCCAGCGTGCGCCAGGGCCGCCAGGTCGCGAACACGACGAGGGCGAGCGCGATCCAGCCGCGCCCCGACGTCATCTTCTCCACCCACAGCGGTGCCTGAACCAGTGACAGATAGGCGCCGCCGATGCCGGCGCTGGCGCCGCCGAACATCAGCGCGAGCGTGCGCGTGAGCCAGACCGAATAGCCGATCGCATGCGCCGCATCGTGGTTCTCCCCGATCGCGCGCAGCACCAGCCCCGCTCGCGTGTGCTTGAGGAAATAGGCGACGGCGGCAACCAGCGCGATCGAGACGTAGACGAGCAGGTCCTGGCCAAACAGCAGCGGCCCCACGAGCGGCAGATCGGAGAGGCCGGGAATGTGGAGGCGGGGAAAGGCGCCCACCGACTTGCCCGAATAGGGCTGGCCGAGCAACGCCGACAGGCCCAGCCCGAACATGGTGAGCGCGAGGCCGGTCGCCACCTGGTTCGACTCGAGCCCTTGCGTCAGGCCCGCGAACAACAGCGCGAGCGTGGCACCCGCCGCCATCGCCGCGACAATGCCCAACAGCGGGCTCCCGGTCTCGATCGTCACCGCAAATCCCGCGATCGCGCCGACGATCATCATCCCTTCGACGCCGAGGTTCAGCACACCCGCCTTCTCGGTGACCACCTCGCCGATGGCTGCGAACACGAGCGGTGTGGCGGCGACCGTGATGCCGATCAGGATGTTGGCGATGAGCTCCATGGCGGGCCCTTCTATTCGGCCGGAGTGGCAAGGGCCCCGGGTGACTTGGCGGGGATCGGGCGTCGCGCCCAGCGGATGCGGTTGGCGACGAGCACATCGGTCGCCAGCAGAAAGAACAGCAGCATGCCCTGGAACACGGCGGTGGTCGCGCTCGGCAGGCTCATGGCGATTTGCGCCCGCTCGCCGCCGATATAGGTCAACGCCAGCAGCAGCCCGGCGAGCAGGATGCCGATCGGGTCGAGGCGGCCGAGAAAGGCGACCACGATCGCCGTGAAGCCGTAGCCGACCGGCAGCGCGGGCACGAGCTGACCGACGGGGCCCGCCGCCTCGAACAAGCCGGCAAGACCGGCGAGCCCGCCCGAGATCATGAAGCAGATCCAGACCAGCCGGTTCTCCGAGTAGCCGGCGAAGCGGGCCGCGCGTGGAGCCTCGCCCAGCACCTTCACCTGAAAGCCGACGATGTGGCGCCCGAGCAGCACCCAGGCGGCAGCAACCGCGGCCAACGCAACCAGAAAGCCGATATGGGCGCGCTTGCCCGCGACCAGCACCGGCACGCCCGCCCCCTCCTGGAAGATCCGGCTCTCGGGAAAGTTGAAGCCGTCTGGATCGCGCAACGGTCCATGCACCATCGCCGAGAGCAACAGCACCGCCACGTAGACGAGCATCAGCGAGACGAGGATCTCATTGGCATTGAAGCGCGTGCGCAGCAGTGCAGGGATCGCTGCCCACGCCATGCCGCCCAGGATGCTCGCAACGCTCATCAATGGCAGCAGCCAGGGCCCGCCAGCTGGATAGAGCGCGAGCGCGGTGGCGCCACCCGTGAGCGCGCCAAAGGTGAACTGCCCCTCCGCGCCGATGTTCCAGACGCCCGCCTGGAAGCCGATCGACAGGCCGATCGCAATCAGGATCAGGGGCGAGGCCTTGACGATCAGCTCGGAAATGCCGCTGGCGTCCGTCAGTGGCTCGAGGAAGATGATCGCCATGGCGCGCGCGGGATCCTTGCCGAGCAGGGCAAACAGCGCGACGCCTGCCAGCAAGGTGAGCGCGACCGCGATGAATGGCGTCAGATAGAGCATCACCAGGGAACGCTCCTTGCGTAGCTCGAGCCTAGGCATTTGTATTGTGCTCCCAACCGTAGGTCGGACTGAGGCCGCATTCCCGCGGTCGAAGTCCGACATGAGGAACCTCGAGTGCCGATGTCGGACATCGCGAAGGCTCAGTCCGACCTACCAGACGACCTATGCCCTGCCCCTCCCATCGCCCGTCCGATCGCCTCGACGGTCAGCTCCTCGACTGGACGCGGCGGCGTGAGCCGGCCCCCCGCGATCACCCCGATCCGGGTCGAGATGGCGAACAGCTCGTCCAGGTCCTGCGATATGACGAGCACCGCGGCGCCCTGCTTGGCGATCGAAAGCAACACCTTGTGGATCAGCGCGCCTGCTCCGGCGTCGACGCCCCAGGTCGGCTGCGAGGCAATCAGCACCTTGGGCGAGCCCAGGATCTCGCGGCCGACGATGAATTTCTGCAGATTGCCGCCCGAGAGACTGCGCGCGGTCGCACCGACGCCGCCTGCCTTCACGTTGAATGCGGCGATCACCTCGCCGGCAAACGCACGTGCCGCTGGCACATCGACGAATGACCTGGGCACCAGCACCCGGCCGGCGCCCGCCGACAGCACCACATTCTGCCAGAGCGTCATGCCCGGAACCGCGCCGTGGCCAAGCCGCTCCTCGGGCACGAAACCCATGCCGCGTTCTCGCCGACCAGCGGGCCCGAGCTTGCCGACTGGCGTCCCGTCGAGCCGGATCGCCCCGCCATCGCCCGCAGGCACCTCGCCGATGAGCGCTTCCATCAACTCGATCTGGCCGTTGCCGGCAACGCCTGCGATGCCCAGGATCTCGCCGGCCCGCACCGAAAAGGAGATGTCGTCGAGGTCGACGCCGAACTGCTGCTCGCTCGCAACCGAGAGAGCCTCGACCGCGAGCCGCACCGGTCCCAACGCCAATGCCTCGCGCTGCGGTGGCACCAGGGTCGTCCCGATCATCATCTCGGCCAGGCTCTTGCCGGTCTGCTCGCGCGGATCGCAGCTCGCGACCACCCGGCCGCCGCGCAGCACAGTCGCCCGGCTGCAGAGCCCACGGATCTCGTCGAGCTTATGGGAGATGTAGAGGATCGAGCGGCCTTCGCTGGCGAGACGGCGCAGCACCACGAACAGGGCATTGGCCTCCTGCGGCGTCAGCACCGAGGTCGGCTCGTCCATGATCAGCAGGCGCGGGTCCTGCAGCAATGCCCGCACGATCTCGACGCGCTGACGCTCGCCGACCGACAGCGTGCCGACGAGGCGCGACGGCTCGAGCGCGAGACCATAGCTGCGCGCGACCTCGAGGATGCGGGCGGTAAGGTCGCCGCGGGTGTCCGCAGCCGGGAGCCCGAGCGCGATGTTCTCGGCAACGGTCAGCGCCTCGAACAGGGAGAAGTGCTGGAACACCATGCCGACGCCGCGGTCCCGCGCCTCTGAAGGTCGCGCCGGCGCGTAGGCCGCGCCCTCGAGGCGCATGCTGCCGGCGTCCGGCTGCATCACACCATAGATCATCTTGACGAGCGTCGACTTGCCGGCGCCGTTCTCGCCGAGCAAGGCATGGATCTCGCCGCGCCCGACCGCGAAGGCGACGGCATCGTTGGCGAGCACCCCGGGAAAGGCCTTCGTCAGACCGGTCAACTCGAGCAGCGCTGGCCCGTTCATGCCGTCATCCCCTTGCATGCGCCTGCCGGCTCCGCCGCGCGGGTATGCTCGATCACGCGCAGCAATTGAGCCGCCGTCGCGATCGCTATCGCCGCCGGCTCCTTGTCCGTGATGCCCTCGATCCCGATCGGGCAGACGAGGCGGGCGAGGGCTGCTTCGCCGTGCCCCGCCTCGCCGAGTCGCTTCAGGAAGCGCGCTCGCTTGGTCGCCGAGCCGATCAGGCCGAGGAAGGCAAAGTCGCCACGGGTGAGCAACGCATGGCAGATGGCGAGGTCGAGCGCGTGCGAGTAGGTGAGCACGATATGGCAGCCATCAGCGGGAGCGATCTCGGCATGGGCTGCCGGATCGGCGGCGACGATCGTCTCGATCTGGTTGGGAAGGTGGTCGGGAAAGCGCTCTGGCGCGGTATCGATCCAGACGCGTCGCAGCACCAGCCCGTCGGTGACCCTCATGATCGCGCGCCCCACATGGCCTGCGCCGTAGAGATGCAGCACGGGCCGGTCCCGCTCGATCGGCTCGAGCAGCCAGTCCGGCTCGCCGCCGCGCCCTTTCATCACCTGCAGCACGGACGGCCGGGTGCCAGACAGCATCTCGCGCGCGACGCGCTGAACGCCAAGCGGCAGGTCGCGGCAGTCCTTGCGATCATCGAGCGCCACGATCGGATGCCCGCTCGCGAGCGGGCGCGCCAGCAACCGCACGCCTTCCCGGGGCCCGTCGCGACCGGCAAGCAACGATCGCTCGCTCGAAGTCACGAGCTCGAGCAGCAATCGCACATGGCCGCCGCAGCACTGCCCGAGCGAGGGGCCGAGGGGCAGGCTCGCGGTCTGGCGAAGCCAACGCGCTTGCGGGCTGGCCTCGAGGATCATGCGCCGGGCAAGCCCGATCGCCTGGTGCTCGAGGGCGCCGCCACCGATCGTGCCCGAGCAGGTTTGCGCCGAGATGATCATGACCGTGCCGGCGTCACGCGGAACCGAGCCGTCAGCACTCATCACCATGACCCGGACGACCGGCAGCCGCTCGCCAGGCCACTCATCGACGTCGCCGAGCCAGCCCATCTGTCAACCTCGCGCTATCGGCATGTCTATCGTCGCCATAGTCTCGTCTCAGTTGACAGGCTGAAGCCGGCCGAGCCGGACCAACCGCTCGCGGATCGCGCCAGCCGTCCGCTTGTGCAGGTCCGCCATCACCTCGAGCGAGGTGCCGCGGCCGAAATAGGTGAGGAGGCGTGCGTCCTCGTCGGGTGCCCAGGCTTTGCCGGCGTTCTCGGGCAATTGGCGGCGCCGCTTGTCGCGCCAGACCTCCCGTCGGAGCGCGCCCGTCGCCTCGTAGAGCGCACGGATCACATCCGGGCGCTGCACGATGCTCGTGCGTGCGATCAGCTCGCCGGTCTCCGGATCGATCCCTTCGGCCAGCGACTTCAGGATCTTCAAGGCATTCTCGGCTGGCATGGTTTCCGCTCCTGCCTCTCACGCCGCAACGCTAGACCAAGCGGATCGGCGCGCCAAGACCGGGTTGAAGCTCGATGATCCACATCGAGCGGCGCTGACCCGGGCGCCTGACGTATGCTATGAGACCGGCTGCAACCGCTGCCAATGGGATCCGAAACCGCTCCATGCGCTGTCCGTTCTGCTCGTCCACGTCGACCCAGGTGAAGGACAGCCGTCCTGCCGAGGACGATTCCGCCATCCGCCGGCGTCGTCACTGCGACGATTGCGGCGGGCGCTTCACCACCTTCGAGCGTGTGCAGCTGCGCGAGCTGACGGTTGCCAAGCGCTCGGGCAAGCGCGTGCCGCTCGATCGCGAGAAGCTGATGCGCTCGGTCAAGGTCGCGTTGCGCAAACGCCCGGTCGCGGACGAGCGGATCGAGCGCATGGTGAGCGGGATCGTGCGGCAATTGGAGAGCTCCGGGGAAGCCGAAGTCGCCTCCGAGCAGATTGGCCAGCTCGTGATGGAGGGCCTGAAGGCGCTCGATGGGGTCGCCTATGTGCGGTTTGCCTCCGTCTATCGCAATTTCGCCGAAGCGAGCGACTTCCGCGCCGTGCTGGGCGAGCTCGGAGAGGCCGAGGCCGGCTCGGCGGCGAAAGCCAAGGACGGTCGCTGACGCCATGGCGGACGCCGACACCGACTACATGGCGATGGCGCTCGACCTGGCGCGGCATGGCCTGGGCACGACGGCACCCAACCCCTCGGTCGGGGCGGTGATCGTCGCGGACGGCAACGTGATCGCGCGCGGCTGGACCCGGCCGGGAGGGCGCCCGCACGCCGAGACCGAGGCTCTCGACCAAGCCGGCGCGCGCTCGCGCGGCGCCACCCTCTACGTGACGCTCGAGCCCTGCAGCCATCATGGCAAGACGCCACCTTGCGTGGATGCGATCATCGCGGCCGGCATCGCGCGCGTGGTCGTGAGCATCGGCGACCCCGATCCGCGCGTCGCCGGCAGAGGGCTGGCCCGGTTGCGGGCGGCCGGCATCGAGGTGGTCGCGGGAGTGCTCGCCGGCGAGGCGCGCCAGCTGACGCTCGGCCACATCCTGCGGGTCACCCGGGACCGCCCGTTCGTGCAACTGAAAATGGCGCTCTCGGCCGACGGCACGATTGCGCGCGGCGGGCAGGGCCGTCCGGTCTGGGTGACAGGCCAAGCCGCCCGCGCCGAGGGCCATCGGCTGCGCGCTGAAGCCGATGCCGTCCTGGTCGGACGCCGGACGGTCGAGGACGACGATCCGGAGCTGACCTGCCGGCTGCCCGGCCTGGCGGAGCGTTCGCCGATCCGCATCGTGCTCGACACGCACCTGCGCATCGCCGCGACGAGCCGGCTCGTTCGCTCGGCGCGCAAGCCGCCGCTCTGGCTGGTCGCCGGACGCCAGGCCGATCCCGCTGTGGAGGCGCGGCTGATCGGGCTCGGCTGCACGGTGCTGAGGTGTGATCAGCTCGGATCGCGGATCGATGTCCCCGGCATGCTCGAGGCGCTCGCCGCGCGTGGCATCACCCGCCTGCTGGTCGAGGGCGGGCCGGACGTCTGGCGGTCGATGGCGAGAGCGGGCATCGTCGATGAGGTCGTCTGCTATCGAGCGAAGGGCGAGGACAGCAACGAGACGGAGGGGAGCGCTGCACAGGCTGGCGGAGCCGATCTCGCCCGTTTTCTCGATCCGCTCGACTTCGTGCTGGCCGGAACCCGCGACCTCGGCTCGGATCGGGCTTTCATCTTCCGGCCAGCCTGACGCTGCAACTCGTTGAGGAGCCTCCATGTTCACTGGCATCATCACCGACGTCGGCCGGGTTGCGGAGCGCGACGGCGGGCGGTTCACCATCGCCTGCCGCTACGACGCCTCGAGCATCACGATCGGCGCTTCGATCGCCTGCGACGGCTGCTGCTTGACGGCAACCGACATCCGATCCGCACCAGGCGGCGAAACGCTGTTCTCGGTCGATGTCTCCAACGAGACGCTCGCCTGCACCACGCTGGGAGCCTGGAAGGCGGGCCGGCGCATCAACCTCGAGCGCTCGCTGACGCTGGGCGCCGAGCTCGGTGGCCACATCGTCACCGGCCACGTGGACGGTCTGGCCCGGATCACGACAACGGTCCCTGACGGCAATTCCGTCCGCTTCACATTCGAGGTGGCAGCCGAGCTTGCCCGCTTCGTCGCCGCCAAAGGCTCGGTCGCTCTCGACGGCACCTCGCTCACCGTCAACGAGGTCGGGCCAACGCGTTTCGGCGTCAACATCATCCCTCACACCCAGGCCGTCACCACCTGGGGTGAACGCCGGACGGGCGATCCCGTCAATATCGAAGTGGACCTGGTCGCCCGTTATGTGGCAAGGCTTGCCGCAACGGATCCGAACAAAGCGCCAGGAGCGCTCGATAAATGACGACCAGAACCGCGACCGAGGAGGCCGCCGTAGCCATCAAGGGCGTCGATGGCTCGCGCGTGCTGATCATTGAGGCCCGCTTCTATCCCGAGATCGCCGACATGCTGGCTAAGGGCGCGATCGCGGTGCTGGAAGCCGCCGACGTCGAATACCGGCGCGTCGCAGTGCCCGGCGCCCTCGAAGTGCCCCAGGCACTCGCGCTGGCGATCGAGGAGGATGATGATTTCGACGGCGCGATCGCCATCGGCTGCGTCATCCGCGGCGAGACCTCCCACTACGACGTGGTCTGCCACAATGCCAATCACTGGCTGATGCAGATCGCGGTCGAGAACGCCTTTCCGGTCGGCAATGCCATCCTGACCGTCGACAACGACGCCCAGGCCCGCGCCCGCGCCGAGGGCGGCATCGAAGGCAAGGGCGGCGACGCCGCGCGCGCCTGTCTGCGGTTGATCGCGCTGCAGGATCAGTTCCGCACCGGAGACTAGCGGCCATGTCCGCGCCCGTACGAGCCGACATCCCTGGCCGTCCGGCATCACGCTCGGCGGCGCGCGCGGCTGCGCGTCTGGCTGCCGTGCAGGCACTTTACCAAATGGACCTGGCCGCGACCGACCTCAACGTCGTGATCGCCGAGTTCCTCTCGCATCGGTTGGGCAGCCCCGACGAGACCGGCATGCCCGAGGAGACCGATGTCGATTTCTTCGGCGAGCTGTTGAAGGGCGTGGTCGCCCATCAACGCGAGATCGATCCCATGATCGACCAGCAATTGGCCGAAGGCTGGCGGCTGAAGCGCGTCGACTCGATCCTCAGGGCGATCCTGCGCGCCGGCGTGCTCGAGCTGCTGGCGCTGCCGGGCATCCCCGCGCGCGTCGCCATCACGCAATATGTGGACGTCGCCAACGCCTTCTTCGACGGCGACGAGCCCCGCGTCGTCAACGGCGTGCTCGACAAGCTGGCAAGAAGGCTGCGGCCGGGGGAGCTCGAAGGGTAGGGCGCCTCG
>JANPDA010000421.1:0-2272 GCA_031431235.1 Hyphomicrobiaceae bacterium
GGGCTTGCGAAGCAAATCGGGGTTCTCGACATCAATCGCAAACAGAGCCGAGCGGTTTGCCTTGGATTGACGTGAGCGGCGCGGGCACGGGATTGCGCGCGTGCCCGGCAGCGCTGAGCGCACTGCGCCCGTCGTCCCCGCTCCGATCGCGGCTCATGAAACAGTGAAGGGCGCCCTGGGGCCTGGGCGCCCTTCCCGCGTGAGCCAGCCGTTTGCACGGCGGGGCCCGCTACCGGTGACCTGCTCAGCGCGTGATGCGCAGCTGGGCGAGCTGGAAGGCGATCTCGCGGAAGGCCGCCTTCAACTCGTCGCCGTCGGTCGCGAGGAAGGCTTGGGAGGTCGATGAGGCGCAGCCGCTCATGGTCTCGACGGCGTTGGCGTCATCGAGCTGGAAGCCGACGGTGTAGACCGTGATGCCCTTGGCCTTCATCGCGGCGCACAGGGCGCGAGCCTGCTCGTCCGAGCGTCCGTTGGGCGAGTTGGGCGTGCCATACTGGTCGCGGGCCCGGACGTAGCTCGAGTACTCGGTATTATACTCGCCGTCGGTCATCAGCACGGCGATCTTGTAGATCTCGTCCGACCCGTAGGGACCGGGCTGGCTGGCCGAGCTCCAGACGCTGTTCCATTCGGGCGAGAGTGTGTACCAGGCCCAGGCGGTGCCGATCTGGCCGGCCGTCCAGCCGTTGGCGCTGAACCCGTTGATGGCGTTGATCAGGGTCTGCTTGTTGGTCGTGAGCGGAATGACCGTCGAGGTCGGGCAGACGCCGCCATAGACTGCGTTGAGGCGTTTGGCGGTCGTGCTCGGTGCTGCGTCGGTGAAGGCCTCGCTCCCCGTCCGCTCGGAGACGCAGTTGGTGCGCCCGACCTGGGCCGTATTGTTACGGCTATCCTGATAGCACTGATATCTGTGCCAGCCGGAAGTCGAGCTGCCGGAGGGGCAGTTCGACGTATTCGTGGTGTTCGGTCCGCGCACAGCCACGCGAGTGCTGCCCGGGTTGACGGCGGCCGAGAAGGGGACGAGCGCGACGCGCGCCGTGTGCTCGCCCTGGATGTCGGGCACGATGATCTGGATCAGGTCCTTGGCGGCAACCTTCAGATCCTCGATCTTCTGGCCGGCCATGGAGCCGGTGATGTCGAGCATCAGGGAAACTTCGAGGTTCTTGTCGCTGCCGCCCAGGGCGAGGCCGGCCCGCGCGGTCGCCGAGACCGTGATGCCGTTCTCGCCCAGAATGCGCAGGAACGTGGTCTCGACGCTGGCACGGGCGGACAGCTCGATCGTGTAGGACGCCTCATCGACGATCGCGTTGATCGCCTCGGCATGGATGCCATCGGGCAGCGCATCCCGGAAATGGCTCTCGGCCGTGCTCTGGGCCTCGGCGGCGCTGCCGGAGACCTGATAGGAACGTCCGCCTGCCAGCACGGCTGCGTCGAGCGCGCCTTGGATCTGGGTGCGGGTCTGCAGCGACCGGCCGAGGTCGACCGACATGCCGATCATGGCGCACACCGGCACGATCATCGCCGCGAAAATCATCGAGATGTTGCCGGATCGCTCGCAGCGGAAACGGGCAGCGCAGTGCGCTGCTCGCTTGCGACCCGCCGCCGAGCAAGGCAGATCGGATGCGGTTGCGCCCTTCGGACCTTGGTGCTGCATGAGATTCTCCCACTCGTTTCTCGTTGTCACCGCTGCAAGGCGTAAATTACGGGATGGTATCGGTGTTTACAACATTAAAACGCGTTTAATCTCAGATTGTACTTATATTAATCAATGATATATTGTGGAGTTGCGAACAATTTTATGAAAAATCGACTGCGGAGAAATGAATTGCACTAACCTCCATGCAATTCTCATGCGCATTTGCCGACGTCGCGCCACCTTCAACGGTGGGGTGCTCGCCTCGGCGGAATTGCTGCTGTGGGCGAACGGGATCGCCTGGTGCAGGCGTGGTTGCTAGGACGGGTCGCGCTCGCTATGAGGCACCAGGGAAGCGCGGTGTCCGCTGGCTGGACCGTCCGCACGCCACGAAGGGAACCGAGCATGACCAGCAAGGATTATCTCGTCGCCGACATCGGGCTCGCCGAGTGGGGCAGGAAGGAGATCTCGATCGCCGAGACCGAGATGCCCGGCCTGATGGCGACGCGCGAGGAGTACGCGGGCCGGCAACCCTTGAAGGGCGCGCGCATCGCGGGCTCGCTGCACATGACGATCCAGACCGCCGTGCTGATCGAGACGCTGAAAGCGCTGGGCGCCGACATCCGCTGGGTCTCGTGCAAC
>JANPDA010000422.1:0-8894 GCA_031431235.1 Hyphomicrobiaceae bacterium
CTTCGCCAACCCGTTCGTCGCCGCCGAGCGCGGCTACATCGACGAGGTGATCCTGCCGCGTCACACCCGCCAGCGCATTGCGCGCGCGCTCAACATGCTGCGCGGCAAGACCGTCGAGAACCCCTGGAAGAAGCACGACAACATTCCGTTGTGAGCCTATGGCGCGACAGGCCGCTCCCAAGTCGAGGCTCCAACGGAGGACCGATGCTGCAATCGATCCAGTTCCCGGCCTTCGCCGGCTTTGCCGCCTTCTGAGGCAACGATCGCGGACCGGCTAGACGAACAACCGTTCGCCCTCGAGGCCCTGATAGAGGCTGGCGACCCACTCGCCATAGCCGTTGTAGAGCATGGTCGGCACCCGCTCGTCGGTGCCGAGCACACGCTCCGTGGCCTGGCTCCAGCGCGGATGCGACACCTCCGGGTTGATGTTGGCCCAAAAACCGTACTCGCTCGCCTGCAGGCTTTCCCAGAAGCTCTTCGGCCGCTCCTCGGTAAAGCTCATCTTGACGATCGACTTCAGCGATTTGAAACCGTACTTCCATGGCGTATGCAACCGGATCGGCGCGCCGAATTGCTTGGCGAGCGGCTTGCCATAGGCGCCCGTCGCCATGAACGCGAGCTCGTTGGTCGCCTCCGCCATCGTCAGCCCCTCCACATAGGGCCAGGGATAGCCGAAATCGTAGCCCTGACCGGGCGCAATCGCCTTGTCGAGGAAGGTCTCGAAGCGCACGTATTTGGCCGAGCCCAGGGGTTTCGCCAGCTCGACGAGGCTCTTCAGGGCAAAGCCCGACCACGGCACCACCATCGCCCAGGCCTCGACGCAGCGGTGGCGAACGATCCGTTCCTCGAGCGGCATCTGCTTCAGCAGATCGTCGATCCCGACCTCGAGCGGCTTCTCGACCAGACCATCGATTTTGATGGTCCATGGACGCAGGTTGAGAGCTTGCGCCGGCTCGTACACCACCTTGCTCGAGCCGAACTCGTAGAAATTGTTGTAGGAGGCGTTGATCACCTCGGGCGTGATCTCGCGGCCAGCCGTGGCAAAAGCCGGGTTCTGCTTGACCGGGTAGAGCGCGAAGCTCGGATCGGATTTGACCGCCTCGATCGTCTTCTTGACGGCCTCCTCGTCCACGCCGCCGAACAGCCAGCTCGACCGGGCAGCACCCGCCGTGGCGATGATGCCGCCCGCGACCGCCGCGGCGCCCGCGATCACTTGTCTGCGGTTGAGCGCCACCGCTTCGGGTGTTGCGACCGCTTCCTTCAGCTCCCAGCCACGCGAGCGCTTGATCAGCATGAGCAATCTCCTTCTGCCGCTCGTGCGGGGCGAGTGTGGGGACGAGCAGCTTCACTCGACGAAATAGGTGTCGAACGTCCCCGCAGCAAATCACGGCTTCGCGACAAGCGCGAGCACCACTCGACCGAAGCTCTCGAGCAATCCCAAACCCGTCGACCGGGATCTTCGGCAATCGCGCGTCGGCGTTCCGGATTTGCGCGGCGGATTTGGCCCTTTCGCGACCCCTCTGGCCCCCATCTGTCGTGCCATCGGCTCGCCTGGCCCGACGAAGAGGCATGGTTCTTGCCTTGACTGATCCGAGCCGGCGCACCCGTCGGCACGGACGAGATCGGGCAGAGAGAGTCCAGCATGTTCGAGCGCGGCAAGATCGACAATCGCCATGGCGAGGCTGAGAAGACGCCCTATGCCGTCGAGTTGACGCTGCAGTCTGGCGAGCGCGTGTCCGGGCGCCTCCATGTGCTCGTCACGCGCGCGCTCGGTGACGAGCTGAATGCCCAAGGTGGGTTTCTGGAGTTCGAGACCTATGACGGCGAGCGCACTTTCGTCTCGAAGCAATCAGTCGTTGCCGTGCGCTCGCTTGCCGCACCCAAGGCCGATCAGATCGCTCGCGCCGAGCGCCAGTTCGACAGCTTCGATCCGCACGCCATCTTGCATGTCACTGCCGGTGCCGATCGCGACCAGATCCGTGCGGCCTATCACAAGATGGCCAAGCTCTATCACCCCGATCGCTTCGCCGGCCTCGATCTGCCCGCGGAAGTAGCGGACTACGTGAGCGCAGTCGCACGGCGCGTGAACATCGCCTATGCGGCGCTCCAGTCGGCCGCACGTGTCCAGGAAGAAGCACCTCGCCGCGCCGGCTGACGGCGCGCTAAGCCCCCCGCGCCTTGGCCCGCTCCTGCTCGCCCTCGGCCTCCTGTTGCCGTAGCCGGATCAGTAGCTGGCCGATATCCGCCCGCCCGCCCGGCATCCTCGCCAGGCTCTCGACTTGCCTGTCCTGCCAGCGCCGCGCCGATTCCGTCGAGCCAGTCCGCTTCCTGCGGCGTCCCCCGACAGGCAGGATCGGGGTCGAGGGCGCCTCCAGGTCGAGCTCGTCGAGGAAGGCTTCCCTGACCGCGTAGAAGCACTGCAGCACTGCCTCCTTGACGAGGCGGCGCTCCGCCAGCCCCGGCGCGGATGCTGCGCTCGGCTCGATCGACTGCAAGGCGCGCCGCATGTCGTGCAGCGGCGAGAACGGATAGAGGCCGATCAGCTCGTCCGTCTCCCCGACATTGCTGTAGACGATCCGCATGTTGTCGATCGTCTCGCTGAGCCTGAGGAACGCGGACAGGTAGTCGTCAGCCCCAGGGCTCGCCTTGTCGCAATAGGCGATCAGCGCCGACTTGGTGGCGATGATGTCCTGCCATTCCTCGCGCAGCGCATCGAGAAAGCTCGAGCGCTTCTGGAAGATGTAGGTGAGATAGGCCGCCGCCACTGTGACGATCAGCAGCGACATGTCTTTCAGGTAGTCGTACAGCGCGCCGAGCCGAAAGCCGGGCAGCGGCTCGATCGACTCGAACAGCTTGGCCGCGAGCGAGGTGGCGAGCACCAGACCGATCACGATGTAGACGCCGCGCAGCGAACGCTTGAGGCTCGATCGGATCATGTTGTGGCAGCCCCTATCCGGTCGGACGCTACGTCAGGAGGGTCAGAATGCCGTCGATGCGCTGGGGTGAATGACAGGCCCGTAGCCACGGCGCAAGACCGCCACGATCGAAGGTGGCGTGAGCACTTCGATCGTGCCGGCTGGCAACGGCGAGGACGCTCCGTAGCCGGCCGCCGACCAGGCATGCGCTCGTTTGGTTGCAACGAGATGGGGCACACCCTGCAGCTGCACCAAAGTGCCGTCGGGCAATGCTTCCGGCAATGCGCGGTAGGTTCGCTTGGCA
The DNA here is from genome assembly GCA_031431235.1 of Hyphomicrobiaceae bacterium. Lineage (GTDB taxonomy): Bacteria > Pseudomonadota > Alphaproteobacteria > Rhizobiales > Hyphomicrobiaceae > JANNSW01. Next base: position 3,220 of record JANPDA010000422.1, read on the forward strand.
CCCCCCGCGCCCAGCCGCTCCGCGTGCAGAATGCGATCGACCGGGCCAACGCGCGTCGGCTCCGTCCAGCCCTGCACTTGCCCGAACGCCAGCATGAACCGCTTGAAATCCGCCCGCCGGCAGAGCGCGCATGGCCGATGCCCGGCCGCGAGCGCCGTCGCCTCGTCGAGGAAGAACAGCTGCGTATAGCGGCCCGGTTGCATGATCTGCTCGTGCCAACCCTTGTAGGCGAGCAGACAGGTGATCCAGGCTCTCGACACCCAACGCCGCCCCGTCAGCCGGCGCTCGCTGTCATGCATCTGACCACCACGATTGCCCATGAAGAGGCCGCGCTCGGGCGTGGCAACGATCTCGCCTCGAGGAGTGACGCGGTTCTGCAGCGCCATATCGGGCGACCTTCTTGCCTCAGCGTTCAGTGACCTCGAGTTTCTCGGGCGCCTGGACGACCGGGGCGCCCGTGTCGCCTGCCGCGGAGCTCGTGCTCCAGAGTGAATAGATAATGCCGCCGCCGAGCAGGGCAACCGTGACCCCGAGGCTCAATTCAGACGGGAACTTTTCCAGACCCAGCAGCGGCGTCAGCAGGATCTTGCCGCCGATGAAGACGAGCACCAGCGCGAGCGCGTACTTGAGATAATGGAAGCGATGCACCATTGCGGCGAGCGCGAAATAGAGCGACCGCAGGCCCAGGATCGCGAAGATGTTGGACGTATAGACGATGAACGGCTCACGCGTTATCGCAAACACCGCCGGCACCGAGTCGACAGCGAATACGAGATCGATCACCTCGATCACGACGAGGCACAGGAATAGCGGCGTCGCATGCAGCAACATGCGGCCGGACTTGGCATCGGGCGCGTGCACGAAAAACTGGTCGCCGTGCAGCTCGTCCGTCACGCGCATCCGCCGGCGGAAGAATTTCAACACCGCATTGTTGCCGATGTCGGGCTCCTCGTCGACCATCCAGAGCATCTTGATGCCGGTCGCCAGCAGGAAGGCGCCGAACAGATAGAGCACCCAGTGGAACTCGTTGATGATGGCGGCGCCGGCCGTGATCATCAGCCCGCGCATCAGGATGACCCCGAGGATGCCCCAGAACAGCACTCGGTGCTGGTAGCGGCGCGGCACCCCGAAATAGGCGAAGACGAGCGAGATCACGAAGATGTTGTCGAGCGACAGGCTCTGCTCGACGAGGAGGCCGGTCAGATAAAGCTCAGCCGCTGTCCATGCGCGGTGCGACGCATCGGGCTGTTGGGTGAGATAAGGGTCGTACAACACCGCCGGATCGGCATGATAGTAGATGAACCAGACCGCCACCGCGAACAACAGCCCGGTCGACACGAAAAACGCCGACAGCTTGAAACTCTCGGCGACGCCGATCTCGTGCGAGCTGCTGTGCAGAATGCCCAGGTCGAAGGCGAGAAGCAGCACGACTGCCCCGAGAAACAGTATCCAATAGCCCGCTGGCATCCCGAGCCAAGGCATCTCTACGGCAGCTGAGACCAATTCCATCGCTTGTTCCACCTGTTGCGTATGCTAGTGATCCGTCCCATTCATTCGATTCCGGCGAAGCTGGATCAATGAATGGAAAGAAGGAACACAAACAAAGAGTTGATTAGTGTTATGACTCATTCAATTGGGGCACCAAATGAATGCGTCAGAACACTAGGCGTCATACGACGCTGCCGCGGGCCGCGCGCGTGCCGCAACATCCGGCAGCCACGTCCCGATCTTTCGCTTCGATGTGACATGGTTACAGCGCGTTCGGGATTCAATGCCGGGTGCGGCATGAAGCCATAGGTGAAAACCGCGCGGCAGGGGCTCGCTGCATGGTCGCGGTCGCGCGCCGTTAGGCCATGCCCTCTGAGGCCGGCACCGAAGGACGCGAGCCCCGGCATCCTTCAATTGCGCATCAGGCTTTTGAACGATAAGCTGTTATCCTTTAAAAGCAACCGGGCTCACCCCTCTCGAATGGCGCATTCTCCACTCCGCATCGGCCGTCCTCTGAGCCTGCACTCGGCTGGGGAGACCGTGCGTGCATATTTGCCACGGCCGCTGCCGACGGAGCCCCCTGTCGCCCTCGACCGCATGCTCGGGCTGCTGGAACGAGCCAATCAGGCGCTTGGCCGGCTCGACGGTGTGACGTCCCTGCTACCCTCGACGGCGCTCTACATCTTCATGTATGTGCGCAAGGAAGCCCTGCTCTCGCGTTAGCGACGACTGAGCTGATGGGTTGGGATCACAGCCCCGGCAGCGCCACCCCCGCCTGCGCGCAGGCCGCCTGCACCGTATTGCGCAACAGGCACGCGATCGTCATCGGCCCGACGCCGCCCGGCACCGGCGTGATCGCGCCCGCAACCGCCGAAGCGCTCGCGTACTCGACGTCGCCGACGATGATGCTTTTCCCCCCGCGCTCGATCCGGTTGATGCCGACGTCGATCACGACTGCGCCGGGTTTCACCCAGTCGCCGGTCACCATCTCGGGCCGCCCGACTGCGGCGATCAGCAGGTCGGCACGGCGCGCCACGGCGGGTAGGTCGCGGGTGCGCGAATGAGCGATCGTGACCGTGCAGTTCTCGTTCAGGAGAAGCTGCGCTACCGGCTTGCCGACGATGTTGGAGCGGCCGATCACCACGGCCTCGGCGCCGCTCATGCTGGGCATCGCCTTCTTCGCCAGGATCACACAGCCCAAGGGCGTACAGGGAACGAGCGCGGGCTCGCCGGTCGCGAGGCGCCCCGCATTGATCGGATGGAATCCATCCACGTCCTTGCCAGGATCGATCGCGTTCAGCACCTTCTGGCTGTCGATCTGCTTGGGCAGCGGCAATTGTACGAGGATGCCATGCACGTTGCTGTCGGCATTCAGCCGGGCGATGATCGCGAGCAGCTCGGCCTGCGACGTCGTCACCGGCAATTTGTGCTCGAACGATGCCATGCCGACCTCGACCGTCTGCTTGGCCTTGTTGGTCACATACACCCGGCTCGCCGGGTCCTCCCCGACCAGCACCACGGCCAGGCCCGGCTTCACCCCATGGCGCGCGCCCAGGTCTGCGACCGCCCGCGCGATCGCAACGCGCAGCTCCGCTGCGACTGCCTTGCCGTCAATGACCGTACCTGCCATGTGCCGCTCCTCTTCAATGTCGTGTGGATTGAATTCCGCCGGGCACTTCGAGTGCTGCGCGGATGCTGGCGACGAGCTCATCGGGCTCGCCTGTGATGTCGACCTGCTTGGCACGTGACTGTCCCCCGGTCGCCAGGATGACCGCCCTGCGCGGCAGTCCGAGCCACTCGGCTATGAGGCGCGTGAGCGCGTCGTTGGCTTGCCCCTTCTGTGGAACCGCCCCGACGCTCGCCGCGAGCCAGACGCCATCCGGGCGCTCCACCAGTCCCTCGACCCGGTCGTGCGCGGCCCGCGGTGTCAGGCGAACGGCGAGTCGGATGCCGGTCTTGGTCGCGCGCCAGGGTTGGCTCCCGTCAGAAGCCACAGGCCTGGAAATCACGACAGAGGAAGTCCCTGAGAAACATCAGCAGCAGCAGCACGAGGATCGGCGAGATATCGATCCCGCCCAGATTGGGCAGTATCCGCCGGATCGGCCCGAGCACCGGCTCGGTCACGCGATTGAACGTGTCCCACAGCGTAAAGACGAAGCGGTTGCGGCGATTGATCACGTCGAACGCGATCAGCCAGCTCATGACCACGCTGGCCACCAGCACGATCATATAGATGTTCGCCGCTTCACTGATGAGGTTCAGAACCGATAGCATGATTTCGTCCCGCCCGTGGGCGCCCCCCTACGATTGAATGGCAGATGTAGCCGGGCCCGACGATGGAGGGCAAGGCTTTAGCTGTGGACGAGCGGCCGGGTGCTCAAATCGGAGGTCGCCGCTGGCTTCCTGCGAGCCCGTGCTTCCCCACCAAGCTCGATTCGATCCATTACTCTCGTGCAAGGTCAGACTTGCGATGGCCGGGTCCGAAGCGTATCCAACGAGTGGCCCACGTCGGTCCCATGCTGGCGAGAGCAGGACCACCCGGAAAGGTATTCGCAATGCTCGACCAGAGCCGGATCGTCGTCGATCCGGAGGTTCTCCTCGGAAAACCGGTCATTCGCGGCACTCGCCTGTCCGTCGAGTTCATCATCGGCCTGATGGCGGATGGATGGAGGACGGAAGACATTATCCGTCAATACCCAGGTGTGGTTGCAGAGGATATCGCTGCCTGCCTCGCATACGCGCGGGACCTGCTGAGCTCCGAGCGCGTCTACCGGAGCACCGGCGCCAATGCGCTTCCTGGCGAATGAGAATTTTCCTGGCGACGCCGTGGCCGCGCTTCGTGCCGACGGGCACGATGTCATCTGGATCAAGACGGACGCGCCGAGTTCGCGTGACGTGGACGTCTTGGCCTGGGCAATGCGCGATTCTCGAATCCTACTGACCTTCGACAAGGACTTCGGCGAGCTTGCCTGGCACATGGGATTGCCGGCGACATGTGGTATCGTGCTTTTCCGTTTACCGATGCCAGCTTCCGACAAGGCAGGCGAGGTGGTGGCTGCCCGCATTGCCGAGCGTGACGATTGGGCAGGCAACTTCGCTGTGATCGCGCCGGGGCGGATTCGCATGCGGCCAATGAAGTCGAAGGTGAGCTATCGGACGACGGAGACGTGAATGCGCTGGCAACGATTCGTGACCATGGTGGAGGCCCATGCCGAAGGTGAGGTCGGGCGGGTCGTGACCGGGGGCCTGCCCAACATTCCCGGCCGCACGCCGGCCGAGAAATTGCGCTTCCTCAACGAGGTCGACGACCGGCTGCGGCGGTTCCTGGTGCTCGAGCCGCGCGGCTCGGCGCAGATGTCGACCAACATCCTGATCCCCAAGACGATCCCAGAGGCCGATGCCGCCTTCATGATCCTGCAGGGCGACCGGGCGCATGCCATGTCGGGCTCGAACTCGATCTGCGTGACGACGGTGCTGCTCGAAACCGGCATGATCGAGATGCGCGAGCCCGAGACGATCGTGCGGCTCGAGACCCCAGCCGGCCTCGTCACCGCAACCGCGCGCTGCAAGGGCGGGAAATGCGAGCGTGTCACCCTCGACATGACGCCAGCCTTCCTCGACCGTCGGGACCTGGACGTCGAGGTGCCAGGCCTCGGCCGCGTCAAGGTCGACATCGCCTATGGCGGTTGCTTCTATGCCTTGATCGACGTCGCCCAGCTCGGATTCGGCATCGAGCCGGCGACAGCGCGACGCCTCGTCGATATCGGGATGAAGACGCAACAGGCTCTCAACCGCACCATCGAGGTGGTTCACCCCGAGATCCCCGAGATCCGCGGCATCTCCTACACGATGCTGCTCGGCTGGGCGCAGGACGGCGCTCCGGTCGGGGCCACCATCCTGCCGCCCGGCCGGATCGACCGCTCGCCGTGCGGCACGGGCAACGCAGCCCGCATGGCGCTGCGCCACGCCCGCGGCGAGGTGAAGGTCGGGGCGAAGGTGACGGCACGCTCGATCATCGGCTCTGAGTTCGAGGTGGAACTGGTCGCCGAGACGGCGGTCGGCAACCGCACGGCCGTCATGACCCGCGTCTCGGGCCGCAGCTGGATCCACGGCCTGCATCAGATCGGCCTCGATCCGAGCGACCCCTACCCGCAAGGGTTCCTGCTGACCGACACCTGGGGCGAAGC
>JANPDA010000423.1:0-4392 GCA_031431235.1 Hyphomicrobiaceae bacterium
TTCACCGATTGCGCTTCTGCCTTGGAGGTGACGAGCACGGCGTCGCGGGTTGCGACCACAACAACGTCCTCGAGCCCGACGACCGACACGGCAGCGCCGCCGTCCGAGTAGGCGAAGCTGTTCTTGGCTTTCAGGAAGCGCGCGTCGCCGCGGGCGACGTTGCCGTCGGCGGCCTTGGGGGAGGCTTCCCAGATTTCGGTCCACGAGCCCAGATCGCTCCAGGCCGCCTGCATCGGCACGCACTTGATGTTGTCGGAGCGCTCGATGATCGCATAGTCGAGCGAGATGCTCTCGGCCTCGGCGAAATGGGGTTGGGAGAGACGGGTGAAATCGAGGTCGCTCTTGGCGTTGAGAAGCGCGTTGCGGCAGGCGCTGACGATCTGCGGGCAGCAGCGGTCGGCGGCCTCCAGCAGTGCATGCGCGGTGAACAGGAAGATGCCGGCATTCCAGAAGAAGCGGCCGCTTTCGACGTACTCGCGGGCCTTGGCCTCGCTCGGCTTCTCGACGAAGCGGCTGACGTCGAGCACGCCGCCGTCGCCGCCCGCGGCCTCGATGTAGCCGTAGCCGGTGTGGGGGTGCGTCGGCTTGATGCCGAAAGTGACGATGCTGCCGGCTTCCGCCGCCGGGATGCCGGCCTTGACGGTCGCGATGAAACCCTCGCGATCGGTGATCGCATGGTCCGACGGCAGCATCAGCAGCAGCCGGCTGTCATCCTCGCGCGCCGCCATCAGCGCGCCGATAATGGCGGCGGGCGCGGTATTGCGACCCATCGGCTCGAGCACGATGCCGGCTGGCACGAGATCGAGCTGGCGCATCTGCTCGGCGACCAGGAAGCGGTGGGCTTCGTTGGCAATCACGGTCGGGCGCTCGAATACGGAGTCCGACAGGCGAAGGCAGGTGTCCTGGAACAGGCTCTCGCTGCCGAGCACCGACAGGAACTGCTTGGGATGGGCCTTGCGCGACAGCGGCCATAACCGCGTGCCCGAGCCGCCCGACAGGATCAACGGATGAACAGTCGTCATGGTATCCCTTGCATTCGCCGTGAGGGCCTCGATCCGGGACCGGGGCACCTTCGACCACTTGCCGCGCGGAAGGCCAGACTGATGCTTCGTCATCGCGATGCTATCTCCAGGAAAGCTCGAACGGCGTCAACCTGACCGTCGTGTCGTGGGGTGCCGCCCAAGCGAGATCCTTGCCGCCATAGAAAATGTCGGCCATGACCCCGTCGATCCCGAGCGAAGCATCGCTACGGTAGAAAACCTCGGTTAACGCAATTTTAACCTCCCCATCGATGGCGAGGCGCAGGATTCCATCCCCATTTCCGGGCGAATTGAGGCCCACCTCCAGCTCGACGGCAATCCACCGTGCGCGCGGAAAGTAGAACGCACCACGCTCGATGCTGCGGCCCCGCTTGTCGGGATGGCCGGGAATGTAGGCGTAGATCTCGCCGGCGCCGCCCGACCGCCACATCAGGCGCACCGAGAAGCCGTTCTGGCCGTCGGCGAGCTTGCCCCCGGCCGGCCCCGAGCCACCGAACAGGCCCGGCAGCTTGCCACCCTTGTTGAAGGCGAAATCGGGGGCGAGCCAGAGCCCATAGGAAAGGCACGCAGTCGTCGCGCCAGCTGGAATGCCGGCCTTCCAGCGAAAGCCCATGCCGCCTTTGGGCGCGGTCTTGTGCTTGGGGTTGAGGGAGCCTTGCGGCAGCCGGGCTTCGAGCACCTGAGCAACCGGCGCCGTCTCGTCAGCGACGATGCGTACGTTTTCCGCGATCCCCCAGCCCTTGCCGGCAAGGAGGGAGAGGATGGCGCGCGGCTCGGGCAGCCCTCCGTCGGTCCCGGCCGGGGGAAAACTGATGAGCGCGGCTTGCTCGGAGCGGCAGCCGGCATGGGCTGGCGGGGCGAGCGCCAGCAGCAGCGTGACGATGATCGCGATCCGGGGCATGGGTCACTCCTCGATGCTGCCCGAGCTCCTAGTGTTCCGTCCCATTCATTGAATTCCGGCGAAGCTGGATCAATGAATGGAAAGACGGAGCACAAACATAGAGTTGGCTAGTGGGCTGGCCATTCATTTGGGGTACCGGATGAATGAGTCGGAACACTAGCCGATTCTCGAGCCTTCCCCCACGACGGACGAGGGCCGCCCGCCTCCTGAAAGGCGAGCGGCCCTTGCTTTCGTCTCGATCAGTGCCGGATCAGAGCACGATCGCGTCCATCGCGATCAGCTCCTTCAGCGAAAGGCCATGCACGTCGGCGAGCAGCACGACGTCCAAGTCGACGCCCTTGATCTCGGCGGAGATCATGAGGCCGGCCTTGGTGTCCTCGACCGAGAAAATCTTGCTGGCATCGCCGCCCTTGACCAGGTCGTGCAGCATGAGCTGATCGCCCTGCTTCACGTCGAAGTCGAGGATGGTGTCGGTGCTGCCGAGCTTGCTGCCGTCGGCGACATCCTTCTTGAAGAGGACGAAGTCGTCGGCACCGAACCCGCCCTTCATCACGTCGGAGCCTTCGGCGCCGCGGATCCAATCCGCGCCGTCGCCGCCGTCGATGGCGTTGGCAGCCTTGCTGCCGCGGATCTGGTCGGCGAAACCGGTGCCGACCACGTTCTCCATGCTCTGGAGGCCGCCGGAAGCGTCCACTGCCTTGAAATAGCTCTTGGAGAGGTCGACGACCGCCTTGGAGCCGAGCCCGGACAGGTCGAGCGTATCGGAGCCCGAGCCGCCGAGATACTTGTCGCCGCCCGAGCTGGCAACGAGCCAGTCGTTGCCCGAGCCGGCATCCAGCGCGTCATTGCCCTTGCCGCCGTCGAGCGTGTCGTTGCCCGAGCCACCGACCATGCGATCGTTGCCCGCTTCGCCCTGGAGCCTGTCGTCGCCCGATCCGCCGGTGACGAGGTCGTCGCCTTCGCCGCCACGGGCCTCGTCGTTGCCGCTGTCGCCCGAGACGTTGTCGTTGCCGACATCGCCCGAGAGCCAGTCGTTGCCCGACCCGCCCCACATCTTGTCGTTGCCGTTGTCGCCTGCGAGCTTGTCGGAGCCGCGCATGCCGTACATGACGTCGTTGCCTTCGCCGCCCGACAGGATGTCGTCGTCGACGCCGGGAGCCGGGGCGACCGACGGCTTTTTCAGGCCATTGGCGTTGTTGACGCCGATGTTGACGACGAAAACGCTGTCGTCGAAGTCCCTGTCGCCGCCGTTCCAGAGGTCCTCGAAGCCGATCTTGAGGTTGCCTTCGGCCTTGTTGACCTCGCCATGCACGTGGTCGAGCCCGTCGCCGTTGACGCCGCGGGTATCGCCCATGAAGCTGTGGTAGGTCGAGGTGCCGTGGGCCGAGGTGATCGCCGTTGCCTTGCCGTCGAGCACGTAGGTGAGCGCGAGCTCGCCTCCGTTCACGGTGCCGGGCTGGCCCTTGGCATCGCGCAGCTCGAAGCTGCCCTTGCCGCTGCTGAGCATCTCGGCGTTGGTCTTGCTGCTGAACGCGTCGGGTACGACGAAGAAGGCGATCTTCTCGCCGGCCTTGACCGCGAACTCGGCCTTCGACTTGCCGCCTTCCAGATCGCCGCCCGAGCCCTTCAGGGAGGCGTTGGCGAACAGGACCTGCACGCCGTAGATATTGCCCTTGGCGTCGATCTTGTACATGCCGAGCGTGTTGCGGTAGCCCGCCGACTCGCTGAGGAAGGTGACCGAGCCCTTGTAGTCCTCGGTCATCACCAGCTTGTCGAGATTGAGCGCGCCGGGCATTCCCTTGCCGCCGCTAATCAGATCGTCGCCGGACTGGCCCGCGATGCTGTCGTTGCCGTTGCCGCCGAAGAGGCTGTCGTTGCCCTTGCCGCCGTTGACGGTGTCGTCACCGCCCTGGCTATAGATCGTGTCGGCGGCCTTGCCGCCGTCGATCTTGTCGGCGTCGCCTGTGCCGTTGATGTCTGCCATGTCTCCCATTCCGTTCACTAGTCAGGGTGGGTTCGTCCCGCCCTATGCCTCTCCCGGCCGCAACCGCGCCCTTCGCCCGGGACCAGATCGGATCCCGGGCGAAGGGCGCCTGCGGCAAGCACGGATCACCGTGAGGAGATCCGCACCTTCAGCAATTGTTCTAGCGGAAGGGTTTTTAGGACGTGTCAAGAGAGGTTTTAAAATTGGATCGTTCGCTTCCGCACAGCAATGATCCCTAACGAAAGCTTGCGGGGATGAAGCTCATGCCAACTCCAGTCGATCAACTCCTGGTCCGTTTCCCCGGCCGCGCAAAGCGCGAGCCGGGGCCCAGCGCAACGAGCAGCTCGGCTGCCGCGTCGGTCCCTCGATCCCGGCTCTCGGGCGGGAGCTGATCAGTCGAAATCCGTATCATCCGGCACGGGCACGATGCGGATCGGCAACGGCATAGGCCGCCGGGGTTGGCCGGC
>JANPDA010000424.1:0-3940 GCA_031431235.1 Hyphomicrobiaceae bacterium
GTGACGAAGCAGGTCGAGGGCCACACCATCTGTGCGCTGGGCGATGCCGCCGCCTGGCCGATCCAGGGTCTGATCAAGCACTTCCGCCCGGTGATCGAGGCGCGTATCGATGCGGCGAAGGCGCGGGCGGGCGCTGCGAGGCATGCGGAGGCGGCGGAGTAGGAGACGCAGCTCGCGGCTTGCTCCGTTGTTGACTCCACGACACTTTCGTACTATCTTTGTTCTCATCGTGAAGGGACGATGCGTGAGGACGTCATGGTGGACGAAGCCGACAATCTGGTGTTGCGGTTGCTGCGCGAGATGCGTGCGACCCAGCAGGAAATGAAGACGGTTCAGGACGAGCATACGAAGCGGTTCGATCGTCTCGATCGCAGCCTGGATGATGCGCGCGAGAGCGTGACGACGGCGCTCGGGCTTTCGGCCATGGCGAACGTTCGCCACGAGGGCGTCGCTCGCGAGATCGAGACGCTGATCAGGAGCTCGCGCCGGATCGATGATCTGGAGACGCGCGTGACGCGGCTCGAGCAGCGGCCATAGCGGCAAGGGCTGATCGCATGTCAGAGCATGATCGGCAGCGCGACCATCGACCCGTGTGGGTCTTCAACGACAACGGGGGCTATCCGCACGATTACCACAGCTCCGGCCCTCCTCCCGTCGCCGATGGTGGGCTCATCATCGCCTGGGTGACGATCTTGGCGCTGGCCACCTCCAGGCTTGCTGAGACGGCTGGTCACGTCTATCCGGCAACGACGGCTGCGGGGTTTGGCGGTGGTGCCGCGGCACTCGTGCTGGCTGTGGTCCTGCTCGGAGTAGGCGGGGTGTGGGCTTGGGCCTTTCAATCGGAACCGGCTTGCTCTGCATTGGCCTGCTTTTCGTCCGCTGAGGCGGCTAGTGTTCCGACTCATTCATTCGGTACCCCAAATGAATGGCCAGCCCACTAGCTACCTCCTTGTTTGTGTTCCGTCTTTCCATTCATTGATCCAGCTTCGCCGGAATCGAATGAATGGGACGGAACACTAGGCTCGCGCCTAAAGTCCGCTTGTCTTCGGCAGGGTCAGAGGCAAGCCTCAAACCGTAACGCCCCCTTGCTGCACTGCAAGCCAAGGGTTCGCAGTTTGCCAATCTGGTCGGCTTGTCCCTCGTATCGGCCTGGCTGCGAAGATCACGGGGCGCGAGGGGGCGCAGGCTCATGCGCTCCCTCCGCTCTTCTTCCACGTTGTGTCATGGGACCACGCATGCCCAAGCACGTCGTCACGATCAAGGATACGCATCGCGGCCTCATGTATGAGGATGGCGTCCTGAAGCGCGTGCTCGAAGCAGGAAGCTACGAGGTTCGCCCGCCCAACAGATGGCTCAGCCGCCCACTGGTCGAGATCGACCTGGTGACGGAAATGCTCGTGGCCTACGCGGCGCAGGTGAGCAAGGGTAGCTGAGACTGTGGACGACCCAGTCGAGGTCCACTTGCGGCCGGGGACCCGAGGCGCCACTCTGCCGTCATGACCCTCCACCTGATCAAGCTCTGCGTCGGCATCGACTCGATCGAGCACCTCGCCACCTCCGATCGCGCGGAGTTGCGTGCGCTGAAGGCTGCCCGCAAGCCGGCCGAGCTGATCCACCGCACCCGCAGCTTGCCCCGCCGCGCCGATGAAATCGTGCCCGGGGGCTCGCTCTATTGGGTGATCAAGGGCGCGATCCAGGTCCGCCAGTCATTGGTCGAGATCCGCGAGGCGGTCGATGCCAATGGCCTCGCTTGCTGCGATCTGGTGTTCGCCGAGAAACTGGTCCCGGTCCGACCGACGCCGCGCCGTGCTTTCCAGGGCTGGCGCTATCTGGTGGCGGACGATGCGCCGCCCGACCTCGGCAAGGCCTGGCGGGGCGCGTCGCAAATGCCGGCGGAGATGCGGGCCGAGTTGGCCGCGCTCGGGCTGCTCTGAACGCCGACACTTCAATTGGTGATGCAACTCGGTCACGCGCCGCGCGGAATCCTGTGCGCACGAGCAGTGGAGGCCCGCCGGGGACTGGGAAACTGGCTCTGGCCGTTCCAAAGTGCGTTGGCTTCAACGGGAAACGGGAGTCTGGCATGAACAGATCGACATTCGTCGCGGCAGCGCTTGCAGGTCTCGCACTCGGATCGCTGGAGGCCTCGGCTGCCGGCTGCATCACCAAGGCGGGCGAAGGATGGGGCGGCGACCTCGGGATGGCGAAGTTTCAATCCTACGAGATCATCCAGCAGGTGACCGGCAACTGGCCGTTCGAGAGCGACAAGATCACGGTCAAGAGCCAGAAGTGCCGGCCCGACCAGGGCGGCTACACCTGCGTCACGGTCGCGAGCGTGTGCAAGAGCTGACCGGACGATCGTTTTGTCACTCCGTCTCCCCGGAAACCGCGCAGCGGTCATCCGGGGCCCAGGAGTCCGACGACATGGGGCTGCCGCACTCAGCCCTCGATCCCGGCTCTCAGGCGGGCGTAGGTCGGCGGCAAATCGTGGCATCTGGTGGCCCACCTTCGGCCGGGAAAACGGGGACCAAACAGCCGGACTTTGGTATGATTCAGAGTTTAGAACCTCAGATTCTGCCCGCGTGTCTCAACGGTCCGGATGCAGCTCGGTGCCGCGCATCCGCCCGTAGAGCGTGCGCAGGAAGGCGCCGAGACCGAGCACGGCCGCAATCGCCACCACGGCGAGACCCGCGAAAGGCACCAGCGTTGCCAGCGCCAGAGCCGCGAGCCCGGCCATCAGAAGCATGCCGCGCATCCGCCCGGTGACCGGCTCGCCGACTCGATTGAACAGCCATTCGCCGGCACCGAAGCCCGCGCTCGCGAACCCAAGCAGAAACAGGATCGGCAACGCCAGCACGATCGTGATCGCGAGCGGAATGCCAACGAAGCTGAGCGCCAGCACCACCGCACTCAGCGGCAGCACGACGAGCGCGCCGAGTCCCCAGAGCGCCGACTGGCTCGGATGATCGACGAGGTTGTCGACGCTATCCTCGACCGCACCGCGCCCGAACAGCAGAAAGCCCATGCCGGCGACGAGGCCACTCGCGCCGAGAATGAGCGCGAGCCGCACCTGCTGCATCAACTCGCCCTGGAGATAGGGGCGCATGGAGGAAGCCTCATAGAGGCTCTTGGTGGTGACGATGCCATCGACCACCGCACCCGGCTCGATCACCGGCTCGCCGATGGTGAACACGGTCAGGCCTGCAGCAAGCCGTGCCGCGGCGGTGATCCGCACTTTCGTTGCGACGATCTCGACCGGGCCGCTGGCTGCGCCGGAGAATTCCACCTCCTCGCCGTGGATCTGGATCCGGCCGGTGCCCGAGCCCGCGAACACGACCCTGCTGCCATCCAGCCGCGTCATGCCGGCAATTGCCGTTCCCGGTCCGACCGTGATCGTGGAGGCGTGGCCGTCGAGGTCGTCGCCGATGCGCGGCGAGGTCACAGCGAGCCGGGCGGCCCAGGCCGTCACGTCGCCGCCAGCTGGTCCCGAAATCGCGACGGTTGCGCCATAGGCATGAAGGTCGTCGCCCACGTCGGCTGCAATCTCGACCACGGCGCCGGCCGCCCAGGCATCGCGCTCGATACGGCCGCCCAGTCGCAACTCGGCTGCGCCGACATAGGCGTGGCGCTGCCCCTCGGCGGCGAGGTCGAGGCGGGCGGCGAACCGGCGCAGGTCGCGCCCGTCCTTGGCGGCGGCGGGAAGGGCCATGCAGAGCAGTGCGGCAAGCAGGGCCGCGAGCGGGACACTGAAGCGTGACATGGATGTTCCTGAAGGGAAGCGGGCAGCGGAAAAGGATTGCCCAGACCGTGACGCGCGACCAAGCGCAAGTCAATGCGATCCCAGCGCAGAGGATTGGAGTCTGCCGGTCACCGGTGTCAGGCCGGTAGCGCCTGGTCCCGGCAAACCATGCAAGGGTGCCGCGACCAGCTTGTCGTTCCGGAA
>JANPDA010000425.1:0-3141 GCA_031431235.1 Hyphomicrobiaceae bacterium
CTGGATGCCGAGGGGCGGGTTGCCGAACACCAGCAGCCGCGAGGGCTCGAGCGTGATGCAGTCGCTATCGCGGGCGCGCTCAGGCATTCAGCCTCACGGCGATGCCGGCCGCTGCCATTGCACGCTTGGCGTCGGCGATGGTCGCTGTTCCGAAGTGGAAGATCGAGGCGGCGAGCACGGCGCTGGCATGGCCCTCGCGCACACCCTCGACCAGGTGGCTGAGCGAGCCGACGCCACCCGAGGCGATCACCGGCACCGGCACCGCGTCGGCGACCGCCCTTGTCAGCTCGAGATCGAAGCCTTGCCGCGTGCCGTCGCGATCCATCGAGGTCAGCAGGATCTCGCCGGCCCCGAGCTCGACCACCTCGCGGGCGAAGTCGACGGCGTCGATGCCCGTGGCCGTGCGCCCGCCATGGGTGAAGATCTCGAAGCGCGGAGGCTCGCCCGGCGCCGGGACGCGCTTGGCATCGACCGCCACCACCACGCACTGCGAGCCGAATTTCTCCCCCGCCTTCCGCACGAAACGCGGATCGTTCACGGCCGCCGTATTGATCGCGACCTTGTCGGCGCCAGCTTGCAGCAAGCTCCGGATATCCTCGAGCGTCCTCACGCCGCCCCCCACCGTCAGCGGCATGAAGCAGCGCTCGGCGGTGCGGGCCACCACGTCGAGCATGATGGCGCGCTGCTCGTGGCTCGCCGTGATGTCGAGGAAGGTCAGCTCGTCGGCGCCGGCCGCATCGTAGGCCGCCGCGATCTCGACCGGATCGCCGGCGTCGCGCAGATCGACGAAATTGACGCCCTTGACGACGCGACCGTCCTTCACGTCGAGGCAGGGGATGATGCGGACTTTCAGCATGGCGCCTCGCCTTGCTCGCAACGGGCCGACGCGATCAGCGCGAGCGCTTCCCCCGGGTCGAGACGGCCGTCGTAGAGAGCGCGGCCGGCGATCGCGCCTTCGAGCTTGGCACAGCGCGGCTCCAGCAGCCGGCGGATATCCTCGATGTCCGCGAGGCCGCCCGAGGCGATGACGGGAATCGACGTCGCTGCAGCCAGCGCGAGCGTTGCCTCCAGATCGAGGCCCCCCAGCAGCCCATCGCGGGCGATGTCGGTGGTGATGATGGCGGCGACGCCAGCGTCCTCGAAGCGGGCGGCGAGCTCTACCACCTCGAGATCGCTCGCCTCGGCCCAGCCCTCGACCGCGACCCGGCCGCCCCGCGCGTCGATGCCGACGGCGACTCGGCCGGGGAATTCGCGGCAGGCCTGCCGCACCAGCTCCGGATTGCGCACCGCGACAGTGCCCAGGATCACCCGCGCGATGCCGCGGCCGAGCCAGGCCTCGATCGCGGCCAGATCGCGGATGCCGCCGCCGAGTTGGATCGGCATGCGGACACGCCCCAGGATGGCCTCGACCGCGTGGGCATTGACCGGCCGCCCGGCAAAGGCGCCGTCGAGGTCGACGATGTGCAGATAGCTGAAGCCTGCGGCCTCGAAGCTCGCGGCCTGGGCGGCCGGATCGTCGTTGAAGACGGTCGCCGCCGCCATCTCGCCCTGGCGCAGGCGCACGCACTGCCCGTCCTTCAGATCGATCGCGGGAAAGAGGATCATGGCCGCCACCTGTGGCCAATCGTGGTCTCGCCACAATGCTCCATCTATGTTCACGCCTCTCAATCCGTTCGCTCGAGCTCCCGTGTCTATCATGATCATCGCCGAGCTGTCCCCTCCCGCGCCCGCGCCCGTCCGCAGGCCTGGCCGGATTTCTGAGGCCGAGGCGATCGACATCTGGATCGCGCGCTGGCTCGGCGTGCCGCGCAAGGACCTGCTGCGGCGCTATCAATGCGATCCCCGCCGGCTCTACGAGATCTGGTGGGAGGAGCGGCTTGTGGGCAGCCGGCAGCAGGCCGAGACGGTGTTCCGCGAACGCTATCCCGTGCTCGCCGGCCATGTCGATTTCAGCCGTCGCCGCCGCATCCCCCACGCCGGCCCCGACGCGAGCCAGCTGGAATTGTTCGCCTAGCGCGCAAGCCGAATGGCCTCCGCGGCGGTGCGCGGAGCGACGAATGGGGGACGGAGCGGCCGGCCCAACGAATAGTTGCGGATGCGGGCAAGCCGCTCCGTCGCCGTCGGCTGGGTCATTCCGCCACCAAGGGCTCCCGCGCATCCTTCTCGGGAGAGTAGTCCGGGATGTGATCGACACGATCCCGGACGGCAGCAAGATCCGGGATAGCTTATGTCCCGGCCCAACTCCGACGCTCCCCGCCACCGAGACGCCAGCGCGCGTTTCCGGCCCCATGCGGTGAGGATGGGGGCGATTGTAGGCGGGTGCATGGGGGGCGGGGATAAGACCGGTCGATGATCCGGTGCCTGGCACCGAATTTCTGCTCGGGACGTTGGAGTTTTTCGGTTTGCTTTCGAACGGTTCATTCGCGGCATCGAGCGCTGCGTGCGGATTCAAGGGCTTGCGGTGTTGCACAATGGCTTTGCGGAAATGACGCGCAATCGGGTATGATTTCCGGTGAAGGAGACCCCCATGTCAGCTCCGACCATCGACCAAGCAATTGACGCTCTGCGCAAGCTGTCCCCCAAGCGGCAGCAAGAGCTTGCAGGCTACATCTGCCATCTGGCGCATGACGACCGTGAACCCGAAGACATCGATCCCGCGCACCTGCCCGCGGTGCTCGAAGGGCTCGCCCAAATCCAACGCGGGGAACGCGCAACATCGGAACAGGTGGATGCCGCCTACCGCAGCTTCGTCGAATGAAGGTCACATACTCGCCGCGTGCGGTCGCTGACCTTCGTTCCATTGCCGCCTATCTCAAGCCACGCAGCCCCGCAGGTGCCGCCAACGTGCAAGCCGCCATCCGGCGGACGGTCGCACAGCTTGGGCAATTCCCCGGACTTGGCACGCCTCAGAACACCGCAGGCGTACGCAGGCTGGTCGTCCGCAAGTACCCCTACCTCGTGTACTACGTCATCGCCGATGCGGACGAGGTCAGCATCGTGACCATCCAACACTCGTCGCGTGAGCGCGAGTTCACGAACGCATGAAAGCCACATCCATGCTCATCGCCATCCACAAGTGTTCTGACACATTCATTCAGCGCGTAGGGCGGATTAGGCGCCCTTCGCGCCGTAATCCGCCAT
>JANPDA010000426.1:0-39902 GCA_031431235.1 Hyphomicrobiaceae bacterium
GCATGGCCGCATCCGAACTCTTCCTCATGGGCCAGCCGCTCCGCCCCCCGTCGCGTTCGAGGCTGCTGGCGCCGGTGCCGGCGGCGATATCGGCATTGGGCAGTGGGCGGGAATACCGATTGCCGATTGCCGATTGCCGACCACCGACTGCCTACTGCCTGCTGCCCAATGCCCAACCAGCCTTTCCGACATTGCGCGGCGCAATTGGGGCGAGCCAACGTGCCCGACGGCTGGTAGCCTCGATCTCGGAAAACGTCCCCAAGCCCGGAGCCGGCGTATCATGGTCAGCGTGTTCGACATCTTCAAGATCGGCATCGGCCCGTCGAGCTCGCACACGGTCGGGCCGATGGTCGCCGCCGCGCGCTTCCTGACGCGGCTCGACCGGCTCGGCCAGCTCGAGCAGGTCGAGCGGTTGCGCGTCGTGCTCTACGGCTCGCTCGCCTTCACCGGGCGCGGCCACGGCACCGACAACGCGATCCTGCTCGGGCTCAGCGGCGAGCGCCCTTCCGAGATCGACCCGAACGCCATTCCGGGCCTCGTTGCGGCGATCCGCTCAGCGAAGCGCCTGGTGCTCGGAGCCCGCCGCGCGATCGCCTTCGATCCCGACACCGATCTCGTCTTCGACTTCAAGACACCCTCGCCCGGCCATCCCAACGGCATGCGGCTGATCGCGTTGGGAAAGGATGGCGTGGAGATCGCATCCCGTGTCTACTTCTCGGTCGGCGGCGGCTTCGTCGTTTCCGAGGACCAGTATGTGGCCGGCAAACCAGCAGGTGGCGGGCTCGATGGCAGGCGTGTCACCCATCCCTTCAGCACGGCCCGCGAGCTACTGGACATCTGTACCCGCCAGGGCAAGACCGTCGCCGAGATCGCGCTCGAGAACGAGCGTTGCCTGCGCTCACCCGAGGACGTCGACGACAGCATCGACCGCATCATTGCGGCGATGATGTCCTGCATCGACCGCGGGCTGGCGGCCGAGGGCATCCTGCCGGGCGGCCTCAAGGTCCGCCGCCGGGCCAAGCACCTGCTGGACAAAGCCGTCGAGGATGAGCGGCGCAACCTGAAGTATCCCCACCAGTGCCTCGACCGCATCTCGGCTTTCGCCATCGCCGTCAACGAGGAGAATGCGGGCGGAGGCCGGGTCGTCACCTCGCCGACCAATGGCGCCGCCGGCGTCATTCCGGCGGTCGTGCGCTATTACCGCGACCTCTGCCCCGGCGCCGACCGGGGCGGCGTGCACAAATTCCTGCTGACCGCGGCCGCGTTCGGGGGCATCATCAAGCAGAACGCCTCGCTCTCGGGCGCCGAGGTCGGTTGCCAGGGCGAGGTCGGATCGGCTTCCGCCATGGGGGCGGCGGGGCTCTGCGCGGCGCTCGGTGGCAGCAACGAGCAGATCGAGAATGCGGCCGAGATCGCGCTCGAGCACCATCTCGGCATGACCTGCGACCCCGTCGGCGGCCTGGTGCAGGTGCCCTGCATCGAGCGCAACGCCATGGGTGCGGTGAAAGCCGTCAATGCGGCATCCCTCGCGCTCGCAGGCGATGGCCAGCACATCGTCTTCTTCGACACCGTCGTCGAGACCATGCGCCTGACCGGCCTCGACATGCAGGACAAGTACAAGGAGACGAGCCAGGGCGGGCTGGCGG
Source organism: Hyphomicrobiaceae bacterium (assembly GCA_031431235.1). Taxonomy (GTDB): domain Bacteria; phylum Pseudomonadota; class Alphaproteobacteria; order Rhizobiales; family Hyphomicrobiaceae; genus JANNSW01. The sequence continues at coordinate 1,647 of JANPDA010000426.1, forward strand.
TGACGGTGGTGGAGTGTTGAGGGATTCATGCTACGCTTGCATGAGGAAACCGGGAGCTGCGCGTCATCACCACATATCTGGTGTTCGAGAGCTGGTCCCTGCTGGTCGCGACCTCGACCGCAGGAAAACCGCCGCCCTCCGTTCTCGGCGGCTGACGCCCCTCCCCGCAGCCGCCACCCCCAACTTCAGACACGTCCGCTACCCACGACACCGCCAAATTGGTCACATTGAGAATTGCTGCTCATACCGCCGATCGAATGAAGTGTCTCCAGTCTGGGCTGGGGATTCCTTCCCTGCGCGCGGCTGCCCCGCCAACATCGCGCACGAGCGATACCCTCGAGAGCGGGCTCGGCACGAACCGGTCGGCTCATTGGCTCGCCAGACGCTCAGGCAGCCGTCAGCTCCAGGGTCTTCGTGGCCGGGCCGTCGGCCTCGTAGCCGCGTGCGAGCAGGCGACCGGCGGCTGGATCGGCGACGACGGCGAGGCGGGTCCCCTCGTTGAGGATCGGAGCGCGCAGCCAATCGAGGTCGAGCGCGATGTCGCCCTCGATGCCGGCCAGCATTGCCGCGCGCTCGGCGCTGTTGCCCCCGCGCTCGCGACCGCTCCAGTCGGCCGCCTGCCAGTGGTTGGCCGCGCACAGACCACCGTCATGGATGCGCACGTCGGTCTCGCGGCGCTCGATGATCGCGCCTTCGCCCGCGCCAAGGCCGCACAGGGTGAAGATCGCCGGCACGCACAGCGGTGTCTGGGCGAGCATCCGCCGCGCCTGCTCATAGTCGCGCGCATGCTCGAACACGCGGCGGAGCAGGTGCGCCGGGGGCAACGCATGGCGCTGCCAGACCCGCGTGCGATTGACCGCCCAGTCGGCAGCATAAAGCCCGACCGGCGCATCCATTGGCGCCTGGTTGATGGCGGCCGCGAACCGGCCCGGTGCCATCGCCTGCATCACTCCCGCGAACCCCGGCCAGGTGAGCGCGACCCAGGGACCGGCCGCGCCAGCGATCCTGGCGGCAATCACATGGCGGCCAAGGCCCGGGGTGCTCCAGTCGAGCACGCGCACCAACCGCGCCGTGCGTCCGTGCGGACAAGGTTTGACGCCCGTGGTGCAGCCCCATTCGTAGTGGATGTTGAAGAAATGCGCGCCTGGCCGGCCGAGCCGCCGGGCGACCTCGTCGATCTCGCCGAGATAGGGATTGGCCGATTGCACGAGCCAGCGGCGCGAGACCTGATCGGCGATCCGCAGCAACAGATCCGGCGTATGGCCGGCCGCCCCTTCGATCAGCCGGCGGGCACGGGCCAACTCTTGCTCGATCGTCTCGACCCCAAAGCGCGTGCCGACCTCGAGCACCGGAATGACCGGCAGCTCCATGCACTCGGCCGGGCGCGGTCGAGCAGGGGCGAGCGATGGCATCGGGCATCCCTCCGAGGTAGCGGAAGACTTGTATGCTTGCAAAGATAGGATCGAGGCGAGGCCGTTCCAAGGTGAACATTGAACAATGTTCAAGAAAGTGTTGCGGGAGTGCCGGCGACCGGCAGCAGATGGCCCTGGTAGCGCACCAGCAGCCCGACGAGCGGCAACCCGATCTCGACGTGAAAGTGGAAACGGCCGTCCTCGCCATGCTCGTAGGTGTTGCCGCGCGGGGCAAGTGCGAGCGGCAATGGCAGGCCGAGGACACTCCAGCGCCGTGGCACCAGCGATAGCCGGTCACCGTCGATCACCAGCGCCAGGCCGAAGTTGAATGGCCCGAACCGCTCGCACAGCAGCGCTGCCCATCGACCCTTGCCCTCGCTCTGCACGCTCGAGAAGCGCTTGCCGGCAAAATCGCGGGTCCAGACCTCGCCACCATCGCGGGCGTGCAGGCGTACCCGGACCGGTACGCCCTCGCCGGCGCGCGGAAAGCCGAACAAGCCGGTCACCAGCCGCGCCAAGGGATTGCGCCCGCGCTCGACAATGGCCTCGCCCGCGAATTCCGCGACGCCCTCGATGTCGTGTAGCCGGCGTAACGGCGCGGGCAGATGCGCGAAGGCGGGACCGAGAACACGCTGGTAGAGTGGCCGCGCACGGCTGGCGACGCTGTCCTCACGCGTGCCGGCATGGATCGTGCGGCGGGCAAACAACGCCTGGTAGTCGGCGAGCTCGAGCTCGGCGACCGCCGGCCGCGCGCCCGGTACCGGGCGATGCCCATCGAGCCTGCGGTGGACGAGGGCCGCGATTGCCATCGAGGGAATGAGCGGACCATCATTGCCTTCGGCGAGCAGATGCCAGGACCGCGTAACGGCTTCCCCGCTCGCCCGGCGACCTTGAATACGCACGAGCATGCCGCCCCGGTGCTCGCCCCAGCGCAGCAGGTTGATGGCGCGGTGGAACAGGGGGGCAAGCGGCCCGAGCGAGGGGACGAGACCCAGCCGCACCGTCCAGGCGAGCGCGGAGAGCGCCCGGTGCAAGATTTCCGGCACTGGGCCAGCCCCCATCCAAACGGCATCGAGCCGCGGCCAGAGCTGCGGCAGCGCCTGCAGATCGGGCACATCGACCAGGGAGAAGCGGGTGTTGTGGAGCGGCAACCGGCCGGGCGGGGCGATGGTCGCGCGCAGCGTTTCGGTGAGCGCATAAGCCGTTACGGTGCGCCCGCCGCGCCGCAACCGGACCGGCTTGCCGGCATAGCCCGCGATCGCCTTGATCACGTTGAGGCCGACGCCGGCATAGGGCGATGGAGCGATGCCGCCCGTTACGTTGTCGACCTCGGCCAAATCCTGCGACAGGTGGCGCACCACAGCCACCATCAGCACCGGGAAGCTGCTGACACCGGCCAGCACCGCGACCCCGCGCGCCTTGGCAAGAGCATCGAACGCACCGATCCCGTTCACGAAGTCCGATCCGTCGGCGAGATCCATGTAGTCGATGCCGCAAGCGATCGCGGCTTCGACCAGCCGGTAGCGATCCGCCCCATAGGCCTGGAACGGGCCGGTTGCGTCGACCACCAGCTCGGGGGCGGCCGCCGTCAGAGCAGCGACCACATCGCCCTCGCGATCGAAGGCGAGCGGTCGGCGCGGGGCCGATCCCCCGAGTGCCGCGCAGAACACAGCTGCTTTGCTCTCGGACCGGCCGGCAATCAGCAGTTCATTGCGCGGCTCGTCTTTCAGCAGCTCCGCGAGCCGGCCGCCGAACGTGCCATAGCCCCCGACAATCAGAATGCGCATGCGCGCCTCACCCGATCAAGCGACCTCGGTCGATCGCGTCCCTCTCCAGATAGCAGGCTCGGCTTCCCTTGCATGGCGCCTTTCGTTTGACTTTTCGCGCACCCTTCATGTAGAACCGCGCAGCCTCGCGAGGGCTTGCCTTCGCGCGACATAATCGCTGCCCGAGGCTCGATCAGCCCAAAAGCTCGATCCTTCGAAGACCGCAGCTCGTCTGCGGCGCCACAGGGCGCGGAACGAGAAGCAAGGACCATACGAATGTACGCAGTCATCAAGACAGGCGGCAAGCAATACCGCGTCGCCAAAGACGATGTCATTACCATCGAGCGGCTCGCAGCCGAGGTGGGCGATACGGTCGCCTTCCCCGAGGTGCTGATGCTGGCGGGCGATGGCAGCCCGCATGTCGGCAAGCCGACGGTAGCGGGCGCCTCTGTTGCCGGCGAGGTGGTCGAGCAGACCCGCGGCGACAAGGTCATCATCTTCAAGAAACGGCGCCGGCACAATTACCGGCGCAAGAAGGGCCATCGTCAGGAGCTGACGGTCGTGCGTATTCTCGACATCCTGACGGGTGGCGCCGAGATCGAGATGAAGAAGGCCGAGCGCAAAGCGATCGTGCGCGGCCCGGTGGCTGGAGGCCGCGCGTTTACGCTGCTGAAATCGGCCGATGGCAAGGGCGACGACCTGTCACTGATCGGCGGCATCGGTCCCAAGCTGAACGAGCGCCTGAAAAGCCTCGGCATCTTCCACTTCTGGCAGCTCGCGGCGTTGAGCGACGCCGATATCGCCAAGATCGAAACGGGGTTGGCCATCAAGGGCCGCATCGATCGTGAGGAATGGGTCGAGCAGTCACGCGAGCTGATGGCGGGCAAAGCGCCGCGCGCACGCACCGATCGCGCACGCGTCGGTGGCGCGGGGCGTGCGGGCGAGCTGCGCGCGTTCGAGCGGCTCGATGTGCCCGAGGGCAACGCCGACGACCTGTCGCTGATCGGCGGCGTCGGCGACAAGATCGTCGCCAAGCTCAACGATTTCGGTGTCCATCATTTCTGGCAGGTGGCAGCGCTCGAAGCGCACGACGTCGAGGCGATCGAGAGCGAGATCGGCTTCAAGGGCCGGATCGGACGCGAGGAATGGGTCGAGCAGGCGCGCGAGCTGATGGCCGGCAAGGCCCCGCGTGCCAAGGTCGATCAGGATCGGGCAAGCAAGGACTGAGGATTCATGGCACACAAGAAAGCAGGCGGCTCGTCCCGCAACGGTCGCGACTCCAACAGCCAGCGGCTCGGCGTGAAGCGCTTCGGCGGCGAGCGGGTGATCTCGGGCAACATCATCGTTCGCCAGCGTGGCACGCAATGGCACCCGGGCACCGGCGTCGGCATTGGCACGGATCACACGATCTATGCCAACCGCGACGGGCAGGTGCAGTTCCGGACCCGTGCCAATGGGCGGATCTACATCTCGGTGCTGCCGCTCGCGAACGCCGCGGAGTAGCAGAGAGGGCTCCATCGAGGGGCAGTGGGGAGAGGGCAAACCGGCACGCCCGGTTGCCTCCGGGGTGGGTGATCCCTGGAGCCGGTATGACCACGATCGCGACCGCACGGCTGAAACTGCGTCCGCTCACCATGGCGGATGCGCCCGTGATCGCTCGGCTCGGCAATGATTTTGCCATCGCGCGCATGACCGGCCGGATGCCTCATCCCTATCGCCTCGTGCATGCGCGCGATTTCATCGCTTCGCTCCAGGGCGGACGCGAGATTGCCTACGCCATCGTCGGCCCTGGCGGCTTTGCGGGCTGCTGCGGGAAAATCCCGCTCGGGGACGGCATGGTCGAGATCGGCTATTGGCTCGGCCGTCCCTATTGGGGCTGCGGGATTGCGGGCGAAATGGCGGCCGGACTGATAGCGTTTCTGTTCGCCGATGGAGCGACCGATGAGGTCCGCGTTTCCCATTTCGACGATAATGTCGCCTCCAAGCGCCTGATCCTGCGCCAGGGTTTCGCCCATGTGGGGACCGATTTCGCCTGGTGCGCCGCGCGCGCCGCCCATGTCCCCTGCCTGCGCTACACGCTCACACGCGAGCGCTGGCAACAACCGGGAAGCCGCCCATGAAGTTCCTCGATCAAGCCAAGGTCTACATCCGCTCGGGCGACGGCGGCCCGGGCTGCATCTCGTTCCGGCGCGAGAAGTTCATCGCTTTCGGGGGGCCCAATGGCGGCGACGGCGGTCACGGCGGCGACGTCTGGGCCGAATGCGTGCAGAACCTCAACACCCTGATCGACTTTCGCTTTCAGCAGCACTTCAAGGCCAAGAACGGCGAGCATGGCATGGGCAGCAATCGGTCGGGAGCCGGCGGCACGGACGTGACGCTGAAGGTGCCGCCGGGCACGCAAGTCTTTGCCGAGGACAATGAGACGCTGATCGCGGATCTGACCCATCCGGGCGAGCGCGCGCTGCTGGCCAAAGGCGGCAACGGTGGCTTTGGCAATGCCTACTTCAAATCCTCGACCAACCAGGCGCCGCGGCGCGCCAATCCCGGGCTCGAAGGCCAGGAGCTGACGATCTGGCTGCGGCTGAAGCTGATCGCGGATGCCGGTATCATCGGATTGCCCAATGCCGGCAAATCGACATTCCTCTCGCGCGTGAGCGCGGCGCGGCCCAAGATCGCCGACTATCCCTTCACCACGCTTCATCCGGGCCTGGGCGTGGTCAAGGTCCACGACCGTGATTTCGTGCTCGCCGACCTGCCGGGCCTGATCGAGGGCGCGCACGAGGGCCAGGGCCTCGGCGACCGCTTCCTGGGGCACGTCGAGCGCTGCCGGGTGCTGCTGCATCTGGTCGACGTGAACGAGCCCGATGTGGCCGCCGCCTACAAGGTGATCCGCCAGGAGCTGAAGGCCTATGGCGGCGGGCTGACGAAGAAGCGCGAGATCGTCGTGCTGTCGAAGGCCGACACGGTCGATGCGGCGACCGCAGATGAGAAAGCCGCGCAATTGAAGAAGGCAGCGCGCAAGACGCCGCTGGTGCTTTCAGCTGTTTCGGGCGCCGGCATGAGCGAGGCGATGAACCGGCTCGTCAAGGAGGTGATCCGCCCCGACAGCCCCGAGATCGACGAGGACGACCCGTCCTGGCGGCCCTGAGGTCGATCGCCCGTCGGCGGACTGCCATTGCTCGTGAGGCCTGCCCCCGAGGCTCGGGGCAATGGTGCGGTCAAGAGGACTCGAACCTCCACGGGTTGCCCCGCTAGCACCTCAAGCTAGTGCGTCTACCAATTCCGCCATGACCGCAGCTGTCCGGAAAATCCCGGTCGGGACGCCTCCCTCTAGTGTTCCGACTCATTCATTCGGTACCCCAAATGAATGGCCAGCCCACTAGCCAACTCTTTGTTTGTGTTCCCTCTTTCCATTCATTGATCCAGCTTCGCCGGAATCGAATGAATGAGTCAGAACACTAGCAAACGCGCCGGCCACGAACAAGCGCGCCGGCACGAGGCTCGTCAACTAACAGAGCGCTCCCGGCAAGGCAAGCGCGTGCGCGGGGAATTGCGTGGCAATCTGGTGAAGCCTCGCAGATGCCATGAGGCTGGCGACCGCCGGGTGCTGCCGGTGGCACCTGGGCAAGGCGGCCGCTTTCGCGATCTTTGCGGCAACGGTCGGAACGGCCACGCCAAGTCGCTCCCGCTCGCCTCCATGGCGCGCTAGAAGGAGTGACCGGCACACAGCAAATGCGAGTTGGATTGGCCATGGCAGAACCTTTGGAGCGAGCCGCGGCAGGCGCAATCCCGCAGCCATTTCCAGTGCTGCTCGCCGATTGTGGGGGCACCAACGTCCGGTTTGCGCTGCTGGCCGGGCCAAACGCAGCGATTGCGATGCTCGCCCGCGCCGAGACAGGCGCGTATCCCACATTCGAGGCGGCCGCGGTCCTTGCGCTGGCGGGCGTCCGCACGCTTCCCCGCTCGGCCGTCCTGTGCGGCGCCGGGCCGGTCGTGGCCGGTCGGATCGCCCTCACCAACGCGGCCTGGGTGCTCGATCCCGACGCCATCGCCAAAGCCCTCGGTCTCACCACCGTGCGCATCGTCAACGACTTCGAGGCGCTCGCTCACAGCATGGCGAGCCTTGGGGCCGACGACATCATGGCGATCGGGACCGCCAATTGCGTCGTCGCAGGCGGCACGCGGCTCGTGCTCGGTCCGGGAACCGGATTTGGCGCGGCGGCGCTGATCGCGGACGGCGATGCCGCCATCGCCATGCCGACCGAGTGCGGCCAGATCGATCTCGGCCCTGTCGGCGTCGAGGAGCAAGCGCTCTGGCCCTGGCTCGAGCGTCCCTATGGGCTCATCTCGATCGAGAGCCTGCTGTCGGGCCGGGGTCTTGGGCGGCTCGATCTCGCCATCCGGCACCGCGATGGCATGGAGACCGCGACCGACCGCTCAGCCGCGCGGATTGTGGAGCTGGCGCTCACGCGCGGCGATGCCTCCGCCAACGCCGCCGTCGCCATGTTCTTGCGGCTGCTCGCCCGTGTCACCGGCGACCTGGCGCTCGCCTATCGCGCGATCGGCGGGGTCTACCTCTGCGGCGGCGTGGTGCGGAGGCTGGCACCGCTGATCGAGCCAAGCGCATTCCGCGCGATCTTCGAGGCCAAGGCGCCCCTGTCCTGCCTGTTGCAGGCGACCCCGATGCACCTGATCACCCGCGATGATCCAGCGCTGCTCGGGCTGGCGGCGATAGCGGGTGGGGGTGGCGCCTGAAACCGGGCGACCCGACGCCTCCTCGAGCACCGCGTCCCAGCGCTCCTGCATTTGGGCTGGCACGAACCATCAATGCCCCTAAGGACACCGACGACAATAACCGAATCGAATTGAAGCGTATGCAGTCCGCCCAGCCGTTTTCCCGGCCAAGCGACCCGCGGGAGCGCGAGAAGCCGGGATCCCGCATGAAAAGTGCCGAAGGCCCAATATGTTGCGGCTTCGCCGCTTCTTGCGCTGGATCCCGGATCGATCTCCGTCCTGGCGATAGGCCAGGGCTCCGATCGTCCGGGAAGACGGAGCAGTTGTTGTTCGGAGCGTCCCAAACACACCTCGACCCGGCATCCCGGCCGAGTGCCGGCCGCGGCGATCAGGGCAGCCGACAGCCCTCCCCGGCAGGCGCGCCGGGATTTCCCACGACAGCACGCCGGCGCCGGCCTCGGTCCCGGGTGTGCGGGGCTCTACCCCAAAATCTGATAGTGCGTCTCGACGGTCTTGCCTTTGTTGATGGGCAGGATGTCCTGGGGGCAGTTCGACATGGCCATGATGCAATCCATCTCGGCGCGCAGGATCACATAGTCGCCCGCATTCGAGACGGGCTCGGCGAACACGGTCTTGCCGTCCTTGTCGACGGGAATGTTCATGAAGAGGTTCAAGGGGCTCGGGGTCTCGCTCGCCTTCAGGCCGATCTGGCGCAAGGCCGCGTGCAGATTGTCGGTGCAGTTGTCGTGGTACTCTTTGCACCCCAGCAGCCCATAGCGATAATCGTCGCAGGCGGCGAACAGCGTATCGTGGACGCCGGGCGAGGTATCCTCCTCGAAATGCAGGATCGGGCGGCGGCGATTGGAATGCAGATAATGCCCCTTCCTGGGGAAGATGGTGCCGATCGTCGGCCGTAGATGCTCCATCGACATGAACTCGGTGATGTCCTCGGCGCTGAAGCACCAGGTATCGACCACCTGATTGCCATGCGTATTGATGATCTTGATCGCCTGGCCTTTGTTGAGGCGTGCCGCCCGGCCTCGACGCGCCGGAATCAACACCGCCTCGTTGGCGCGCTCGTGCGGCTTGATCGTTGCCTTTGCCATCGACTTCCTCCCGTTGAGCGGACTCGCGTTCCGTTGCCACAACCTTAGCCGAGGGAAAGAGAAGGTTGAAGCCTCCCAGCCCCTCCTATCTGTCAACGGTGCCATCCCGATGCAGCGATACGCCGCGACAGCGGGCCGCGCCTCTCTGCTATCCTCTCGCCATACGACAGGTTCAGCCGTGCGCGGTCGTTGGCGGGACCAACGACGGGCATGAGACGCATGGAGCGCAATATGAGAGCATCTTTGACCGCTGCGGTCGCCGCTATCGCCTTGCTGGGCTCGGCGGGAGGAGCGCTCGCCGATGGCGACGCCAAGAAGGGCGAGAAAATCTTCAAGAAATGCATGGCCTGCCACAAAGTCGGCAAGGATGCCAAGAATGGCGTCGGACCGCTGCTGACCGGCATCGTCGGGCGCACGGCCGGCAACGTCGAGGGCTATGCCTATTCGGGCCTCAACAAGAATTCGGGTGCTGCCGGCCTGGTCTGGACGGAAGAGAACATCCTCGCCTATCTCCCCGACCCCAATGCCTTCCTGAAAAAGTACCTGACCGACGCCAACAAGGCCGATCAGGCGACCGGCACCACCAAGATGACTTTCAAGCTGCCCAAGGAGGATGAGCGCAAGGACGTGATCGCCTACCTGAAGACGTTCCCAAAACCCTGATCCATTCCCTGGCAGCATTGCGGCGGCTGCGACTTTGGCTATGGTGCGCCCTCCAAGCCGATTTTGATCAGCGGGACAGGGCAGATGGCTGGGACGGCAGAACCAACAGATGCGAAGCGGCCGAGGGTCGGCCTCTTCGTCACCTGCCTCGTCGACCTGATGCGGCCATCGGTCGGGTTTGCCGCAGTGAAGTTGCTGGAAGCGGCGGGCTGTGAGGTCGAGGTGCCCCGCGCCCAAACGTGCTGCGGGCAGCCGGCCTACAACGCGGGCGACCGGGAGACGGCGGCGCTGCTCGCCCGCCAGACCATCGAGGCGCTGGAATCGTTCGACTATGTGGTTGCGCCGAGTGGCTCCTGCGCCGGCATGCTGAAGCGCCACTACCCTGAACTCTTTCACAAGGACGATCCGTTCCGCGAGCGGGCAACCGGCTTGGCCAAGAAGGTATACGAGCTCGTCTCCTTCCTCGTCGATGTGCGCGCGATGACCTCGGTTGCAGCCCGTCTGAGCGGCAAGGCGACCTACCACGACAGCTGCTCGGGGCTGCGCGAGCTCGGGATCCGAGCCCAGCCGCGCAAGCTGCTCGCCACCGTCGCCGGCTTGGAGCTTGTCGAGATGGCGGAGCCGGAAGCCTGCTGCGGGTTCGGTGGCACCTTCGCGGTCAAGTATGGCGAGATCTCCAACGCCATCTGCGAGCAGAAGACGGCGCGCATTTCCGCCACGGGCTGTGATCTCCTGCTCGCCGGCGATCTGGGCTGCCTCATCAACATCGCCGGCAAGCTCAGCCGCGAAGGTCGGCCGATTGCCGTTCGCCACGTCGCGGAGGTGCTGGCCGGCATGACCGGCACGGCCCCGATCGGGGGCACGAAGTGAAGCCGACCGCCCACACTTTCCCCGCGAATGCGACCAAGGCGCTCGCCGATCCCAACCTCCAGATCGCACTCGGCAAGCTGCGCACCAACTATGTCGGCGCGATTGCGGCGGCGCGCGCACGGCTGCCGGAGTTCGAGACGCTGCGCGACGAGGCGCGCGACATCAAGAACCATGTGCTCGCCCATCTCGACCTCTATCTGGAGGAGTTCGAGAGGAAGGTGACCGAGGTCGGCGGCGTCGTGCATTGGGCGTCCACCCACGCCGAGGCGCGCGCCCTCATCCTCGACATCTGCCGCAAGGCTGGCGCCAAGACCGTCACCAAGGGCAAGTCGATGATCTCCGAGGAGATCGCCCTCAACGACCATCTGGCGGCAAACGGCATCGAGCCCGTCGAGACCGACCTCGGCGAGTACCTGATCCAGATCCGCAACGAGCCGCCGAGCCACATCATCGGTCCGGCCGTGCACCTGACGCGCGAGCAGGTGGAAGCCGATTTCCGCCGGCTGCACACCCATCTCCCCAAGGGGCGCAGCCTCGGTGAGGCAACCGAGCTCGTGGCGGAGGCCCGCGGCATCCTGCGCGAGCGGTTCCTCGCCGCCGATGTCGGCATCACCGGCGCCAACTTCCTGATTGCCGAGACCGGCACCACCGTCATCGTCACCAACGAGGGCAACGGCGACCTGACGCAGACCTTGCCGAAAACCCATATCGTGCTCGCCTCGATCGAAAAGGTGGTGCCCACGCTCGAGGACGTGTCCACCATCCTGCGCGTGCTCGCCCGCTCGGCGACCGGCCAGGAGATCTCGACCTACACCACCTTCTCGACCGGCCCGCGCCGGCCGGGCGATCCCGACGGTCCCGAGCAATTCCACGTGGTGCTGCTCGATGGCGGGCGCTCGGAGATCCTCGGCACCGAGTATCGCGACATCTTGCGCTGCATCCGCTGCGGCGCCTGCATGGACCACTGTCCGGTCTATCATGCTGTCGGCGGGCACGCTTACGGCTGGGTCTATCCGGGGCCGATCGGGGCCGCGCTCAATCCCGCTCTGATCGGGCTGGAGGAAGCGGGACACCTGCCGAATGCATCCACCTTCTGCGGACGCTGCGAGGAGGTGTGCCCGATGCGCATTCCCCTGCCGCGGATCATGCGGTTCTGGCGGGAGAAGCAGTTCGCGCTCGGCCGCACGGGGGCACCGGCGAAGCGCGCGATGCGGCTCTGGGCCTGGTTCGCGCGGCGTCCGGCACTCTATCATCTGGGCGCGCGGATCGCCATGCCCCTACTGCGGCTCGCCGCGCGCGGCCGCGGCCGTTTCCACAAGCTGCCACAAATGGGCGGCTGGACCGATCACCGGGATTTCCCCGCGCCCGAGGGCTCGACCTTCCAGGCGCAATGGGCCAAGCGCAGGGGTGGACTGCCATGAGCCGCGACAATCCCCACGCCCGCGACGTGATGCTCGCCCGCATCCGGCGCGCTCTGGGTGTCGCCGGCGACGATGTGGCAAGACGGGTCGCGGTGCAGCGGCGCTTGTCGGCACCGCGCGCCAATACCGTTCCGGCGCGCGCCTCGGGCTCGCGGACCGAGCTGGTCGCCGCCTTCCGGGCTCGGCTGGAGCAACAGTCCGCGACGTTTGCGACGGCAGCCGCCATCGGCGAGGTCCCGGCACTGGTCGCTGCCTATCTGCGCGAGCATAACCTGCCGGCACGGATCAGGATGGGGAGCGATCCGGCGATTGCCGCGCTGCCCTGGAGTGAAGCGCCGGCCGTTCAGATCGAGCACGGCGCGGCGGCAGGCTCGGACGAGGTAGGCTTCAGCCGCGCGATCGGGGCGGCTGCCGAGACCGGCACGCTGGTGTTGACCTCGGGCCCCGACAACCCGACCAGCATCAACTTCCTGCCGGAGACGCACGTCATTCTGCTCGCGGCAGCCGACGTGGCAGGCTCCTATGAGGAGATCTGGCGCCGGCTGCGCACCCTGCACGGCGACCGCACGCTGCCGCGCACGGTCAACTACATATCGGGTCCCTCACGCACGGCCGATATCGAAGGCATGCTGGTGATGGGCGCTCATGGCCCGCGGCGGCTGCATGTGATCCTGGTCGGCGAGGCCGTGTAGGAGTTCACACACTGGAAGCTGGAAAGCTGCGCAAGCTTTCCCGCCGAGCCAGCACGCCTCGCTTGGTTGGCTTCGCCATGATACCATACCATTTCGAAGTAAGAGGCGCGAACAAAGGAGCACGGCATGGCCAGGATTTGGCCTGCCTACGATCGAAAGGAGCCGGCAACAGGATGCCCCTGGGCCGAGATGCCTGCATTCGAGGCAATTGCCTTGTTCGAGCTCGGCGCAGGCGATCTCGTCGCGGACCTGGTGGTGCCACCGCGGTTCGGCAACTCGGACCAGACGCTCTCAGTTCGCGGACATCGGCAAATCGTTGTCGAGATCGGCGACCGCGAGGACAGACCTTCGAACTGGCAGCCGGGCTTCTACTCGTCCAGAACCAGTGTGAGGAAAGCGATTGCGCTGCTCATCCAGAGGGCGCTCGTCAGCGCGCTGGGAGATGAGAACGTGGTGCGGGTGGAGCTGCAGCCAACCACCGACTCGAGTGGAAGGGACGCCCTGGGCATCACCGTGGTGATCGCACCATTCGCCACGAAACGCCTGAAGGGAAAAGCCATCATGGATGCGCTCGCCAGCGTGCGAAAGCAGCTGGAGGAGATGGCGGACGAGCGTGCTCCAATCATCCATTTTGCCACGGAGGAAGAGCTGGTTCAGAATGCCAGTGCTTAATCCGGATCATCTGATCGATCAGGCCAACTATCTCGTGGATATCCCCGGCCGTGGCGCTCCCCGTCAAGTCGACCTGCGACGCGCCATTTCAAGCGTCTACTATGCGCTGTTCCACGCCGTGCTGACCGCTGCCGCCGATTCGATCGTCGGTCGCACGCACCGCGACACGCCACGATATCAGCTCGTGTATCGGAGCATCAACCACACGTCCATCAGCAACATCTGCGAGCAGATCGAGAAGACGACTTTGGCTCAGAAGTTCTCGAAATACCAACCAAGGGGCGGGTTTCACATCGATCTGAAGAACGTTGCGACGACGTTCCTGTACCTGCAGGAGCGTCGGCACTTGGCCGACTACGACCCCCTCTACCGCGTTACGATTTCAGAAGCGAGATTGGTGATCCTGGCGGGACGGGAAGCCCTGGCACGCTTCCAAAGCGTGAATGCCGAGCATCGCAACGCGTTCTCGTCCTTGTTGCTGTTCGCTCCACGCTGAGCACGCGTCGAACGGAAGCCGGACTGGAGGCGATCAGACGATCGCCCCTGCCGCTCAACCGCCCGGGCATTGGTCGAGGCAGGCGCTCAACTGCTGCTGGCAGGTGCTGCGGTCGCCCGTCGATTTCACGCACTGGCCGAACTGGGCCTTGCACTGGCTGGTGCAGATGTTGCCAGCGACGGCGCGGCTGGTGCCGAGGTTCATCAAAGAGAACCCGAGGGCTGCAGTAAAGATGGCGAATGCGATCAGCAGCCAGACGACATCCTTTTTGGCCCGCTTGCGGGCAAACTCGATCTTCTTCATGATGTACTCCTCGTACCGTTGCGGCCGCTGCTCGTTGATTGGCAGGGCTTGGCTGCTCTGACCGGACTTCTCCGGCTCACTGCTTTGCGCTGAGATGGGCATTGTTCCCGCTTCCGCAATCTCGTTCTTATGCGATAATGGTTACCAAGCTTGACATGAACGCGATCTGAATGAGGCGAGCCCTGGGCACTGTGGCGGGTATGCCATGGTTTTGGGATCAGATGTGCTCTGCGGGTCACAGGCACATTCGCAGCTGTCGGCGCGGCGAATGATTGTCATTCCCGGCCGGGTTCACTACCCTCGCCATCGCCTGGTCGGACACCTGATCTGGTGTCGGGGCGAAGTGTGGAGCGGCCTCGGTGGCTGAAGAGATGACGGCTGTGGCGCGTACGCCTCTCGCCTGGCCGCCTGACGATGGCACGCCGGAATCGCGCGGGGAGCCTGCCGCCGAGCAGCCCGGCCTGGCAACGATCGTCGCCGAGCTTTCCGCCGTCGCCGACGTCATCGGCCAGCCCGACTTTTATCTCCAGGCGCTGGCAAGTCTCGGCCGGCTGTTCGACTGCGAGCGCTGGCTCGCCATGCGATACGCCCAGTTCGCCAGCCCCCAGTTCCTGGTGAACGCCTCACTCGACCGCGAGGCCGAGGAGCTCTACAGCCGCGAGCTCTATCGGCTCGATCCCCTGCTGCGGCTCGTGCGCAGCGAGGTGAGGGAACCCGTCGTCACATTCCTCGAGCTGCAGCAGGCCGAACCCGGCAATATCTACTTCAAGGACCTCAACCGCTCGGCCCACATCTTCGACGAGTTGGTCTTCCTGCTGCCGGCGGTCGGGGGAATCTGGGTCGCGCTCTGCCTCGACCGGCACGACCGGGCCTTTGGCGAGGGGGAGATCTCGCTCGCGCGCCAGATCCATCCGATGGTCGACCGGTTGCACCGCCTGCATATCGACCGCGGTCTGTTCGGCCGGCGCGCCGGCTATCTCAACGACAGCAATCTGGCGGTGATGATCGTCGAAGCCGAGGGCAGCGTCGCCTTTCGCAACGAGGTCTGGTCTGCCAATGTGGGGCAAGAGATCGAGCGGAGCATCGAGAAGCTCGTGCACGGCCGTCGAGACGGAGTGCATTCGCTGTCGGAAACGGACGTGCTGCACTGGGAGGCGCTCGATGCCAACCATGCTGTCGCCCCCAATGGAGCGATCCTGGTCGTCGAGAAGCGCTCGCCAGGGTTCCTCGACAGCGACAGCGTGATCGACAGGGTCGCACAGGATCTCAAGCTGACGCGCCGGGAGTGTCAGATCGTGAAGCGGGCATTGCTCGGCCGCTCGCCGGCTGCGATCGCCAAGGAGCTGCGCGTCAGCGTGGGCACCGTGCGCAACCACAAGCACCGGATCTATGCAAAGCTCGAAGTGGCCTCGGAGCGCGAGATCTTTTCACTCTTCCTGCAGCGCATCCTGCGCAGCGGGCAAGACTGACGGGGCACGAGAGGCCCGCAATGGTATCAAGTTTCACCATTGCCCTCTCGCCCTCGCAATGGTCAGATGACGGGGGCCAACCAAAGGGTAAGCGGCCGCAAGAGCCGTCAGCCTCGCTCTGACTTGAGCGCGAATTCGATCGAGGAGGACTACGCCTATGAGCATGCTTTCCTGGCTCTCCCGTGCAAGCCGGGGTGCTGGCGCTGTCGCGCTGGCTCTCGCCATCGGCGCCGCCGGCTCCGCTGCTGCCGATACCATCAAGATCGGCGCGCCGATTCCCCAGACCGGACCGTTCGCCAGCGACGGCTCGGTGATGGAGAAGGCAATCAAGCTCGCCGCGGACGAGCTCAACAAAGCGGGCGGCGTGCTCGGCAATCAGGTCGAGGTGCTCTTCTTCGACATCGGCGATCTGACACCCGACAAGCTCCAGGCCGCCGCCGCCAATCTGATCGACCGCAACAAGGCCGATCTGATCGTCACCGGCTATGGTGGCTTCGGTCCCGACGTGCCGGCGTTCTGCCCGCAGGGCGTGCCGTTCATCCACAATGATGCGTTCACCAGCGTCGTCGACCTCATGAACAGCATGAAGTGCACCAACATCTTCAACGCCTCCGACGTCGAGAGCGCCTACGGCCGCGTCATGTTCGAGCAATTGCTGGCGTTGGGCTACCAGTTCCCCAACAAGAAGCTCGCGATCGTGCATGGCCCCTACGAATGGGAGGCAGGCCTCACCAAGGCCATGGCGGACGCTGCAACCGCTGCGGGCTGGGAAATCGTGCTGAACGAGGAAGTGCCCTACGAGAGCGTGCAGTGGCCTGGCATCCTCAGCAAGATCCGCGCGGCCGCGCCCTCGCTCGTCCACATCGAGGTGCTCGATCCCTCGATCACCAACACGTTCCTGCAGCAGTACCGCGAGAACCCGGTCAAGGGCGCATTGCTCAATGCCGGCTACGCGGCAAGTGTGCCCGCTTTCGGCGATGTGGTGGCGACCGGTAGCGTCGATGGTTTGCTCGGCATGACCCTCTCCGCTCAGCTTCCGGGCGCCGAAGGTGACGCCTTCGTCGCCAAGTGGCGTGCCGCCTACAACGAGGATCCGCCGTGGAGCCTGGCCGCCCAGCTCTATGACGAGGTTTTCATGTGGGCGGCCGCCGTCACCAAGGTCGGCAATGCCACGGACCATGCCGCCGTCAACAAGGCGATCATCGACCTCAAATACAAGGGCCTGACGGGCGTGCTCGCCGTCAACGAGCGCTTTATGATCCCCACCAACGATGCCACCCAGCCGGCCTTCTTCTTCCAGGTGCAGAACAAGAAGCTCGTACCGATCATGATCGGTACGAAGAAGATCGCCGACTTCATCGTGCCGGAATGGTCGAAGTGAGCCGAGGTTGAGCAGGGGTGCGCGGCGACAAAGCCGGGCGAGGGAGTCTCGAACGACTGATGCCCCGCCACTTCGCCACCCGTCATCCAAGCCGAGTGCCGGCCTCGGCCGGCCTTGGTCCGACGGCTCGACCTCCGCCACGCCTTCAGTGCCACTGGTGACGGTCCCGGATCGACGCTGGCCAGCGTCGTCCGGGATGACGGGTCGAGGGTCTGTTGGCAAAAACTGCTTCGAAGCCTCGCGGCCGTGCTCGCCTGTTGGGTTCCCCGGATGACCGCGCCTGAACGCAAGCCATCGCCGAATGCCGCGCCCCTGATGACGCTCGAGCGCGTGGGGAAGCGCTTTGGTGTGCTGAAAGCCCTCGACGACGTCGACCTCGATGTACACCGCGGCGAGATCCTGGGGGTCGCCGGCCCCAATGGCGCTGGCAAGACCACGCTGCTCAACGTCTGCACCGGCGTGCTGCCCGTGACCTCGGGCTCGATCACGTTCGAAGGGCATCGCGTCGATGGCCTGCCGTCCTACCACTGCTGCCACCTCGGCATTGCCCGCACCTTTCAGCTCCCGCAGATTTTCTCCTCGATGACCGTGCGTGAGAACGTGGCGACAGGTGCTGCCTTCGGAGCGGCGGGCAAAGCCCCTGTCGCAGGGCGCGGCACGGTCGAGGACGTCATCGAGCTCGTCGGACTGGCGGGCCAGCAGGGGCTGCCGGCGAGCCGCGCCGACCTCATCACGCGCAAGCGCATCATGCTGGCGGCCGCGCTCGCGACCCAACCCAAGCTGGTTTTCCTCGACGAGCCCATGAGCGGCCTCAATGCGGCCGAGGTCGAGACGTTCGTTGCATTGTTCCGCCGACTGCATCACGCGCTCGACCTCACCTTCGTGATCGTCGAGCACAAAGTCCGGGCGCTCGCCGCGCTCTCGCACCGCATCCTCATCCTGCACTTCGGCAAGCCCTTGCTGATCGAGGTGCCTCAGCGCGTGCTCAGCGACGCGCGCGTCATCGAGATTTATCTGGGGACCCGCAACCTTGCTTAGCGTGCGCGACATCGACGTCTTCTACGGCGATTTCCACGTCCTCCACGGCGTCTCGCTCGAGGTTGGCAAGGGCGAGCTGGTCGCGGTCGTGGGCGCCAACGGCCATGGCAAGAGCACGCTGCTGAAAGCGGTGTGCGGACTCCAGCCGATCGCACGGGGCGAAGTTTCCTATGCCGGCGAGAGCATCAAAGGCCGCTCGGTTCCCGATCTCGTGGCGCGCGGCCTCGTCTACGTCGCCGAGGATCGCCGGCTGTTTCCCGACATGACGGTCAGGGAGAATCTGCTGCTCGGCGCCTTTCTGGAGCGTGGCCGCAGGCAGCAGGTCGACTCGCTCGACCGCGTTTTCACGCTCTATCCCCGTCTGGCCGAGCGCCAACGCCAGCTGGCGCGCACCTTGAGCGGAGGTGAGGCTCAAATGCTGGCACTCGCCCGCGGCTTGATGTCGGCCCCCGACCTGATTGCGATCGACGAGCCTTCGCTCGGACTTGCTCCCAACCTCGTCGACAGCATGCTCCAGACAGTGCGGCAGCTGAAGCTCGGCGGCCTGACGGTGCTGCTGGTCGAGCAGAGCCTCGCACTCATCGAGGGCGTGGTCGACCGCATCTACCTGCTGGAGGAAGGCGTCATCTCGACGAGCCGATCCACCGCCCGACAGGCAACAGGCTGAGCGCGGATGGCGATGCACCAATATGTCGAGGTTATTTTCGGCGGCATCGCCCAGGCCGCCGTCTATTGCATCATGGCGTTCGGGCTGTCGCTGGTCTACGGCACCGCACGCATCCTCAACTTCGCACACGGCGCACTCTATACGACCGGGGCCTACATCGCCTGGGTGCTGACGGCGGGCTATCTGGGATTGCCGTTGCTGGCGGCAGTGCCGATCCTGATTGCCGTTCTCTTCTGCTCGGGCGTCGCGCTGGAGCGGGTGATCATCCGGCCGCTGCGCCGGCGCCCCGACTGGAAGATGAGCACTATGATGGCGACGCTCGGCCTCGCCTTCGTGCTCGACAACGCCAACCTCATCCTGTTCGGGCCGGTCGCCAAACCGATGCCTGCCTTCATCGAGGGCACGGTCGTGCTCTTTGGCACCGTGATCTCATCCTACCGGCTGGCGGTGGTTGCCATCGCGCTTGCGATCGTCGTCGCCCTGGAGCTCTTCCTGCAGTCGACCCGCTTCGGGCAAGCCGTTCGCGCTGTCGCCCAGGACATGCAGGGCGCCAGTCAAGTCGGCATCGACGTGAACCGCGTGTTTGCCTTCACGTTCGGACTTTCGGTGGTGCTGACCGGGATCGCCGGGCTGTTGCTGGCGCCGATCTACCTCGTCTCGCCGCTCGGGGGCTGGGAGCCGTTCCTCAAAGCATTCGTCATCGTGGTGTTCGGCGGCCTCGGCAGCACGCGGGGCGCGGTGATCGCCGCCTTCATCCTGGGCCTGATCGAAGCCTTCGTCGTCTTTCAGATCGGCGCCTCCTGGACGATGCCGGTCTGGCTATTGACGCTGCTCGTGGTGCTGATGATCCGGCCGCAGGGCCTGCTCGGTGTTTGGGCGAATTGAGGCGGACCATGGTCGACGACAGCACAGGGCGCCCGGGCAGGGCGCAAGCGGATGGGGCCAGCAACCGGGCATCTTCCACAACGCAAATCCTCTTTTTCGCCGTGGTCGCGGGGCTTGCGCTCGCAGGCGTCCTGATCGATGACACCTATCTGCGCCACGTGCTCATCCTTTGCTTCCTGTGGGTGATCGTTGCCGCCGCCTGGGATCTTGCGCTGGGCTACGCCGGCATCTTCAACTACGCCCAGCTCGTCTTCTTCGCGGCCGGCGCCTATGGCTCGGGCATGCTCGCAGCCAAGCTCGGCGTGCCGCCGGTCATCGCGATTGCGGCTGGGGGCGTGCTCGCGGGTGTTGTCGGCCTGCTGGTCGGGCTGCCGTGCCTCAGGCTGCGCGGAGAGTACGTGGCGCTCTTCACTTTCGCCATCCACCTCGCCATGCCGCCGATCATCCTGCAGACGAAGCAGTGGGGGACGGGGGGCAACACCGGCCTGCTCGGCATCCCGCCGATCGAGTTGCTCGGCATCACCTTCGGCCCGCTCGACAAGCTCGCGTGGTACTACCTCACGCTCGCGGCCGCTACCGCCGCCATCTATGTCATCTACTTCGTCGTGCTGCGCAGTCGCACGGGCCGGGCCTTCGTCGCGTTGCGGGATTCGGAGGCCTTCGCGAAGTCGCTGGGGGTGAGCGACTTCCGCTACAAGCTGCT
This sequence comes from Hyphomicrobiaceae bacterium, assembly GCA_031431235.1. Taxonomy (GTDB): domain Bacteria; phylum Pseudomonadota; class Alphaproteobacteria; order Rhizobiales; family Hyphomicrobiaceae; genus JANNSW01. Next base: position 21,925 of record JANPDA010000426.1, read on the forward strand.
CGCCTTCACGATCTCGGCCGTCATCACCGGCATCGCCGGTGCGCTCTACGCGCACTACACCTCGGTCGTGACGCCCAAGATCCTCGGCAACGAGTTCTTCCTGCTGGTGATGGTGATGCTTGCGATCGGGGGCATCGGCCGCTTCCCGGGCGCGGTGCTCGGCGCCTTCATCGTCACCATTGCCAATGAGTTGCTGCGTAGTGCCGGCAACTACCGCCTGCTGCTGCTGGGCCTCGCGGTCGTGGTGACAGTGCTGCTGCTGCCCAACGGCATCGTCTCGCTGCAGGAGCGGTTTGGCCGACGAGGCCGGCGCCCACAAGGAGCAAAGCCATGACCATCGAAATCCCGCCGGCCAGAGCCGGCAGCCCGCGCAAGTCGAAACCGGCCGATCGGCTGCGCGCCGCACGCCAGGACACCTACACCGATCCGGCCAGATTCCAATCGGAGCTCGGCCACGTGTTCGACCGCGACTGGGTGATGATCGCACGCCAAGGTGCGATCCCCAAGCCCGGCGACTACCTCGCAGCGACGCTGGGCAAGCGGCCGATCGTGATCGTGCGCCAGCAGGACGGCTCGATCCGCGCCTTCGCCAACCACTGCCTGCACCGCTATGCCAAGCTGCTCGCGGGTTGCGGCTCGGCCAAGCGCATCGTCTGCCCCTACCACGCCTGGACCTACGACATCTCGGGCCGGCTGATCGGTATCACCGATAGCGCCGGCTTCAACGACATGGCGAAGGGCGACCTGGCGCTCCGCGAGCTCGGCTGCGAGGTCTGGCTCGGCTTCGTATTCGTCTCGTTGCGGCGCGATCTGGATCCGATCGGGAAGCGCCTCGCTCCCCTCGCCAGCCACCTCGCGCGCTATGGCCTGTCGGATTACCAGGACCGCTACACCTTCGACGAGGAGGGGTGGGCCGCCAACTGGAAGCTCGTCTACGAGAACTTCGTCGAGTGCTACCACGTGACCTATGCTCACAAACAATCGATCGGCCCGACCAATCCGACTGCGCTCGCCGAGCTCGGGCCGCGCGAGGAGAAGCAGTTCTCGATCCATCACAATCCCTATCGTCCCGAGGACTACCCCGAGGTCCACAACCAGGCGCTCGATGCCGACGAGCGCCGGCGTTTGCACGTGATCGGCATCTACCCCAACGGGCTCGTCGCGATCGATGCCAACTTCGTCTGGTGGATGATGCTCGAGCCGCAATCCCTCGATCGCACCAATGGCCGCTGGGGTCTGGCTTTCTCGCCGCAGGCCATGGCCAAGATGAAGGACCCCGATGGCTATGCCGAAGGCGTGAGGAAGCTCGTCAGGATCGCGACCGACGAGGACAAGGTGGTGGTCGCCCGGGTCCAGGAAGGCGTCGGCTTCGGCGCCGAGGAGGCGGGCTTCCTGCATTCCTCTCTCGAGATCTACGTCGACGAGTTCCGCCGCTATCTCGATCGCATGCTCGCTGCCTGAAACCGCACCCATTTCCCGAAAGGATCAGATCCATGAGCGAAAAGACCACCACTTTCGACGAGGAGGCCTTCTCCGGCCTCCTGCATGCCGGAACGCACGGCACCTTCATGCGGCTGCCCTCGGTCGCGCCCAAGGCCCGGAAGCTGAAGGATGCCAGGATTACCGCCGCCGTGCTCGGCTTCCCCTGGGATTCCATGTGCATCAGCCGCACCGGCACCAATTACGGCCCCCGTGCCATTCGCGACGCGAGCGACCAGTTCTCGTTCTTCAACGCCTCGACCGGCATCGATCTGAACGAGCACTATCGCATGGCCGATTGCGGCGACGTGCCGGTCAACCCGGGCGCTGCGCCGCGCACCATGGCGCGGGCGGAAGCCCTCGTCAGCGAGATTCTCGAGAGCGGCGCCATGCCCATCACCATCGGCGGCGACCATTCGATCACCATCGCCTGCGTCCGGGCTTTCGCGAGAAAATACAAGAAACCCGGCCTCGTGCTGGTCGACACCCATTTCGACACCGCGGTCGATGTCGACGGCGAGACGCTCAGCCATTGCTGCCCGATCGCGCGTGCGGTCGACGCCGGCTTCGATCCCAAGCGCATCGCGATCGTGGGCACCGGCGGCTGGATGAACCCGAAATCCGAGCTCGCCTATGTGAGGAAGCACGGCATCGCCCTCTTCACCGTCGAGGACATCTGGGCCGAAGGGGCCAAGGCGATCGCCAAGAAGGCCGCCGCAGTCGCCAGCAAGGGCTCGGATGGCGTCTACCTCACCTACGATATCGACGCGATCGATGCCGCCTACGCGCCCGGCACCGGTGTCTCGACGCCCGGCGGGATGAATTCGCGCGAGGCCCTCACCATGGCCTACGAGCTCGGCCGGATGGGCATCGCCGGGATGGATCTGGTCGAGGTCTCGCCGCCCTGGGACCATGACGGCATCACCAGCCGCCTCGCTGTCCGCCTGATCCTGGAGATGCTCGCCGGCAACGCCGCCGCCAAGAAATAGCGCTCCCCCACCCGTCATCCCGGACGGCAGCCAGGCCGCTCCGGGACCTTCGCCGGCAGGGCAGCGCATGTGGCAGAGATCCCGGATCAAAGCCTTCGGCTTTGTCCGGGATGACGGGTGGTGAGGTATGGCACTGAATCCACCACACCCGTCTTCCCGGACGGCAGGTCGCGACGGAGGCGCGCTTTCTGCGCGACAGGCCGATCCGGGACCTTCGCCGGCTGGACAGCGCATGTAGCTGAGATCCCGGATCAAAGCCTTCGGCTCTGTCCGGGATGACGGGTGGTGAGGTATGGCACTGAAACCACCACACCCGTCATCCCGGACGGCTGGTCGCGACGGAGGCGCGCTTTCTGCGCGATAGGCCGATCCGGGACCTTCGCTGGCAGGGCAGCGCATGTGGCAGAGATCCCGGATCACAGCCTTCGGCTCTGTCCGGGATGACGGGTGGTAAGATATGGCACTGACACCACCACACCTTCATCCCGGACGGCAGCCAGGCCGCTCCGGGATCTCAGTTGGCAGGGCAGAGGTAGGCGCAGACGAGAAGGAGTGAGCAATGCCTGGTTTCTCCAAGGAGAAGCGCGAGCGGTTGAGGAAGCTCGCTCACGGCCAGTTCCTGCAGAGCAGCGACCCGGCGGTGGACGCATTCCTGAAGCGGATGGAGGCGGAGCAGGCCCCGGTCTTCTCCGACGTCTATGCGGGCGAGATGACTTTCTTCAACGCGCCGCGCCGGACCAGCCTCGATCAGGTCGATCTCGCCGTGATCGGCATTCCCTTCGAAGCGAGCGCGCCAGTCAGGGCGGGCACGCGGCTCGGTCCCCGCTCGTTCCGGGAATGGTCGAAGGTGCGTGGCCCCGTGCACGACGTCTGGCGCACGATCCCCTTCGAGCTGCTCTCGGTTGCCGATGTCGGCGACATCTCGTTTCAAAGCCCGCACGACGTGCCCCATTGCGTCGAGACCATCAGGTCGAGGTTTGCCGAGTTCCGGCGCCGTGGCATCACCCCCTACTCAGTCGGGGGCGTGCATACCATGACCCATCCGATCCTCTCGGGCCTTGCTGCGGGCGAGCCGGTCGGCCTCGTGCAGATCGACGCTCACGCCGATACTGCGCGCGGCACCTTCCAGGGGCATGAGTTGAACGATTGCCGCGTTTTCCTCAACGCCACTCTCGACGAGGCGATCGATCCCGAGCGTTGCATCCAGATCGGCATGCGCGGCTCGCTTTCACCCTACTGGGACTTCTCCAGGGAAGCGGGCATGACGCTGATCCCCATGCATGATGTCTATGAGCTCGGCGTCAAAGGCGTGCTCGGTGAGATCAAGCGGGTGATCGGGGATGGCCCCTTCTACTTCACCCTCGACACCGACGGGATCGACGCCACCTACCTGCCCGGCACCGAGCTGCCCGAGCCATTCGGCTTCACCACGCGCGAGGTGGTGCAGATCATCCGCGGCATGCGCGGGCTCGATATGATCGGCGCCGATCTGGTCGAGTTGTGCCCGCCCTACGACCCCAACGGCATCTCGGCCAACATCAGCGCGGCCCTGGGCTTCGAGGTGGTCTGCCTGCTCGCCGAAGCCCACGTCGCTCGCCACGGCCAGCAACGCAAGACGCATTGGCGATAGGTCTTGGAGCATGGCTCCCCATGCAGCCAGCAAAAAACCCGGCAGAGCAATGCTCGGCCGGGTTTGGGCTCTCGTTCAGTGGCAACCGGTCGGGCGGGTCGAGCGCCGAGCTAGATCCTGCATTGGCCGCTCACGCAGCCTTGGCCTTGCGTTTGACCGGCTTCTTTGCAGTCTTGTCCTTGCTGACGCGCCCGAGGCCCATCTTCTTGGCAAGCTCGGAGCGTGCACGCGCGTAGTTGGGGGCAACCATCGGGTAATCGTAGGACAGGCCCCAGCGCGCCCGGTAATCTTCAGGAGACAGATTGTACTTCGTCCGAAGGTGCCGCTTCAGCGACTTGAACTTCATGCCGTCTTCCAGGCAGACGATGTATTCGTCCTCGACCGACTTCTTGATCGGCACGGCGGGCTTGGGCAACTCCTTCGCCGGCTCGTTGGCGGCATGCATCGCGGCGGCTAGCGCGCCATGCACCTGCTCGATCAGCCGGGGCAGGTCGGGGGCAACGACCGTGTTCTTGGTCACATAGGCCGACACGATGTCAGCCGCCATCTCAATCAAGAGTGAATTTGTTTGGCGTTCGCTGTTCACATTGAGGCTCCTTATTGATGATGTTCGCATCTATATCAGATACTTCGAACGTCTACCAGTCGATTTTCAGCTTCATTGCCGCAGTGTCGAAAGATCGACAGGTTCTCCCGTCCTGATGCCGCTGGCCAAGCCTGGCCTTGCCGCACTTGGGCAATTCCTCTAGTGTCCCGCAGCTCAAACCCGTGAACGCTCGCCGCGAGCGCCGCCGCCGTCATCAGACCGAAAAACGCTGTCGAATCAGCTTGTTGCCAGTGCGGCTTCGATCGAGCGCTCGCACCCGACAGGCCATCAGTCGCCGCCATATCCCAGACGCAGACCAACGGAGATCGCCGACATGCCCGCCAAGCTCAGCCCCCATGAAGCGCTCGTCTACGTGATGGTCACCATGTCGGCCGTGGACAGCTCGATGTCAGACGACGAGTTGCAGAGAATCGGTAACATCACCAGCAACTTGCCGGTGTTTCGCGACTTCGACGACGAGAGCCTCGTCGAGATCGCTCAGCGCTGCGGCGCGGTGCTATCGGGCGACAAGGGGCTCGATGCCGTGCTCGAGCTCGTGCACCGCTCGCTGCCCTCGACCTTGCGCGAGACCGCCTACGCACTCGCCGTCGACATCGCTGCCGCCGACTTGCAGATCAAGCAGGAGGAGTTGCGCTTCCTCGAGTTGTTGCGTGACCGGCTCGAGATCTCCAAGCTCGTCGTCGCTGGGATCGAGCGCGGCGCACGCGCACGGCATCGGACAGTCTGAATCCGGTCGGATCGATCACCGCGCTCGAGGCGCCCGCCATGTCCGAGCACACGCTCTACTGCTTCGCCCAGTCAGGCAACGCCTACAAGCCAGCATTGATGCTGCAACTGTGCGGCGCGGACTGGTCGCCACGCTTCGTCGATTTCTTCAACGGCGAGACCCGCAGCGCGGAGTACCGGAGCCGCATCAATGCGATGGGGGAAGTGCCCGTGCTCGAGCACGGTGCGCTGAAGCTGACGCAATCGGCGGTGATCCTCGAGCATCTCGCGAGCCACTTCGCCCGCTTCGGATGGGCGAGCGAGGACGAGCGCCGCGAGGTCTGGCGCTGGATCCTGTGGGACAACCACAAGCTCACGGGCTACACGGCCGCCTACCGCTTTTTCAAGTGCTTTGCGCCCCAACTCGCCAAGCCCGATGTACAGGAGTTCCTGCTCGGCCGGGCGAAGGCTGCCTACGGCGTCCTCGACAAGCACCTCTCGACCCGTCAGTGGATCGCCGCCGACTGCCCGACCATCGCGGACTTGTCGGTGTGTGGCTATCTCTTCTTCGATGACGAGATCGGCATCGACTGGGCATCCGACTATCCTGCGATCGCGGCATGGCTCAGGCAAATCCGGGCACTGCCCGGTTGGAAGCATCCCTATGACCTGATGCCCGGCCACCCGCTGCCGCCAAAGGCGTAGCGGCCTGCTGCACTCCGCCGATCACAGCGACTTCAGCAGCGCCTCAGCGCTCGAAGCCACGGCAACGCCGGCGTTCTCTTCCACGTTGAGTGCTTCCACCACGCCATTGCGCACCAGCATCGCATAGCGCTTCGAGCGCAATCCCAGCCCGTCGCCGGACAGATCGAGCTCCATGCCGATCGCCCTGGTGAAATCGCCCGAGCCGTCGGCCAGCATCAGAATTGTGCCGTCGGCGCCGGTATCCTTGCACCACTGGCCGAGCACGAACACATCGTTGACCGAGATGCAGGCGATGGTGTCGAGGCCCTTGTCGCGGAAGGTCTTCGCATTGGCGACGAAGCCGGGCAGATGCTTCAGGTGGCAAGTCGGTGTGTAGGCGCCGGGCACCGCGAACACCGCCACGTGCTTGCCCGCGAACACCTGGTCGGTCGTCAGCTCCTCGGGCTTGCCGTCCTGCATCGTGCCGAAGGTCGCCACAGGCAGCTTCTGTCCAACCGCGATCGTCATGCCATTTCCTCCACCAGATTGCCGTCGCCAGACGCTCTCATAGAGGGTCATGGCGCCGGCGCAAGGTTGTCGTCGTGCGAAACGCTATCGACTGGCCATGCCAGGGCTCGATCGCCTCAATCGGGCTGGCGACGGATCTCGACCCCACGACCTGCGCTCACGATCGTCACCCGCAGCGTCTTGCCGGCGATCGAGGCTGGTGCATCGACCTTCGTCAGGTCCACCCGGAACCGTGCGAGACCGCCTTCCTCGCCGTCTCTGACCGGCACCGGCACATAGCTGTAGTCGTCCGCTTCGATGAACAGATCGGTCTCGGCGGCGCCCTCGGGGAAACGCACCAGCGCCAACAGCTCCGGCGATCCCGACGCGCTCTTCGTCCGCACGAAGCGCTCCAGCACCGGCTCGCTCACGCCCCCGGCAGGCTCGTCCGCCAAGCGTGGTACGGCCGCACGGAACCGTGCCACCGTTGCGGCAATGGCGGCGTCGTCAGCGCCCGAGCTGGGGATGATCAGCGACAGCACCGCATCACCGGGAATGCAGATGTCCTTGCAGATGCCGAATACCACGCCGACCTTCAGCTCGACCGGCTTGCCGGCATCCGTGGCCTCGAGGTCGATTGGGAACAGCACCTCGTCCTTGTAGCCAACCGAGGTGCCGAGCGCGTCGGCGAATCGGTGAGGCGCTGGAAAATGCACACTGGCCTTGGCGACGTTCCTCGATTCGTCCCAATCGAACTCCGGCGGCATCCCGCCCGAATCGCCCGGCGTGCGCCAATAGGTTTTCCAGCCAGGGTCCAGCTCGAGCTGCACTCCGGCGACGAGGCGCGTGCCGCCCTTGCCGTCCGCGATGGTCGCAGCGACGATCCGGACGCGCGAGTTGTAGCCCTGCTGCCAATCGCTCGCCGCCGTCACGGCCACCGCGGGCGAGACGGCGACGAGTTGCGACCACAGCGCAATCGCGGTCAGGACGGACGGCGTTGCATTTCTCATCGTTTTGCAACCTGGTTCGAGTGCTTGGGCGCCACCGCTTCACGGGCTCTGGAATCTGGGGCCGCCGCGGGCCCAGATCAAGTCACGCCTTGGTGACCCCATCCCCTTCGAGCACGTGCCCCATGCTGCTCGTGCAGCTCCACCTACTTATCACTTCACACATGGGCCATGGTGCGGCTAGACTTTGCCCATGCGAATCCCCCGCAAGGCCAGCAAGAAGAAATCGGGCTCCGGCAGCTATCTGGACGGACAGCTCCTGATCGCCATGCCGTCGATGACGGACCAGCGCTTCGCGCGCTCGGTCATCTACATGTGCGCCCATTCGGCCGAGGGCGCGATGGGCCTCATCATCAATCAGCGTGCGCGCCACATCGATTTTCCCGAGCTGCTGCGCCAACTCTCGATCCTGCCGACGGGCGAGGATGCCGAGGAGATCGAGGAGACGCTCGCCGAGATGCCCGTGCATGTGGGCGGGCCGGTCGAGACCGGACGCGGCTTCGTGCTGCATTCCTCCGACTATTCGACGCCCGAGAGCACGCTCGAGATCGATGAGCACATGTGCCTGACGGCGACGATCGACGTGTTGAAGGCGATCGCCAACGGCCGGGGGCCCGAGCAGGCAATGCTCGCCTTGGGCTATGCGGGTTGGGGGGCGGGGCAGCTCGAGAGCGAGATCCACGCCAATGGCTGGCTCAACTGCCCGTCCGACCGCGCGCTGGTGTTCGATACCGACCTCGGCGACAAGTACACCCGCGCGCTCGCCAAGCTCGGCATCGACCCGACGCATCTGGTGAGCGACGCCGGACATGCGTGAGTTGCAGGCGGCACTGATCGTGCGCCAATGACCGCTGAACCGCCCGCCGCCACGACCACCGGCTATCTGGCAGCCGACGGCTTCCTACCCGATCTCCTGGCCGAGGTAGGGTCACGACAGCTGGCAACCCATGGTCGCCTCGTCATCGCGGCAGGCCCCGCCGAGCCGCTCGCATGGGCCGCCAACACCTGGCACGATCCCAAGCGGATCAGCATTGCCTCGATCGGCGATGGCGCGAGCAAGTTGCGCGCGATCCAGCGGAGCTGGGCGCTCTACGCGCTCGATCACCATCGCCGTGCCGCCCTTCTGGTCGAGAGGCTACCGAAGGTCTCGGCCAAGCCGCTGGTGTTTCCCGCGCCCGCGCCGGCTTCCCCACTCGGCTCGTTCACGCTGATCGATGCCTCGACCCTGCTTGCGTCTGCCCACTGCTCGAGCCCGTTCGTCCATGGCGAGGCCCGCTTCGTCGAGGACAAGGAAGGGCCGCCGAGCCGGGCCTATCTGAAGCTGTGGGAAGCGCTGACGATTGCCGGCATCCGCCCGATGCCGGGCGATCGCTGCCTCGATCTCGGCTCGGCGCCGGGCGGTTGGACCTGGGCGCTCGCCAAGCTCGGCGCCGAGGTGATCTCGGTCGACAAGGCCCCGCTCGAGCCACGGATCGCCGCCATGCCGGGCGTCGGCCATCTGGCCATGAGCGCTTTCGCCCTCGACCCGCGCGACGCCGAGCCGGTCGACTGGCTGTTCTGTGACGTGATCTGCTACCCCGCGCGCCTGATCGGGCTGATCGAGCGCTGGCTCGCCGCCGGGAAGGCGCGCCGCTTCGTTTGCACCGTCAAGTTCCAGGGGGCGACCGATTTCGGAGCGATCGCCGCCTTGAAGGCGATTGCCGGCTCGCGCCTGATCCACCTCCACCACAACAAGCATGAGCTGACGTGGATGAGGTTGTAGGGGACAGGGGACAGGGGATAGGGGATAGGGGATAGGGGATAGGGGAAGCAATAGACAGTTTTTTCCCTGTAACCTGTAACCTGTAACCTGTTCCCTGTAACCTACTGAAAATCAGCTTCGACCCGAAAGAGTTGAGCCGTGTTTCCGATTGTCTGACAAGAGCGTGAGGCGGTTGCCTATCCCACTTCACCACTCACCATTCCCCTACTCGCTCTTCAGGTCGGTCGGCTTGCCCACGATCGTCACGATCAGGCCGCCTGGCTTCAGGAAGGTCTTGGCGACACGGCGGATATCCTCGATCGTGACGGCATCGATCAGCGCATTGCGCTTCGCCACATAGTCGATACCTAGATCCTCGATCTGGATGCCGAGCAGCTGGCTCGCGATCTTGGAGCTGGAGTCGAACCGCAGCGCATAGGAACCGATCAGATAGCTCTTGGCATTCTCGAGCTCCTCGGCCGTCGGCCCGTCGCTCGACATGCGGGTGAGCTCCTTGCCGATCACCTCGAGCGAGGTGCCGATCGCCTCGTTCTTGGTCGCGACCCCACCCAGATAGAGCGACGCACGCTGGTAGGTCTGCATGTAGGTGTAGACCGAGTAGGCAAGGCCGCGCTTCTCACGCACCTCCTCCATCAGCCGTGAATTGAATCCGCCGCCGCCAATGATATAGTTGAGGATGAAGGCCGACATGTAGTCGACGTCCTTGCGCCCGATCGCGCCGTGGCCGAACTGTGCAACCGACTGTGGCACATCCATCTCGACGACCGTGCGCGTCGGCCCCCCCTGCGGCGCCGCTTCGGGCACGACCACGAGGCGGGCCTCGGGCGCCAGAGCACCGAACACCCGGTCGAGCAGCACTCCCAGCGCCGTGGCATCGATATCGCCGACGACGGAGATTTTGAGATTGCCGCGGGCAAAGACCCGCGAGCGGTAGTCCTCGAGATCGTCGCGGGTGATCGACTTGACGCTGGCGATGGTGCCGGTGACCGGCCGGCCATAGGGGTGATCGGGGAAGGCGATCCGGAACCAGGTGTCGTTGGCGACCTTATCGGGGTCTTGGGCGTCGAAGGCGATGCCGGCAAGGATCTCGCCACGCATGCGCTCGATCGACTCCGCATCGAAGCGCGGCTTCGTCAATGCGAGCGCGAGCAGATCGGCCGCCTTGTCGCGGTTTTCGGTCAAGCTCTGGAAATTGCCCGAAAAGCTGTCGCGGCCCGCCTCGAAGCCCAGCTTCATCGCCAGATCCTCGACGCGCTCCTGGAACTCCGCCGACTTGATGTCGCCTGCCCCCTCATCCAGCATCGCGGACAGGATATTGGCGACGCCCGGCTTGGCGGTCGGGTCCTGGGAGGAGCCGCCGGTGAAGGCAAACGACATGGTCGTCAGCGGCAGGCTGTGCTCCTCGACGAGCCAGGCCTCGATGCCGCCGGGGCTCTTCACCAGCTGGATCTTCATGGCGAAGGCCGGACGGCTGGTTGCGGTAGTGGCGAGCGCAATCGGGATCATGGTGAGAACCATAAGTGCGAGGGAGCGGAGGCGTTGGGTGGTCGTCATGTGGATGTCCAAGATCAAGCAGCCCCAGCGGAGCGGGTGCGGCGGTGGCGTCTGATCGGCTCAGCTTTCAGCCGCCGCCAGCTTCGGCCGTCGGCAGCAGCCAGCCGGTGACGGACGCCTTCTTCGCCAGATAGTTGCCAGCCGCCGACTTCAGGTCGTCGACTGTCACGGCCTTCAGCCGATTCGGCCATTCCTCGATGTCGGCGATCGACTGCCCGACGACGATACCCCAGCCATAGCGGCGGGCGAGGCCTCCCAGGCTGTCTGACTCGTAGACATAGTCCGCGATATAGGCCCGACGTGCGCGCTCGAGCTCGAGGTCGGTCACGCCATTCTTCACAATGTCATCGATACCGGCATCGATTGCGGCCTCGAGCTTGGCGAACTCCACCCCAGTCGCTGCCACGGCGTAGAGCGAGATGCGCCCACCGTCGAGACCCGAGGAGGAGTAGTAGCCGGTGATGTTGGCGGCGAGCTTGTCGGCGACGACGACGGATTTATAGAGGCGGCTGGTCGAGCCGGACGCGAGGATCTTGACCAGGAGGTCGATCGCCTCGGCCTCGCGCGGCTTTGCCGTCACGTAGCTCGGCGTCAGATAATGACGCTCGATCGTCGCCTGGCCGGCACGCGGATCGAGCAGCTCGATCCGGCGCGGCGCGACCGCGGGAGGCTCGCTGGCGCGCGGCAGGCGCAATGTCTCATGGTTGGCCGGGATCTTGCCATAGGTCTCCCTGGCGAGCTTCAGCACCTCATCGGGCTCCACGTCGCCGGCCACGACCAGAACGGCGTTGTTGGGTGCGTAGTAGCGCTTGTAGAAGGCGAGCGCGTCCTCACGCGTCAGCGCTGCCATCTCGTGCTCCCAGCCGATCACCGGCACGCCATAGGAATGGTTGAGGTAGAGCGCGGCCATCGTCTGCTCGCCGAGGATGCTCGCGGGATTGTTGTCGACCCGGCTGCGCCGCTCCTCGAGGATCACCTTTCGCTCGGTCAGCACGTCGGACTCGGCCAGACGCAGATTGGCCATCCGGTCCGATTCCATCTCCATCACGAGCGGCAGCCGCTCCTTGGCGACGTTCTGGTGATAGGCGGTCGCGTCCTGGCTAGTGAAGGCATTGTCCTGCCCACCGTTCTTGGCGATGATCTTGGAGAACTGGCCGGCCGGAAGCTTCTCGGTGCCCTTGAACATCAGGTGCTCGAGGACGTGGGCGATGCCAGACTTGCCGCGCGCCTCGTCGGAGGCGCCGACCCGGTACCAGACCATGTGGGTCACGACCGGCGCCCGATGGTCGGGCACGACCACCACCTGCATGCCGTTGTCGAGCGTGGTGAGGGTCGCACGGCTCGTCGCTTGAGCGCCCGCGAGGCGGGGTGCGGCTAGGGTCATGATGGCCACCAGGAGCAAGAGAAGAGGAAGCAGCAGGGCTCGAGCGGTACTGACGCCCGAAGCCGCGGGTCCGATAGCAGAACCGCGCCGCAGCGAGGCCGTGCCAAATCTCGAATTGGGTGTGAAGCTCATGATCGCAGATGTCGCTTCGCAGCGCAGTGAAGTCAAATTACAAGTTCTCCATCCGCGGGCGGCCCAATCTCTTGCCGTTTCCCGGTCGACGCTGCGCCCGGTCGGGACCCAAGCGGCGCCTCATCCCCGGTCGCTGGGTCCCCGGCTGAGCCTGCGCCTCGTCGGGGCGGCAGTCGAAAACATCGACACGGCTCGATTTCCGGATCAGCTCCCCACCTTCTCGTCCCAGCCGCTGATCGCCTTCACCTCGAGGAAATCCTCGAGGCCCCAGCGCCCGCCTTCGCGGCCGTTGCCCGACTGCTTCATGCCGCCGAAGGGACTGCCATAGGGTCGCGCCGCGCCATTCATGATCACCATGCCGGAGCGCAACTTGCGGGCGAGCCGCTGGGCGCGCCGCTGGTCGCCGCTCTGCACGTAGTTGGTGAGGCCGAATTCAGTGTCGTTGGCGACGCGCAGCGCCTCCTCCTCGGTGTCGAACGGCATCATCGCGAGCACCGGACCGAAGATCTCCTCGCGCGCGATCGTCATCGCTCCCGTCACGTCCGCGAACACGGTCGGGCGCACGAAATAGCCGCGATTGAAGCCTTCCGGCCGGCCCGGGCCGCCGGCGACGAGCCGCGCGCCCTCGCTAATGCCGGACTCGATCAGGCGCTGCACCTTGTCGAACTGGGCCTTGGAGACGAGCGGCCCGATATGGGAGCCCGGCTCGGACGGCTGGCCGACCTTGGTCGCGCGCGCCGTCTCGGCAGCGATCTCGACCGCCTCCGCATAGACCGAGCGCTCGACCAGCATCCGCGTCGGTGCGTTGCAGGATTGGCCGGTGTTGTTGAAGCAGTGGGCGGTGCCGCGCTTGACCGAGACCTTGATGTCGCTGTCGGCGAACACGATGTTGGCGCCCTTGCCGCCGAGCTCGAGCGTCACCCGCTTGATGGTGTCGGCCGCAGCCTTGCTGACGGCGATGCCGGCTCGCGCCGAGCCCGTCAGCGACATCATGTGGATGCCCGGATGGCTCGACATCGCCGCGCCGACGGTGGGGCCGTCGCCGTTGACGAGGTTGAATACGCCGCGCGGGAAACCGGCCTCCTCGATCATCTCGGCAAACAGCATGGCGGACAGCGGCGCCAATTCGGATGGCTTCAACACCGCCGTGCAGCCGGCAGCGAGCGCCGGCACCACTTTCAGTGTCACCTGGTTCATCGGCCAGTTCCAGGGCGTGATCAGCCCGCAGACGCCGATCGGCTCGTAGACGATCCATTCGCCGCGCGCGGTATCGCTGAGCGGATGCTCGAACGCGTAGCTCTCGAGCTCGCGGATGAAGGCCCGGATGTGGCCGAGGCCCGAGCTTGCCTGCGCCTTGGTCGCGAGCGAGATCGGCGCGCCCATCTCCAGGCTGATCGCTTCGGCCATCTCGCCATTGCGCCGCTCATAGACCTCGGCGAGCTTCCTCAGGAGAGCGAGCCGCTCGGCTTTGGCGCTGAAGCCCCAGGTTTCGAAGGCACGAGCCGCGGCTGCCACCGCCTTGTCGACATCGGCCTTGGTCCCCAGCGAGATCACTGCGACCGGCTCCTCGGTTGCCGGGTTGATGACGTCGAGCTTTGCCGACCCGGCGGGCTCGATCCAGCCGCCGTCGATGAAGAACCTGGTGCGCTGCAGCATGATGGGTGGCTCCTGGAGATCTCGTGTTGCTGTCTTCCGCTTGCTTGCGACCCGGCGCGGCTCGAGTCAACCGAGCTCGACGTTCTGGTCCTTGGCGAACTGCAGCAGCTCCGCACGCACGTCGCTGGCTCCCGCCTCCATCAGCTCGCCGATCCGCCGGCGCAACCGCCCGGCATCGAGGGAGAGGATCATTGCCTTGACGGGTCCGATCGCGGCAGGCGCCATCGAGATCGAGCGCAGGCCGACGCCCACCAGCGCCATCGCCTCCAGCGGCCGGCTCGCCAGCTCGCCGCACAAGGTCAGCGGCTTGCCATGCTGCTGGGCTGCCTCGGCCACTCTGGTCATCACCCGCAACACCGGCAACGACAGCGGATCATAGCGCTTGGCGACGCGCGGATTGCTGCGATCGGCCGCAAACAGATACTGCAACAGGTCGTTGGAGCCGATCGACACGAAATCGGCAGCCCTGAACAGTCCGTCGAGATCGAACAGCATCGCCGGCACCTCGAGCATGGCCCCCAGCGCAATCGACCTCGGCGCTGCGAAACCCTGGCGCGCCAGCACCTTCTGTTGGCGGGCGACGACGGCGCAAGCCGCTTCGTACTCGCCGATATCGCTCACCATCGGGAACATGATCTGCAGATCGCGCCCCGATGCTGCCCGCAGCAGCGCCGTCACCTGGGTCCGCAACAGGCCGTCGCGGTCGAGCGTCATCCTGAGCGCCCGCCAGCCGAGCGCCGGGTTCTCCTCCTGATCGTGGCGCAGATAGGGGAGCAGCTTGTCGCCGCCGATGTCGAGCGAGCGGAACACGACCGGCCGGCGTCCCGCCTCGTCGAGGATGCGCCGGTAGATCTCGGTCTGCTTGTCCTTCAAGGGCAGCCGCGCCGCAATCATGAACTCGAGCTCGGTGCGGAAGAGGCCGATGCCGTCAGCACCCGACTCCGCCAGTTGCGGCATGTCGACGATGAGGCCCGCATTCATCTTGAGGCTGATCCGCTCGCCATCGCGGGTGAGCGCAGGGCGCGAGCGCAAGCCGGCATAGCGCTGCTGGCGCCGGGCGCGGAACCGCACCTTGTCGGAATAGGCGGCGATCAACTCCTGGCCGGGCCGCAAATGCACCTCGCCGGTCTCGGCATCGATGATTACCGCATCGCCGCCTTCGACGCTCTCGACGATGCCGGCCGCCTGGCCGATTGCCGCAATTCCGATCGCCTTGGCGACGATCGCCACATGGCTGGCAAGCCCGCCCTCCTCGATCACCAGACCGCGCAGCCGGGTTCGGTCATAGTCGAGCAGCTCGGCCGGCCCCATGGTGCGGGCAACGAGGATCGTATCCTCGGGCAGCTTGTCGGCGGCAGCCGTTCCCTCGCGCCCGGCGAGCACGCGGAGCAGCCGGTCGGACAAGTCGTCGAGATCGCGGAAGCGCTCGCGCCAGAAGTCGCCGGCATGGCGCAGCATCCGGGCGCGGGTCTCATTCCTCACGCGCTCGACCGCTGCTTCCGCCGTGAGGCCGGCGCCGAGCGCCTCGCGAATCCGGCGGATCCAGCCTGCATCGTGGGCATACATGCGGTAGGTCTCGAGCACCTCGCGATGCTCGCCGGGGCCGGTGAGATCACGCCGCTCGAGCATCGCATCGATGGTGCGGCGCAACCGGCGGATCGCTCGCGCGAGTCTGGTCCGCTCGGCCGCCAGATTGTCGGCGACGAGGTTCGTCACCACGACGCGCGGCTCGTGCAGCACCACATGCCCGAGCGCGATGCCTTCCGACAGCGACTGGCCACGGATCAGCGACGCTCGCCCATGCATCAGCGACACCGAGGCGCCGCCCGCGCCAGCCACATCGCCCGAGGCGAGATGCTCGGCGAGCACCATCGCCGTCGTCTGCATCGCCTCCTCCTCGTCGGCGTCGTAGTGGCGCTGCATCCGGTTCTGGACGACGAGCACGCCGAGCAGCTGGCCATTGCGGATGACCGGCACACCGAGGAAGGAGTGATAGACCTCCTCGCCCGTCTCGGGCCGGAAGGAGAAGGCGGGATGGGATTGGGCCTCCGACAGATTGACCGGCTCGGCGCGCTCTGCGATGAGGCCGACCAGGCCCTCGCCGCGACCCATGCGGGTGGTATGGACGGCGGCCGGGTTGAGGCCCTCGGTCGCGAACAGCTCGAGCGAGCCGTCCTGGCGGCGGACATAGATCGAGCAGACCTCGGCCACCATCAGGTAGGCGATCTGCTTGACGATCTTGTCGAGCCGTTCCTGACCGCTGCCCGCCTCCGCCATGATCTGGCGCAGGCGTCGGATCAGGATGCGTGGCCCGGCGTCCGGCGGCGGCATCGGCGCGACTCCCATCCCGGCCTGGAGGAAACAGCGCCACGCCGCTCCGTCGCGGTCGGCTGTCCCCAGCGGCTATCGGCAGACTTCAATTGGCGTCGAGCCCATAGAGCGAATGCAGCGTCCTGACGGCGAGCTCGGTGTAGTCGGCGTTGATGAGGACGCTGATCTTGATTTCCGAGGTCGAGATCGCCTCGATGTTGATGCCCTTGCCCGCGAGCGCCTTGAACATGCTGGCAGCGACGCCCGCGTGGCTCTTCATGCCGATGCCGATCACCGACACCTTGACCACATCGGTCGCTGCCTTCAACTCCTTGTAGCCGATTTTCGGCTTGGCCTTCTTCAACACTTCGATCGACCGCGGCAGGTCGACGGCCGGCACCGTGAAGGTCATGGCGGTGATGCCGTCCTCCGACACGTTCTGCACGATCATGTCGACATTGATGTTGGCCTCCGACAGCGGCCCGAAGATCGCCGCGGCGACGCCGGGCTTGTCACCGATCCCGAACAGCGTGACCTTGGCCTCGTCCTTGGCGTAGGCGATGCCGCTGACGACCTGCTTCTCCACGATCTCATCCTCGTCGCAAACCATGGTCCCGATGGCGTCCCATTCCCCGTCCCGCACCGGCTCGAGCTTGTCGGGGGCTTCGAAGCTCGATCGCACCCGGAGCCGCACGCCCTGCACCATGGCGAGCTCGACCGAGCGGATCTGCAGCACCTTGGCGCCGAGGGAAGCCATCTCGAGCATCTCCTCGTAGGAGATGCGCTGCATGCGCTTGGCCTTGGGCACCATGCGCGGGTCGGTCGTATAGACGCCGTCGACGTCGGTATAGATGTCGCACAGGTCGGCGCCGAGTGCGGCAGCGACGGCAACCGCGCTCGTGTCCGAGCCACCCCGGCCGAGCGTGGTGATGCGGTTGTCGGGGCCGATGCCCTGGAAGCCGGTGACGACCGCGACCTCGCCCCGGTTGAGCCGCTGCAGCAGCTCGGCCGAGGGGATGTCGGTCATGCGCGCGGCGCCATGGGCATCGTCGGTATGGATCGGGATCTGCCAGCCCTGCCAGGAGCGTGCGGCAATGCCGATCGACTGCAGGGCGATCGCGAGCAAGCCGGCGGTGACCGTCTCGCCCGAGGCCACCACCGCATCGTACTCGCGCGCATCGTGCAACAGGCTCGTCTCCCGCACCCAGCCGACGAGCTGGTTGGTCGTGCCCGACATGGCCGAGACCACGACCGCCACCCGGTTGCCGGCATCGACCTCGCGCTTCACGTGCTGCGCGACGTTCTTGATGCGTTCCACAGTGGCGACCGAGGTGCCGCCGAATTTCATCACAAGCAGTGCCATGCTCGTCCGTGCCGCTCGAAAGGGCGCTTCGACAGAGATCTGTCGCTTGGAAATGGGGGACATATTGCCTGGAAGCTCCGGGCGCAAACCCGATAGACCGCAATGGCGGCGGAGGCAAGGGTGTTGCATTCCCCGGCGCCCAGGCTGGCCCTCGCGAGCCAACGTCCTGCCGGCGTTCACCGCCACGCCGCCAGCACCGCCCGCTCCTC
>JANPDA010000427.1:0-3467 GCA_031431235.1 Hyphomicrobiaceae bacterium
TCACCGGCTCCGAGGACAAGACGGCGCGGCTGTGGGAGGCGGCGACCGGCAAGGCCGTGGCAACGCTCGCCGGCCACGCGGGCGGCGTCGAGGCCGTCGCCTTCTCGCCCGACGGGCGGCTGGTCCTGACCGGCTCCGATGACAAGACGGCGCGGCTGTGGCCGGTGCTGCCGGGTACGCAGGCCCTGGTCGAGGAGGTCAGATCGACCGTGCCCCGTTGCCTGACACCGGCCCAACGCCAGAGGTTTCACCTCGCACCAACGGCACCCCGCTGGTGCTACGAGAAGAAACTCTGGCCTTATCATGACCAGGAGCCGCCGCCGCTCACCTGGGACGAGCGGCTCGTGGCGGCGTGGGACGGGGGCGTGGGGCTCGTCTCGCCTCCGGCGAAGCCGTGATGGGATGGTGTGCGGGACTCTGGGCCCCGTATTGCGGCGTGTCGTGCCGGTGGCGCGCCTTCGGCACGGCCGCTTCCGGGGAGACGGGTACAGTAAGACAGGCGCCGGCACCCGTAGGTCGGAGCGAGGGCGCCGCGGCGACCGAGGCCAGAAATCGCCTCACATGGAGCGCCGGAAGCTTTGGCGTTGGCGCGGCAATGCCAGTCGGTCAGTCCTTGCCGAAATCCAACCGTAATTGCTGGGCTTCCTGGCGCCGGGTCTCGCGAGCGAGCAGCTCGATGCGGTCGAAGGGGACCTGGTCGGCGCTGATCAGGGAGCGGCGCGAGCGGATGGCACGGACGCGGCTTTCCTGGATCAGGTGGAACTCGCCGACCGTCTGGTTCGGCAGCACGTGGGCGGGATCGAGGCCGGCCTGCGATTGGAAGGCCGCGCGCAACTTCTTCAAGGCGGTATCCTCGCGCACGCGGCCGATGAACCAGGAGGTGATCTGGTCGCGCGAGCGATAATCGAGGTCGCCCGGCGATTGCGTCGCCAGCATGATGCCGACGCCAGCCGAGCGGGCGCGCTTCAACAGGCTCTCGAGCGGCTCCTTGGTGGCGGGCTTCGACTGGGCCGGAATGTAGAGGTCGGCCTCGTCGAACATGATCACGGCCTGCAGATTGTCATTGGGGTTGCGCTGGCAGAAGCGCAGCGCCTCCGACAGGAATTGCGAGACCCAGAACAGCACGTTCTCGTTGTCGCCGAGGAAGCCGGTGTAGATGATCGACAGGCGGGTGCGGTTGGCGCGCGCGAACTGCCCGATGCCCAGCAGCGATTCCATCCTGAGCGACTCGCCGTGGCCATCGAACAGGGCCGCGTTGCGGTGCAGGAGCGAATCGAGCTGGGCCATCAGATCTCGCCGCGCCCGGCCCGAGGGGTCCATCCGGCTCGTCAGCTCGACCAGCTCCTCGTCGTCCTCCTCCAGCAGGCGGATCAAGTCGGAGAGGCGCACCTCGCTGCGGCTCTTGGCGCCGAGCACCCTGAGGGCGACCGCGAGGATGCCGCTCATCTTCTGATGCGTTGCCGAGTGCCTGAGATGCAGCATCTCGCCGATCGCCGCCGCCGAGACGTTGGCCAGCAATTGCTGCTCGTGGCCGGGCAATTCGGCGATGCCGTTGGGCAGCAGCGTGATGTTGATTGGCCGGCCCGAGGTGCGGCCGGGCGTATAGACCGCGACGTCGATCGAGGCGGCGAGCTGCTCGCGCGATCCCCGGCGCTCCTCGGATTCGCCGGCGACCTGACGCCAGACATCGGGGTTGGCGTAGCTGCAGAGATCGCCTTTGCGGTCGATCAGCACAACCGGGATGCCGCGCAGCAGCAATTGCTCGATGACCGAAAGGGCGAGCGTGGTCTTGCCCGAGCCCGAGCCGCCGAGCACGGCCGCGTGGCGTCTGAGGATCTGCTTGGTCAGCAGGATGTCGGAGCGCGGATCGTCGGCCGCCGCGCCGATCAGGAAGCTTTCGGAATCGACCGTCGCGAGATCGGCGTCGTGGAACGGGAGAGCGGACGCGTCAGGGACCACGGTATCGCTGGCGGCCGGCTCCGCAACGATCGCAACAGGCAGGCTGTCGCGATGATGGGCAAGGGTGAGCGCTCCGCCCAGCCGCTTCAGCTCGGCGAGCGCGGAGCGGAACAGGCTGCCGCGCGGCGCAGCCCTCACCACCGGGGTGGGCGAGGCGCCTGCGGTCGCGCCGCTCATGCCGTGTGCCGCGGCCTGGTCGGCGCCCGCAGTTTCTGGTTGCGTCTCGAGCAGATCGAGGCGCAGCAGCTCGCGCACCGATGGCACCGAGCTCAAGGGTTTGGCGGCCACCGCCCAAGCGCCGAGCGCAGGCTCCGCTCCGTGCCGCGCGCGGAAGGCTTCCAGGCTCAGCATGCGCTCCCAGTCATAGGAGGGGATCACCATCTTGGTGCCGCCCGCCTGCTGGAACCGGCGGACGAGCTGGGCGGCCTGGCTCTTGGCGTTGGGGGGATAGTCGCCCGCGCGGATCAGCACGCCGTGGCGGCCTTCGCTCGACTGCAGCACCCGCTCGAGCTGGCGCTTGAAGCCGCCACCTTGATTGGAGCGGTTGCACAGGAACACCCGGCTCTCGAAGGGACGGCTGCCGCGGTGGCTGACCTTCAGATCGAGACCTGCGGCCTCGTCGATCTCGCCCAGCGTCCGCAACTCGGTCTCGACCTCGCCGCCCATCTCCTCGGCGGCGGCGGCAAGCGCCTTCACCAGGATCGACAGCAGCTCCTGCTCGTCGGCTGGAACCTCGGCGCCGAAATCCTGATTGTGGCGATCCCACAATATCTTGATCGCTTGCGCGGCCTTGACGTCGTCGGCGGGCAATGGGGCTGCGACCGGCGCCGCTTCCTCTTCGGCGGCGAGGCCGAGGGAGCGCTGCCAGCGGCGGTGGGTTTCCTCCAGCAGCTTACGGGTCGAGAGTCCGGCGACCTCGGCAAAATAGCCCTCGCCCAGCACGGCTTCCACCGTCAGGCTGCCTGCGGGGATGCTCTGCTGGGCAAGTGCGGTCGCGAGCCGCCTGCCCAGAATGAGGCGGGCTTCAGACGCCGAGCGGGCTTCGTTCAACCGGACGGGACCGGACTTCTCGACGCGATCGATGAAGGACTGCGGGAGACAATCGCGGGTCTCGGCGTAGAAATCATCGAGGCAGGCGATCAGCACGATCGAGGTCGGGACGCGATTGGCGATCTGGATCAGGTCGCGCACGGCCTGCTGGAAGCGCTCGGCCGGGTTGGCGAAGAAACGCAGGTCCTCGACCTGGTCGATCGAGAACACCAGCGCCGCACGATCGAGGATCCGCATGATGCGCCCGACGCACTCGATGATCTCGAAGGCGCGATCCTGGCCCTCGATCGGATCGAGTGCGCCCACGAGGGGCTGTGACAGCTCGTTGATCGGGCGGGCGTAGAGGTACTGGCGTACGCGCTGATCGATGCGGGGATCGTTGCGCTGGAGATAGAGCAGCGCGCGCACGATGTTGATGTCGAGGTCGTGGCCGTGGAACTCCGGCGACGCGACGATGC
>JANPDA010000428.1:0-35812 GCA_031431235.1 Hyphomicrobiaceae bacterium
GATGCCGAGCCGCTTTTGGATGTCACCCCAGTTGACCCCAGCGTAGGCCACCGAAACACGAATCTCGCCTAGCCCGACCGAGGGCTGTGGGTGATCGACGACGACGAGATTATCGAGGCCACCCGGCTCGACGACGGCAACAGCGCGCATGTTCAGACGTCTCCTGTCAGTCAAACGGCAAGAAAGCCTTGCCCAATCAGTCGATCTGCTCGGCTGCCCAATTGCGTGCTTTCCAGTGCATTCGATCTATCGATTGGTGGCCAGCACGAGCAGCTGCGATGACGTGGTCCGGGCCGGCGGTCCGGACGAAGGGCCTCGTGGCATCGGGTGTCAAGTCCAACGACCGGCTGGAAACGCAACGCGTTGCTCAACCGCCTCGCAAGGTGCAAGACATGGCGGAAACGTGAGTGGTCGGCTCAGTCAGGATCGAGCCGCCCGGTCAGGTCGCATCGGGCCAGGCCGGGTACGCGGTTCGACCGGCGATCCCAACGGGGGTTGCCGCCGCACTGGAGGTCCGCCAAACCGCACGGGCCGAGCGGGTAGCAGAACCGACGGCATCATCAGGTAGGCAGGAACGCAGACGGCTGTCCGCGTAGCGGCTGCCAGGCAGCTCGAGGGAGAAATGCCCAAATGACGAACAACACGCAGTCGCAAGGCCTGACCGACGGGTTCCATCTGCTGATCGATGCCCTCGTGTTGAACGGCATCGACACGATTTACGGTGTGCCGGGGATTCCGATCACCGATCTCGGCCGTTTCGCGCAGGCGGCAGGCCTGCGGGTCATCTCGTTCCGCCATGAGCAGAACGCCGGCCATGCCGCGGCCATTGCAGGCTACCTGACCCGGAAGCCGGGCATCTGCCTCACGGTTTCGGCGCCGGGCTTCCTCAACGGCCTGACGGCTCTGGCCAATGCCACGACGAATTGCTTTCCGATGATCCTCATCAGCGGCTCGTCCGAGCGCGAGATCGTCGATCTTCAGCAGGGCGACTACGAGGAAATGGATCAACTCGCCATTGCCAAGCCGCTCTGCAAGGCAGCCTTCCGGGTCTTGCACGCCGAGGACATCGGCGTCGGCGTGGCTCGCGCCATCCGCGCGGCGGTGTCCGGCCGGCCCGGCGGAGTCTATCTCGACCTTCCCGCCAAACTGCTGGGTCAGACCATGGAGGCCGCAGCCGGCGCCAAGACACTGATCGAGGTCGTCGATCCCGCACCACGCCAGATTCCCGCGCCCGATTCGGTTCGTCGCGCGCTGGATCTGCTCGAGAACGCCCGCCGGCCGCTGATCATCCTCGGCAAGGGTGCAGCCTATGCGCGGGCCGACGCGGACATCCGCGCCTTCGTCGAGCGGACCGGCATCCCCTATCTGCCCATGAGCATGGCCAAGGGACTGTTGCCCGACACGCATCCGCAGTGTGCGAGTGCCGCGCGGTCGACGGTGCTGAAGGAAGCCGACGTGGTGATGCTGATCGGCGCGCGGCTCAATTGGCTGCTCTCCCACGGCAAGGGAAAGACCTGGGGCGAGCGCGGCACCCAGAAGTTCATTCAGGTCGACATCGCGCCGACCGAAATCGACAGCAACGTAGCAATCAGCGCGCCTGTGGTCGGCGACATCGGCTCGTGCGTCTCGGCGCTGCTGGCGGGAATCGACGGAATCACTCGAAAGCCCCCCGCGGAGTGGACGGGCGGCATCGATGCAAAGAAAAAGGCCAATGCGGAAAAGATGGCCGTTCAGCTCGCCAACAACTCGCTGCCCATGAATTTCCACAGTGCGCTCGGCGCGCTCCGCCAGATCATCAAGGAGCGGCCTGATGCGATCCTCGTCAATGAGGGCGCCAACACGCTCGATTTCGCACGCAGTATCATCGACATGTACCAGCCCCGCAAACGCCTGGATGTCGGCACGTGGGGGATCATGGGCATCGGCATGGGCTATGCCATTGCAGCCGCCATCGAGACTGGCATGCCGGTCCTCGCTGTCGAAGGCGACAGCGCCTTCGGGTTCTCAGGCATGGAGGTGGAAACGATCTGCCGGTACAATCTGGCGGTCTGCGTGGTCGTCTTCAACAACAATGGCATCTACCGTGGCACCGACACCAATCCATCGGGTGGCTCGGATGTAGCGACGACCGTGTTCGTCAAGAACGCGCGCTACGACAAGATGATGGAATCGTTTGGCGGCGTCGGCGTCCATGCGACCACGCCGGACGAGCTCGCCAGCGCGGTGCGAGCCGCGTTTGCCTCGGGCAAGCCGACCCTCGTCAATGCGGTCATCGACGAGAAGGCGGGGACCGAGAGCGGCCGCATCGGCAATCTCAACCCCCAGAGCGTGGTTTCGAAGAAGTAGCGGCAGACTTCGGCGCAGGGGCTTCTCGCAGGGCATCCGCGTCGGTGTCGGATCGCAGCGGGCGTGCCTGTCGAGAAGTCAGACAGCCTGCCATCCTCTCCTCCGCCAAATTGGTAGAGGAAAGCAGCCAGCAAAGAAGGATCCCAATCATGCGCATCGTCGTCCACGGTCAGGATGCCTTCGGCAAGGCCGTCCTCGAGAAGCTGCTCGAGCGCGGCGAGAACGTCGTCGCCGTCTGCTGCGCGCCGGACAAGGCCGGCAAGGCCGAGGACCCGATGAAGGCTCTTGCCCGCGAGAAGGGGCTGCCCATCCACCAGCCGTCCAGCTGGAAATCGCCGGAAGCGGTCGCCCTGATGCGCTCGTTCGAGGCCGACTTGTGCCTGATGGCTTACGTTCTCTTGTTCGTGCCACAGCCCGTGCTCGACGCGCCTGCGCTCGGCACGATCCAGTATCATCCCTCGCTTCTGCCCGCGCACCGTGGCCCCTCGTCCATCAACTGGCCGATTGCGATGGGCAAGACCCGCACCGGCCTGTCGATCTTCTGGCCCAACGAAGGCCTCGATGAGGGCCCGATCCTGCTGCAGAAAACCGTCGCGATTGGTCCGGATGAAACGCTCGGTGACGTTTACTTCAAGAAACTGTTCCCATTGGGCGTCGAGGCGATGCTCGAGAGCCTGGATCTGATCAAGGCCGGCGTGATGCTCAAGCATACGCAGGATCTGCAAGCGGGCTCTTACGA
This sequence comes from Hyphomicrobiaceae bacterium, assembly GCA_031431235.1. Taxonomy (GTDB): domain Bacteria; phylum Pseudomonadota; class Alphaproteobacteria; order Rhizobiales; family Hyphomicrobiaceae; genus JANNSW01. The sequence continues at coordinate 3,086 of JANPDA010000428.1, forward strand.
AAGCTGGTTCAAGAAAAGTATTGCCCAGCTCGATTGGACGAAATCCGTCGACGATGTCTACAACACCATCCGTGCCGCCAATCCTGCTCCTGGTGCCTGGGGGACAATCAAGGGCATCGAGCTCGACATCTACGACAGCGCGAAGGGATCGGGAAGCGGCAGGCCCGGCGAGATCGTCGCGCTATCCTTGGATGGCATGAGCGTGGCGGCGGACGGTGGCGCGATCCTGATCAAGCGAGTGCGCGCGCCCGGTGGTCAGAAAATCACCGCGGCCGAATGGGCGGCGAGCGCGGGCGTGAACGTCGGCGACGTGTTCGACGTCTAGCCAACTCTTTGTTTGTGCTCCCTCTTTCCATCCATCGATCCAGTTTTGCCGGAATCGAGTGAATGGGAGGGCACCATCGGCGGCGCTGCCACCGAACGGGTAACGTTGCGAATTCGCTCCGGGATCGAGGTCTTGGGCTCAGACGTGCACGAGACTGGCTCAATTGGGGGACTTGCCCCACCTCCCGCCTCTCGACACTTGGAAGACAGGGTGGCTGGCGGGTGTCCGGCAACAGGCGACTGGCTTCAGCATTTTGCGGCAGCAGACGCAGGCAAGTACAGCGACTTGCTGGCCGGTGCCATCAGGCAAGTGCGATCAGGGAGATTTCGACGAGGGCGCCCTCGCCGATGTCCTTGACGGCAACCAGATTGCGCGCCGGCGGTGCGCTGCCGAACGTTTCCGCGAACACCTCGTTGACGGCAGGCTTGATGGCCAGATCCGAGACATAGATCCAGGCGATCATGACCTTCTCCGGCCCCGAGCCAGCGGCCCTGAGGATCGACAGGCAGTGCTGCATGCAGGCTCGCACCTGCGCCTCGCCGCCTTCGACGATACGCCCCGTTGCCAGGTCTCGCGGCATCTGGCCCGACACGAACACGAGGCCGCCGCCCCTGGTCGCCTGCGAGACGGGCGAGGTCGATGCCGGCGCATGGGGATCGGCAATCAGCTCACGCATGTTGGTCTCCTTGCCGCACGAACACTCACATCCAGCGCTCGTTGATGGTGGTGAGGTACTCCTCGAGTCCCCAGGTGCTGCCTTCGCGACCGATGCCCGCCGTGCCGAACCCACCGGTCGGGACGTCGGGTCCCTGGATCCTGGTCGTATTGATGCCGATGGAGCCATAGTGCAGGCCGGCCGTCTCGTGCTCGGCGATCTCACCATAGAGATAGCAGGCGAGCGCCTGGCGTTCGCCGGCGGCAATAGCGAGGGCCTCTGCGCGATCGGCGACACGCGTCAGCGAGACCATCGGCCCGAACGCTTCCTCGCCCCTGAGGGCGGCATCGCTTTCGACGACGGTCGGCGCGAATGCGAATGCACCCGATCCTCCAGTCTGTTTTCCCAGGCTATGCACGGCACCGGCTGCTCGGCTCGCCGCAGTCAGGCGCTGCAGGGCTCGCACGGCGCGCTCGGTCCTGACCGGACCCATGACGACACCCTGGTCGGCGGGTCCGAAGGTCACCTGGTCAAATCCGGATAGGAGGCGCTCCCGGAAGGCGTCGTAGAGCGGAGCGACCACGTAGATGCGATTCTGGGCCGAGCAAGCCTGGCCGGCAGCACGCGTCTTGCGGGCGATGGCGTCGGCCGCGGCCTCGTCGAGATCGGCGCCCTCGAGCACGAGGAAAGGGTTGTTGCCACCCAGCTCGAGCACGAGCCGCTTCAGGCTGCCCGCCGCAGCGCCTGCAATGGCGATGCCGACCCCGGTCGAGCCCGTGAAGCTCAGCACCCGGAATTGTGGCGACTGGACCAGGCGATCCGTGACGTTGCGGTCGGTGTGGTTGACGAGATGCAGCACCTCACCGAGCCCGGAGTCCGAAACCGCCTCGAACAGGGCCTGCGCTGTCAGCTGCCCCAGCGAGGATGGCTTCACCACCGCGGGGCATCCAGCCGCAATCGCCGGGGCGATCTTGCGGGTGATGCCGGCAAGCGGATCGTTGAACGGAGTGATGAGCAGCGCGGGCCCAGCGGAGACGACGCGCAAGCGCCGGTCCGCCACGACGCACGAACGCTCCGCGGCATGGCCCGCCTGGCTCGCTCCATAGGCGAGGAAGCTCACCGCATAGTCGACCTCGTCGGCGGCCTCGACTGGCGTCTTGCCGACCTCGGCCGTGATGACCCGCGCAAGTGCCTGCTTGCGTTTGGCCAGGGTGTCGGCGAGCGCCACCAGGCCGTTGCGCCTCAGCTCGACGCCAGCAAGCGCGGCGAGACCTCGGTCCAAGCCAGCGAGCACGCTGTCCACTTCGGACTCGGGCGTCGGTTGCCAATGGCCGATCGGCTTGCCTGTGTTCGGAGAGATGGCGTCGGGCATGCGGTCACCTTCCCGCCAGCAGACCAGCCGAGCCGAGGCGCCTGCGGATCTCCAGCATCTCTGCTTCCGGTTTGCCGAAACAGATGCGCACGTGGTCCGCGTAGTCTTCGCCGAAGGCACTGCCCGCGAGCGGATAGAGCCCAACTTGCCGCATCCGCTCGAATGTCCGATCAGGATCGGCGACGCGAGGGAAGAAGTAGAACGAGCCCAGTCCAGGCGCCAACGCCCATCCGGCCCGCTCGATGATGTCCCGGGCGATCTCGCGTGACGCCAGATAGGACGTCGCGATGTCGTCGCCTCGGCTGGCAGCGAGCGTCGCCAGCGCGATCGACTGGCTGACACTGGGAGCGGCGCTCAGGATGGTCTGATGACAGGCGACGACGGCGGCGAACCGGCTCTCGTGCACCATCGCGGCCGCCACCCGCAGCCCCTGCAGATGGTAGTTCTTGGAAAACGAGTTGAAGAGGATGAGGCGCGGCGACGCTTGCGTGATCGACGCTCGCCAGGCCGCCGGATCGAAGACGATGCTGGAGAAGCTCTCATCGAGCATCAGCGTCGCATCGAAACGCCCGGCGGTGCGAAGGAGGGCGTCGAGCTCGCTTTGCTGGTAGATCCGACCCGTCGGATTGGAGGGGTTCGACACGATGATGGCCGAGGCTCCAGTCGCCTCCACGGCGGCAACGAGCCGATCCTCGACGATACGGAATTGCTCATTGGCAGCCGTTGCGAAGTGGCACGACCTGTGGCCTGCAAGCTGGACGAGGTCTTCGTAGCTCGGCCAGGCCGGCGCGACGACGAGGACCGCGGATTGCGGCCGCAACAGCACCCGCAGTGCCGAGAAGATCGCCGATTTGGCGCCGGCGCTGATCAGCACCTGATGCTCCGGCAAGCTCCAGCGGCCGAACAGCGACTCGCGGACTGCCTTGCGCAACGCCGGTTGTCCCTCGGCCGGTGACAGCCGGGTGCTGCCAGCCGCGAGGACGGATGCGGAGAGCTCGGTCTCGGGAAATGTCGGCGTGCTGAGCGACAGCACGTCCTGGCCTGATTGCCGGGCCTCCTCGATCGCTTCGACCAGCGAGAGCGTCGGCGAGCGCCTGATCATCACCAGGGGCTGCGAGCCGCTATCGCCGGCGGCCATGCCTGCCCCGGTCGACCCGCGAGCGGCCCGTTGACTGTCGGATCTTGCCACCATGAAAGCCTGTCGGGTGATCGTGGGCTGCTCCGCCTGCCAGTGATCGCCGCCGGAACTCATGCGACCGATCGCCGAGGCGCCATTGCTTGACACAATGAGGCCGTGGACTTAGCCTTGTCAATTGTTGACAATTCCGGGGCTCGTATTCCGCCGCCCCGCGTCAGCAAGAGCGCCGCGATCAATGCGGTGTCTCGCATAATCCATGCCACGGGAGGACTGAGGATGGTGAGGAAGACAAGCAGCAACCGCATCAATCGCCGCGACATGCTGAAGGCAACGGCGGTAGCGGGAACAGCCGTGGCGATGCCATGGATCTGGACCCGTCCGGCGCATGCAGCTGGCGAGGTCAACGTGCTCGCGTTCGGCGGCTATGAGGAGCCGGGCATGCTCGAGCCCTTCGAGAAGGAGACCGGCATCAAGGTCAACCTCAAGATCCACGACGGCTCCGACGAGGAGATGGTCGCGTTGGTCAAGACCTCCGCACCCGGCACGTTCGACATCATGACGCCGACCTCGGCTTTCATCCCGCAGGCCGCCAAGGATGGCGTGCTGATGGAGCTCGCCGACGGCGACTATCCGCTCGGCGACTACTTCCCGATCATCGCCAATTGGGGTCCGACCATCGTCGACGGCAAGCGCTATGCGATCGTCAACCGGTTCGGCTACTACGGCATCACCTACAATCACAAGAAGTTCTCCGAGGCTGATTGCAGCAGCTGGAGCCTGCTGTTCGACCCCAAGGTCAAGGGCCGGATCGCCCTGTTCGACTGGTACCTGCCGAACATGGGCTGCATCTCGAAGTTCAAGGGCAACGCCAACCCCTATGACCTCGATGCCGGCGCCTTCGAGGGCGTGGTCGGCGCGCTGAAGGAGCTGCGGCCCCAGGTCGGGCTCGTGGGCAACACCAGCCAGGTGCAGCAGGCGATGGCGGGCGGCACCTACGATCTGGCGATCGCCGGCGAGTGGGTGCAGGCGGGCATGTACGACTCGGGACTGCCTTTCAAGGCGGTGGTGCCGAAGGAAGGCGGTGTCACCTGGGATCAGGCGCCCTGCATCTCCAAGAGCACGACGCGGCCCGAGAATGCGATCAAGTTCCTGCAGTACATCTCCGGCCCGGTGTTCCAGTCCAAGCTCGCGGTCGCCAAGACCTACTACTCGATGGTGCCGAACAAGCAGGCGGCCGAGCAGCTGCCCGCCGACAAACGCGAGCTCTTGAACCTCGCCGATCTGGCCAAGTTCGATACCGTGTTCATGGCCAGCCTCAGCCCGCGCAAGAAGCCCGACAACGACAAGGAGTGGCTGGCGGCCTGGGAGAACTTCAAGAGCACCTGAGTCGGGACCGTCCCGCCTCGGCTCGTGCCGGCCCTTCTCCTCCCTTGGGGCCGGCACGCCCTTGCCCGTTGACATGCGTGCCCTACGGGTCCTGGACATCGAGGAGCCGGCGCTTCAGCATGACAGGCCGCAGACCTCGGCCATTCTGCCCAGGGTCACACGAAGCTCGAGATCCCCTCCGCCATGGCCATCATCGACTGCTCCGCGCTCATCGAGCCGCACTTCCATTGGCAGAGCCATTCCTTCGTCAGCCAGGATCCGGCGCGCGGGGACGAGTTCCAGGAGTTCGGGCTCAAATGGCGGGGACCGGGCTTCTCGTTCGTCTCGGCGCCCGGCTGGAAAATGCGGGGCGCCGCCCGGCTCGAGGCCTTCCCGCTCGACTGCTTCGCTGCCGTCGCCAATGTCGTCGACGTGTCCGACCTGAAGGCGATCGGCGCCGCCGAACTGGCGCAGCGGCTGAAGGGCCGGAACCCGAAGGCGCGCCGCATCCTCGTCCTGCGCACGGGCCATTCGGGCCGTCATCGCAACAGCCATCTCGCCTATTGGAAGGAGGTGCCGCGCTTTGCGCCGGGATGCGCCGGCACGATCGCGCACGAGGGCTACCGGCACGTCGTGCTCGACATTCCCTGTGACGAGCTGCCACCACGGCGGCCACTCGACGATGGCTATGTGCCCAACCCCAACCAGCATTTCCGCGCCGCGCTGCATGCCGCCGGACTGCTCGTCACCGAGAATGCCGAGAACCTCGGCGCGATCGAGCAGCCAGAGGTATTCTTCTGCTCGTTGCCGCTCGCCATCCCGCGTGCCTCGCTCTCGCCCGTGCGCCCGATCGCCTATACCGAGTGGCCGTCCGACAGCCCCAGGCTGCTCGATGTCTCCACGCCGCTCTTCAATCACTGGCGCTGGTACATCGATGTCGACGAAGGCCCGAATTTCGCCGACGGGGCCGACCGCGACGAGATCCATTTCACCATCCGCGGCCATGGCTTCACCCATTGCGATGCGCCGCGCCACATGCGCCGCGACGGCATGACGATCCAGGATTTTCCAAATTGGGGCCTCGACGTTTTCACGGGCGAGGCCAGGATCATCGACCTGTCCGATCTGCCGTTGCCGACGCCGATCACGGCGGAGCTGCTGTCGGCTCGCGGCAAGGGCATCCGCAAGAACGATATCGTGGTGTTGCGCAGCGACCTGACCAACCGCATGGGCTATGAGAGCCGGCGCTGGCATACGGCCGCACCGAACCTCGAGGTCGCTGCCGCCGATTGGCTGATGGACCAGGGGCTGAAGGCCATCGCTCTCGACTTCCCGCAGGACTTCGTCGCCCGCGAGATGCCGACGCGACATGTGTTCGTACACGAGTTCCATACCCATCTCGCCGTCTTCAAGCGCAACATCCCCTTCATCGAGGACTTCCGCGACATCGGCGATATTGGCAGCGACCGCACCTACCTGATGGCGATCCCCTTGAAGACCACCTGCATCGACGGCGCCATGATGCGGGCCCTGTTCGTGACGTGGTGAGGATGACCGGGCACGGCTCGAAGGCTCCAGTCGTCAACCTCTGGCACGGCATCCTGCCGGCCGTGACCCTGATGCTGCTGTTCTTCGCAGCACCAATCGCCTACACCATCGGCCTCAGCTTCGAGGCGGACGGGGTGGCCGGGCCGACGCTGCGGAACTATCTCAGCTTCTTTGCCGAGCCGCGGCTCGTCGCTGCGCTTGGCCGGACACTGCTGCTCGCTCTTGGCGTCGTTGCAATCTCGAGCCTGATCGCCTATCCGCTCGCCTATTTCCTGGTGTTTGCGGTCTCGGCGCGCGTGCGTGTGATGCTGCTGTTCCTGCTCGTCGCACCGTTCTGGACGAGCTTCACGATCCGCGCCTTCTCCTGGCAACTCGTACTCTCGGACAGCGGCGTGCTCACGTGGCTGATCGAGCGCCTGACGGGTCGCTCGGTCGCGCTCGGCTTTCTCTATACGATGCCAGCCTCGATCTTCGGGTTGACCCTGTTTGGCGTGATGCTGATCACGCTGATGCTGTTCAGCGTCATGATCACCATCGACCGGCGTTTGATCGAGGCGAATGCCGTGTTGAACGGCACGGCCTGGAGTGCGTTCCGTGAGGTCGTGCTGCCATTGAGCCTGCCTGGCTGGATGATCGGTGCCGTGCTGACCTACATCATCGCGGTCGGCGACTACGCCGTGCCGGCCCTCCTGGGCGGCGGCTTCCGTCCGGTGCTCGCGCAGGTCATGCTGTCGGTGCTCAAGGGCACCTACGATCTGCCGATGGCGGCAACCTTCGCAACGATCCTCGTGCTCGTCATCCTCGCCGGAGCAGCACCGATGCTGTTGCTCGTCCGGCAGGTCCGGCTGCAGGGGTGACCAGGATGCCGAGCCGCTTCGCCCGCTGGTGCCTGGCCGCTCTCTTCGCAGCGGTGGTTGTCGCCATTTATCTGCCGATCGCGGTGATGGCGATCTTCTCGTTTTCCGCCAGCCGCTTCCAGACCTTGCCATTTCGCGACGGAACGCTCGACTGGTACGTCCGGGTCTTTGCCGACGGACAATACTCCGAAGGCTTCCTCAACAGCATGGCCGTGGCCAGCGCCGTTGCGCTCAGCGCTACCGTGATCGGCTTCCTGTGCGCCTACTCCCTCGTCAATGCGCGCTTTCCCGGCAAGACCGCCGTGACACTCTTCGTGCTGGCACCGCTCGCGGTGCCGCTGCTGCTGGTCGGCATCTCGCTGAGGCTCTACTTCGTCAAGCTCGGCTTCGAGCCTTCGCTCGTCCTCGTCTATCTCGGACAGGTGCTCTACGTGCTGCCGCTCGCCGTGCTCAATCTGCGCAACCGGCTGGCGCAGATTCCCAAGAGCCATGAGGAGGCCGCCTGGGCGCTCGGGGCGTCCCGGATGCGGGCGATCTGGGAGATCGTGCTGCCGCCGTGCCGCTTCGCGCTGATTGCGACTCTCATTTTGACGTTCACGTTTGCCTTCGATGAGTTCGTGATCGCCTATTTCCTCACGAACTTCTCGATCACGCTGCCGATCAAGATCTGGACGACGCTGGTGACGGGTTTCGATCCGACCATCAATGCGCTCGGCTTCATGGTGTTCCTGTTCTCGATGGTATTGGGTCTGGTGGCGCAGGCGCTCTTCATGCGCAAGGATGTGAGGTAGCCGATGCCCGCCAAGACCGTCGAGGTGATCGACATCGCCAAGCGCTTCGGGACCGTAGACGCGGTTCGTCCTCTGAGCCTCAAGGTCGAGGCGGGCGAGTTCCTGACACTGCTCGGTCCGTCCGGCTGCGGCAAGACGACGTTGCTGCGCATGATCGCCGGGCTCGAGCAGGTGAGCGGAGGCTCCATCCTCGTCGGTGGCGCCGACGTGACCGCGGAGCCGCCCAACCGCCGCGACACCTCGATCATGTTCCAGGACTATGCGCTCTTTCCCCATAAGTCCGTCGCCGACAACATCGGCTATGGCCTGAAGATGCGCGGCATGCGGCGTGAGGAGAGGGCAGCGCGCGCGGGCGACTGGCTGGAGCGAATCGGCTTGCCCGGCTACGGTGATCGCCTGCCGCACCAGCTGTCCGGCGGCCAGCGCCAGCGCGTCGCCTTGGCGCGGGCCCTCATCCTGGAACCCGGCGTGCTGCTGCTGGACGAGCCGCTCGGCGCGCTCGATGCCGGTTTGCGCCGCCAGCTTCAGGGCGAGCTCCGGCGGCTGCATCGTGACGTCGGCCTGACATTCATCGCCGTCACCCATGACCAGGAGGAGGCGATCACCATGAGCGACCGCATCGCCGTCATGCGCGAGGGTGCGATCGAGCAGTTGGGCAATCCCGAGGCGATCTACGATCGGCCGCGCACCGAGTTCGTCGCCCGCTTCATCGGCCGCTGCAACGTGATCGAGGGAACCGTCGCCGGGCAGGAGGGCGATCGCATGCTCGTCGACACCAAGGCACTCGGGCGCGTTCTGGCCGCAGCAAGTGCGAGCCGGCCAACCGGCAAGGCCATCAAGCTCGCGGTACGGCCGGAGGCGATCGAGGCCGTCCGCGACGGCGGCGTGCCGGCCAAGATCCGCGAGGTCGTTTTCGCCGGCGCCGGCTGCCGGGTGGACGTCACTGCAAGCGATGGATCACCGATCGAAATGGAGCTCGATCGGCGCGGACCGGTCGCCCGGACCGGCGAGATGATCGCCATTGCAGTGAGGCCTGGCGCGGCAACGATCCTGGAGGAAACGCCATGAAGGATGCCGTAGCGACGCTCGCGCTGACGCGCCGGCACGAGAGCTCGGCCGCCAACACTTTCCGGCTCGTGCCCAATCCGCCGGTTTTCGTTCGCGGCGAGGGACCTTACCTGTTCACCGCGACAGGCGAGCGCTTCCTCGACCTGGTCTGCGGTTCGGCGACGACCAATCTCGGACACGGTCACCCGGCGCACAGCCGCGCGATCGAGGCGGCGCTTGCGACCGGCATCCTGCATACCGGCACCCGGCTTCCCTCCCCCTTTCGCGCCGCACTCTATGAGGCGCTCGTCTCGATCCTGCCGCCGGGGCTCGATTGCGTTCAGCTGGTCAACTCGGGCGCAGAGGCCATCGAGACGGCGATCAAGGTCGCCCAGTTCGCGACGGGACGCCGGCGGATCGTCGCCTTCGAGGGTGGCTATCATGGTCGCACGCTCGGCGCGCTTTCGATCACCGACAATGCGCGCATCCGTACGCCATTCCAGACACTCGATCACCTCGTGGACGTGCTGCCCTATCCCGACGGCAGCGCGGCGGGGGCCGCGCTCGGGGCAGCCGCGGAGCTGCTGGCGCGCCGGAAGCGCGAAGGCGACCTCCCGGCCCTGATCGTCATCGAGGCCGTGCAAGGGATCTCGGGCGTTCTCGGTCCGCATACCGCTTTCCTCGAGGGTTTGCAGCAGCTTGCGAACACGTTCGACGTGCCGCTCGCCGTCGATGAAATCTGGAACGGCTTCGGCCGTACGGGCCGCTGGTTCAGCTACGAGCTTGCCGGCCTCGAACCCGATCTCGTCGTCATGGGCAAGGCGCTCACGGGCGGTCTGCCACTTTCGGCCGTCGCCTCCGGGCCGCGCTTCCTGAAGGCATGGCCGCCCGGCATGCATACGAGCACGTTCCAGGGCAATCCGATCGCGTGTGCCATGGCGGTTGCAACGATCGAGACGATCCGATCGGAGCACCTGCTCGCCCATGTGGACGGCGTCGTCGCTGCCGCGCTCGCAGCGAGGCTGCGGACGCTCGAAGGCGCCCCTGGCGTTGCCGCCATCAGGATCTGCGGCGCACAGGCCGCAATCGCTCTCGTCAGCTCCGATGGCAAGCCCGACGCGACACGCTCCGGCGAGCTCCAAAAGCGGCTTCTCGAGCGCGGCATCCTCGCCTATGGAGGAGGCAGGAATGGCGATTGCCTGATGCTGCTGCCTCCCATCAATATCGATCGAGCAACGCTCGCGGCGGCGCTCGACGTCGTCGTCGAGGCGCTGCTGTAGCCGAGGATTGCCATGCCATCGAATGGCACGAAAAGGGCTCTGGGGATTCGGTCCGGATGAAGACAGGAGCACCCTCGACGGCAACCGTTGGCGAGCCGGCGGTCCTTCCACGAACGCTCTCGAGCCATTTGCTGGAGCGCCTGCGCTGGCGCATCATCACGGGTGATCTGGAGCCAGGTCAGCCCTTGCGCGAGCAGGATATCGAGCGGGAATTCGGCTCGAGTCGCGGTCCCGTGCGCGAAAGCCTGCGCATGCTGCTGCAGAACGGGTTGGTCGAGTACCAGGAGCGCCGCGGTTTCCGGGTCAGGACCTATACGGTCGACGATGTGATCCATCTCTACGACTTGCGCGCAAGCCTGGAAGGGCTCGTGATCGCCTCTCTCGCCGGCCATCCCCTCGACGCGCTGATCACGGATCTCAAGGCCAGCAACGCGCGCATGCGCAAACACTTCAAGGCCAAGGACATCGAGAGCTATTTCGGCGAGAATCAGACGTTCCACGACAGCATCATCGCCTCGACGCGCAACCGGCCGATTGCCGAGGTGATGGTCTATGTCAACGAGATCTCGCTGCCAGTCCGCTACCGCTTGATGAAGGTGACATTGATGTCGCGTCGATCGCTCGACTATCACGAGCGTATCGTCACGTACCTGGCCGCGAGCAATATCGAAGCAGCGCGCCACGAGACCGAGGAGCATATCCTCGTCAATCGCGATGCCGCCTCTCGTCTCTATGCCGAATAGGCCCGACCCAGCGCAAGCCTACCGATCTTGACGGATCAACTCTCCAAACGGTTGTTTTTGCTCGACTATCACTCTACGATTTTGAATGCAATTGTTGGTGGTCAGGTGCAGGGGCGCGGTTCCGACCCCCGGCATTGATCACCACCCCGAACCCCCGGAGGCGTCTGGACGGCGACCTCGACCGATTGATGGGCAAATCGACCCGCGATCGGGACGGGGTCGAGCCAGAGCCGGGTTCCGTCGGTTCGGGCCAACTTGCGACATCGCGACTGCGAGTTCCGCGTGGGTCTGTTGCGCAGGGGCCACATCCGGGGGCGCAGCATCAGGACCACAAATACAATCCAGCATTGTCGATGTAGCATGAAGCGATAGATTTGGATCCACCGCTTCACGGAAAATCTCGTTTTAGTCAGTCGCTGCGCCAACTATGAGTTTCTCGGCCGTTGCGACCTAATTCTTCTTGAGATCCTTGACGACCATTTGGCCGTTCTCGTTTCCAGCTACAAATTCAATTGCATCGCCTTCCGCAAGCCCCACGAGCTTGGCCGGGTCGGTGGCGCGGAAAACCATCGTCATGGCCGGCATGTCGAGATCGGCGATCGCCTCGTGTTTCAGCGTGATCTTGGCCTCCTCCGTGTCCACTGCCTTGACCTCGGCCTTGGTCCAGGTCTCGGCGAAGCCCGGGGTTGCGACAAAGGCAAGCGACGTTGCGATTGCGGCTGCGCAGATGATCTGCCTGAGAATTCCCATGTTCCTACCTCTTTGATTGGGTTTTTGCTGCCGATGCTTCGACGCCGCGCACGGCGGCAACACGTGTCGTGCGACGGGGCTCCTTCTTGACGACTTTTGTGGCCGAAGCGGGTTCCTGCTGCAGGTCCTCCTCGGCAATGGTCGCCGCGAGTGGCTCCGCAAGCACTATGATCTTGCCGCGCATGCCTGCCTGGAAGTGGCCGGGGACGAGACAGCCGTAGTGAAACTCCCCCGGCTTATCGAAGGTCCAGAAGATCTCGCCCTTACTCTGCTCGGGGACGTGCGCCATGAAGGGTTCGGCGTGCTCCATGTCTGGGAACTTCTCCATCAGGGCCGCGTGCTCGATCAGCTCCGGCTCCGTGCCGATCACCATCTCGTGCAGGATGTCGCCCTGGTTCTTGATGAGGAACCGGATCGTCTCGCCCTGTTTGATCCTCATCTCGTCAGGTTTGAATTTCATCTCGTCGCTCATCTCGACCTCGATCGTACGTGTGACGCTCTTGGGATCGCCCGTACGCCCGAACTGGTTCTCCACTTTGAACAAGTTCGCTTTCGCATGTACCTTCTTGCCGTGTGCCAGCGCATCGGTAGAGGTCAATGCCAGAACTGCAAGGCCAATTGTAAAGCAGCGATTCATGTATATTTCCTTTGTGCCAGACCTAATTAGTTCACGTACTTTTCTTTTCAACCAAGTGAGCAACCGTACCCGCTGGGTGCTTGAACCAACCAGGATCTTTGAATTCCCGCCGGCCCAGGCCTTCACGAACTTTAACGACACTGAACATGCCTCCCATCTCGATCGGGCCGAACTGGCCGAAACCGGTCATCATCGGGATGGTGTTCTGGGGCAATTGCATCTCCATGACACCCATGTCGGCCATGCCGCGCTCGCCCATCACCATGTAGTCAGGCACGACCTTGATCAGCCGGTTGGCGATGCCGCGATGGTCGACGCCGATCATGGTCGGCACGGAGTGCCCCATGGCGTTCATGGTGTGGTGCGACTTGTGACAGTGGATCGCCCAGTCACCCTCGTAAATCGCGTCGAACTCGAAGGCCCGCATCTGTCCGACAGCACAATCGACCGTCACCTCCGGCCAGCGCGCGCCCTCGGGAACCCAACCGCCATCCGTGCAGGTGACGGCAAAATCGTAGCCGTGCATGTGGATCGGGTGATTGGTCATGGTCAGATTGCCGAATCGGACACGAACGCGGTCATTCTTCGCCACGACCAGATGATCGATTGCTGGAAACACGCGGCTGTTCCAACACCAGAGATTGAAGTCGGACATGGTGTTGACCCTGGGCGTGTAGCTGCCAGGATCGATATCGAAGGCGTTGAGGAGGAAGACGAAATCCCGGTCGACCTTGTGGCTCTCGGGGTCCCTCGGGTGCACCACGAGGAAGCCCATCATGCCCATCGCCATCTGCACCATCTCGTCGGCGTGCGGGTGGTACATGAAGGTTCCCGACTTCCTCATGTCGAACTCGTAGACGAAGGTCTCGCCAGGCTTGATCTGCGGTTGGGTCAACCCTCCGACGCCGTCCATGCCGCAGGGAAGCAGGATGCCGTGCCAGTGAATGGTCGTGTGCTCCGGCAGCTTGTTGGTCACGAAGATACGAACCCGCTCGCCCTCGACGCATTCGAGGGTCGGGCCGGGGCTCTGGCCGTTGTAGCCCCACAGGTGAGCCTTCATTCCAGGGCCGACCTTGCGCACGACAGGCTCGGCGATCAGGTGGAACTCGCGTACGCCGTCCTTCAGGCGATAGGGTGCCGACCAGCCGTTGAGTGTCGCGACGGGGCTATAGAAGGGGCCGTCCGCCGGTAGCGGCGGCACCTCCATGCTGGAGCTTTCCATAATGCGGGCCTCGGGCACGCTCGCCAGCGAGGTGCGGGCCACGGTCGAGGCGGCGACGAGTGCGGCTGCCCCGCCTTGCAGAACTCTGCGACGCGAAATCATGGAAGTCTCTCCGTTCTGATCTCGATGATTGCCGGGGCACGCATGCTCAGTGCCCCTCTTCCTCAGCCTGTGCGACGTCCATGCCGCCACTGCCCATGGCGGGTGCATCACCCTTGCCGACCAGCATCGCAAAGCCGAGTCGCTCCTTGGCGAGCCAGAAATCGCGCTTGGCGTCGATCGCCGCGAGCGTTGCCTCGGCGGCCTGCCGGCTCGCGGTGATCAGCTCGAACACGCCGACCAGCATGCCGTTGTAGCGAAGCAGCTCCTCCTCCGCGATCCGCTGGCGCAAGGGCGTCACGTCCTGCTGGAAGTGGCGGGCGATGTCGAGCAGGCCGCGATAGTTGAGATAGGCTTCCCTCACCTCGGAGCGCGCCGCGACCGCCATCGCGCGCAGCCGCTCGACAGCTTGCAAGTAGGTCCATCTGGCCTTGTCGATCTTGGCCTCACCGCGATCGAAGATCGGGATCGAGATCTCGAGCTCGGCGCCGTTCATGGTGAATGACTTGCCCGGCTCCGCACCGATGCCCTTCTCGTCGACATCGACACTGAGGCCGGACAACTCGAGCAGACTGATCCGCGCGGTCCGTTCCGTGAGGCCGAGCTGTGCTGCCATCACCTCGATCTCGACACGGGCAGCCGCGAGATCGAGGCGCTTTGAAACCGCCATGCGCTCGACATCCTCGCCCGGCAGCGGGCGCTTCAACAAGTCCGGAAGCCGGGCGGGCAGGCTGATGCGGGCTTCCTCGCCCCAGAGCCCCATCTCCCTGACGAGCCGCTCTCGCGATGTCGAAACAGCCAGTCTTGCCCTGCCAAGGGCCGCCGCTGTGTCGGCCTTCAATGTCTGGATCCGGCTCTGGTCGAGCGCTGAGCTGTTGCCGACGCCGGCCATTCTGGCCGCAAGCTCAGCCGCGATCTTGGTCTTCTCGAAGATCGTTTCCATAATTGCCACCCGCTCGCGAGCGGCAACCGCCTCGACCCAGCCGCGCCGGACGCGATCAGCAATGCCGGCGATCTCGAGCGCAACCAGAAAGCGCGTACGCTGAGCGGAAGCCTCGGCGATCGCAATGCGATCGCGCATCGTCAGGAACGACAGCACGTTGACCAGAAGCTGGCGCTCGAGCTCGATCTCAACGCCTGAGACGAGGCGAGCGATCGACAGCGTCGGATTGATCGGACGGCCTGCCTGATCGACATCGGCTTCCGCGATGCCGAGGTCGGCCAAGGACCCCTGCACGGCGGCAGAGCGCAGCAACGCGATCTCGACGGCGCTCTCCGCGGACAAAGGCGCTGCGAGCAGCTCCGTCACGCGCGGGTCGTCACTCGGTCGCGCATGCTCGCTGTCGTACCAGGCGAGGCCCTTGCCGGTCCGCTCGCGCACGAGGTCCTCGACCTCGAAGAAGGCTCCTTGCGGATCGGCGGTCGCACAGCCGGTGAGAAAAAGCGCCGCAAGTAGCGTTGCCCATGACGGGAGCCTGGCTCGCATGGTGGCGCCGGACGCGCGATGATCGAGCGTCATGGCGTTGCCTTCCGCTGCGGCATTGCGCCTGGCGCGAGCAGCTGGCCTCGGGGCCCGTCGAGTTGCTCCGCAAGGTCGTTCGCCGCCCGCCAGTCGACAGGCTTCTTGACGATTTCGATATGCTCGTAGCCTTCGAGAATCGGCTCGTAGTCGAGAGCGAAGGTGGGTGCCTCGGGCTCGTCAGGCTCGACAGCATGCGTGGGGTCGATTGCGGCGACGGAGAGCGTCGCAACCAAAGCGAAGGCAAGAAGGCAAAGTATTGCCGTGCCTCCGCGCGGGGCGGAAGCCAGAGACTGCCAACTCATGTCAAATTCCTCACTGCATCCCATCGACTGGGACGCACACCGCTAGCTACGACGAGCGCGAATTTTCAAGCGGTTGGAATTCGAGGTGGCGGTGGGTCGACTCCGACGAGCCGTCCATTGGCGACGGGAGCCGCCGAGTGAATGAAAGCAATCGCCGCAAAATACACTGGAGACTGATCAAAACGCACCACAGCCGCGTCCGCGAAGCACGCGACGCCACAGCAATCGTCTGTGAAAGATGAATCGGGTTTGTCTGTCGAGGGCGATACCGTGCGGTCGTAGGAGCCTGCCTGGCTCGACAAACCCCATTTGTCTGCGACAGGTATGGTCGCTGCGCCAGACGCCGAAGTGCGATGCTGGTCGCAATGGGCGACCGACGCTGAGCCGCCAACTTGGGCCGATCTTGCCCACACCCCTGTGCTCGTCGACCACAGCAATGTGGCGACCGCGAGCAGGACAATCATGAACCTGAAACACCGCATGCGCCAAGGCTATCTGGATCAGCCGTACCGGGCAAGTGACAACTGCGTCAGCAGATTGTATGCAATTCCAATGTTGTAGGTGGGCCACACGCTGACCATCGGGGAATGCCCGCTCACGCGATGCGCGCCGAGGCGAAGCGGTCGATCCCGCGGGCCGTTCGGCGGGGGGCCGGGCGCGGCCTCATGACGAGCAGCAGGGATGCAGGGGTAGCGTGAGCATGTCCGATCCGAGCATTCCCATGATCGACCTCGCGCCGCTGCTGGCCGGCTCGCCGCAGGGCCTGCGGCTGGTCGCCGATCGCATCCGCGACGTCTATGCGAACGTCGGCTTCGGCTATCTCGTCAATCACGGCATCCCCGACGAGGTGATCCGCGGCGTCTTTTCGGCTTCGGCCGAGTTCCATGCCCTGCCGCGCGCCGAGAAGATGCGGATCGAGATCAATGCGTTCCATCGCGGCTTCATCCCGATCAACACCTCGAGGGACACGACGACCAAGCTCGCCAAGGTGACCAAGCCTCAGCAGAGCGAGTCGTTCATGCTGATGCACGAGCTGGCGCCCGATGATGCCGACGTGAAGGCCGGCGCGTTCCTCGCGGGGCCAAACCAGTGGCCCGCGGGGCTGCCCGGCTTCGAGCCCAGAGTGCGCGCCTACGAGTCGGCCGCTGCCCACCTCGCCCGCCAGCTGGTCCGGGCGATTGCGCTGGTGCTCGGACTTCCTGCCGACGGGCTCGACCACCATTTCGCGCGTCCGACCACCTTCCTGCGGCTGCTCTACTATCCCCCGCAGCCGGCCCAGAGCCCCGACGACCTCTACGGCTCGTCGCCGCACACCGACTATGGCTTCCTGACGCTGCTCCTGCAGGACGATGCGGGCGGCCTACAAGTCAAAGCTCCGGATGGCGCCTGGATCGACGCGCCGCCACGCCCCGGCAGCCTGGTCATGAACACCGCCGACATGCTGCACCGCTGGAGCAATGGCCGGCTGCTCTCGACGCCGCACCGGGTGATCAACCGGTCGGGGCGCGCGCGCTACTCTTGCCCGTTCTTCCTCGATCCGGACCTCCGCTCGGTGATCGAGCCGCTGGCGAGCTGTGTTGACGGCAGCAACCCGCCGCGCTTTGCTCCCACCACCTATGGCACCTTCCTCGAGGGGCAGCTGCGTGCCAATCACGATCAGCATGCCAAGCGCGCGGCGATGGGCTGAGCAGGCCACGTCAGGAAATGGGGGAAACATGACCCGGACCCAGCAGCCGCGAGACTTCAACGACTACGCCGCAGCCATCGTGCTCGCCTACGAGGAGGAGATCTCGGGCGAAGCCTTCTTCCAGCACTTGGCGAGCTTCTACTCCGGACGGCAGAGGCAGGCCATGCTGCTGCTGGCCGAGGTGGAGCGGCTGACGGCGATCTCGGCACGTCCACTGATCGAGCGCCACGGCCTGACGACGGCCGATCCGGTGGCTCTGCATATCCAGGGCAAGGCATCCGCCGAAGCGTTGCGCGGCACCAGCTGGGATGCGCTGATATCGGGCATGGTGCGCAACTACCCCGCCTTTGTGCTGGAGTTCGAGCAGATCGAAAGGCTCGCTCCGGCGGCTGATCGTGTGCTCACGCGCGTTCTCATCGAGCATGAGGTCGCCGCGGTCGAGTTCGCCGAGCTCGAGGCGGCGGGCGACGGACAGAGCCTGCGTCCCCTAGAGGCGTTCATTGCTGCACGGCGGGGTGAAGCGAACAGCGGGCCGTAGGTCGCTCGCTGGTGCCGAGATCGCGGCCACCCGGCGGCAAGCGCTCCAAGCATCGGCGCGGATCAGGCCAGGTGCCCGAGCACGACACGCGTCACGGCCTCGCTGCCGTCAGCTCCGCCCAGGTCGGGTGTCAGGACACCGCCGTCGAGCGTGCGCAGCACGGCCTGCTCGATGCGGCCCGCGAGATCCGGGCGGCCGAGCCCATGCTCGAGCAGCATGGCGACGGACAGGATGGTGCCGAGCGGATTGGCGATGCCCAAGCCGGCGATGTCCGGCGCGCTGCCGTGCACCGGCTCGTAGATCCCCGGCCGCGAGCGTTCGCCGGGCGGGGCCAGCCGGGTCAGCGAGGCGGACGGCAGCATGCCGAGAGAGCCGGCGAAAACGGCGGCAAGATCCGAGAGCAGGTCACCAAAGATGTTGTCACCGAGGATCACGTCGAAGCGGCTGGGGTCGCGGATGAGCTGGTAGGCGGCATTGTCGGCATAGAGGTGCTGCAGCGCCACGCCGGGATATTCACGCGCGCCGACCTCTCCGACGACCCGCCGCCACAGGACGCCGCTCTCCATGACATTGGCCTTGTCGACCGAGGTGAGGTGGCCGCGCCGGCGGCGCGCCAGCTCGAAGCCCACCCGGGCGACGCGGGCGATCTCCCCGCTCGTATAGTGGTTGGCATCGAAAGCCTCGAAGCTGCCGTCCGCAAGCGCGCGCACGCCCCGCGGGTTGCCGAAGGGCGAGCCGCCACACAATTCGCGCAGGATCATCACGTCGACGTCGGCCACGATGTCGGGGCGGAACGGCGTGCGGGCCAGTAGCGGCGCATAGCTGCGGGCAGGTCTGAGGCCGGCGAAGACGTCCAGCTCCTTGCGCAGCCGCATCAGGCCGTCCTTCTCCTGGGGCGTGCCGTCGAGGTCGAGCCCGTCCCATTTCGGCCCGCCGACGGCGCCGACCAGCACCGCGTCGACCGCCTTCGCCTTCTCCACCGTCTCGTCCCGGCAGAATGTACCGAAGCGGTCGAATGCGGCACCGCCCAGATAGTCCTCCTCGAGGTCGAGGACGAGATCGGCTTGCGCGGCGACGTGCTTCAGCACGGCAACGGCCAAAGCCACCACCTCGGGCCCGATCCCATCGCCAGGCAGCACCAGGATGCGTCCAGTCGTCGCCATGCCATTGCCTTGTGGTGCGAGGTCGCTGAAGCCGAAATGTAATCCAGGCCAACTCCATCCCACCATCGCTTTCATCGTCGAGCGCTGGGAGCCAGTCTCGGCGCCATCGGCAGGGCTGGTTCGGATACGGCTATTCAACAGAGGCCAACTCGTGCGATTGCATCTGCCAGACTTTCAGCAGCACGCGTTGGACCGCCTCCACCATGCCGACCCAATCCCGAATCAATTCCTGGATCGTCGTCTCACTGTGTTTTGCGACACTGGCGATCGTCATGTCGGCCCGCCAGTCGGTTTCGATCATGACGGACGAGTGGGTGCGGACCCTGGGCTGGTCGAAGACTTTCATCGGCTCGGGCCAATCGGTCGCGCTGATCATGATGGCTGTGTTCTCGCCGATCGCGGGCAATCTCGCCGACCGCTTCGGCGCCCGTGCCATGTTGACCGCGGGCCTCCTGGTGGTGGCGGCGGGGCTGCTGGTATTTGCGGCGTTTCCCACCGCGGGGGTCTACATCGCGGCTTACGGCCTCGTCGGCGGCATCGGCTTCGCCGCCGCCAACATGCACCTGATCTCGACGGCGCTCGCCAAGATCTTCGACGAAAACCGCGGGCTCGCCACCGGTTTCGCGAACTCCGGGGCGACGGCCGGACAGTTCATCACCGTGCCGCTCCTCACCCTCGGCCTCACCTATTTCTCCTGGCGTTGGAGCATCATGGCGACCGGCATCGTTTGCATCATCATGGCGATGGGCATGATCTCGGGTGGCCATGCGTTGGGCGGGGCGCTGGGGGCCTTCCTCGGCGGCTATCTGTTCGACCTTTTCGCGCGGTATTCGCAGATGTGGTCGTTCGCCTTCGGCGCTGCGGTGCTCGCCGGGTTGATGGTGTTCCTGCTGAAGGACGGTCGCATGGAGGCCAGCCCTGCGCCTGCGCCGGGTTGAGGGAGCCTGCCGAGGAGCGAGATCGCACTCCAGCGATTTGCGGCGGCGCCGGACCTTCGAGTACGAGAGGGCGAGCGGCGGAAAAGGAAGGACGGCAAGCCATGGACAAGAAAGAGCCGAGCGGCATGCTGGCCAAGCTCGCGAATTTCGAGGCGGCGGGCAAGCAGACCCAACCGCTCTATGACGAATGGTCGGGCAGCTACGAGGCCGACCTGCTCGGCGGCGTCGGCTACACCGCCCACATCATTGCGACCGAGGCCTTTGCCGCCAACTGTCGGGCGAAGCCGGCCGCGATCATCGATGTGGGCTGCGGCACCGGCCTCGTCGGCGAGGAGCTGGTGCGGCGCGGCTTTGCCGGCATCGACGGGCTCGACATCTCGCAGGGCATGCTGGAAAGGGCGCGGGCCAAGGGCCTCTACGGGCGCCTCATCGCCGGCGACCTGACCCGGCGCACGCCCATTGCCGACGCCACTTACGACGCCGCGATCTGCGTCGGCTCGTTCGGGCCGGGACATCTGGGGCCCCACTGCTTTCCCGAGATCGTGCGGCTGGTGAAGCCCGGCAGCCTCGTCGTCATCTTCATGAACGGAGTGCATTTCGTCGAGGACGACTATGCGGGCCACATCCGCCGGCTGGAGGAGGCCGGGGTCTGGGCCGTCGATTCGATCAAATCGTTCAACTACATGGAGGCGCTCGACCGGCCGGGCCGGCTGATCATCGCGCACCGGGCCGCGGAAGCAGACTGATGGCGCCCGCCCCACCCGACGCCGGATCGGCGACGTGGCGATGACCGGCGACCTCATCCCGGCCGAGCCATTGACCCGCTTCGCCACGCACTTCCTGCTGGCGCTGGGCTGCACGCCGGCCGCCGCCGCTGAGATCGCCGGGCACCTGGTCGACGCCGACCTGTGCGGTGTCGCGACCCATGGCGTCTACCGCCTCACCCAGTACGCCGAGCATGCGCGCGAGGGGCGGATCGTGCCGGCGGGCGAGCCAGTGCTGCGGCAGGCCGAGGGTGGCGCTCCCCTGGTCGATGGCGGCAATGGCCTCGGCATCCCGGCGCTGCGCCTTGCCGCCGACACGGCGGTGGCCGCCGCCCGCCGCGACGGCACCGCCGCCATCGGCATCGCCAATGTGGGTCACACCGGGCGGATCGGCGCATTCGCCGCCCGCGCCGCCGCGGCCGGCTGCCTCGCCATCCTGTTCGGCGGCGGCTCGCGCCTCGAGTGGCGGCAGGTGGCCCCCCATGGCGGCGCCCGCGCCGTACTGCCGACCAATCCCTTCGCCTTCGCCATTCCGGGCGGCGCGCACGGCCCGGTCGTGGTCGATTTCGCGACCTCGGCCGGGGCCGGCGGCAAGGTCTACGCCGCCCGCGAGGCGGGACGCGCACTCCCCGAGGGCCTGTGCATCGATGCCCATGGCGCGCCGACGACCGACCCCGAGGAATACTTCAACGGTGGCGCGCTGCTGCCGATGGCCGGCCCCAAGGGCTATGGCCTGGCGCTCGTGGCGGAGCTGCTGGGCGAGGCGATCCTGGGCGAGGCCATGAGCGGCATGAACTGGATCTTCGTCGCCATCGACCTCACCCGCTTCCGCGCGCCCGCCGCCTACCGCCGCGCCGCCGAGTCCTGCCTCGCCGAGCTGCGCACCTGCCCCCCGGCGCCTGGCTTCGCAAGGGTCGAGATTCCCGGCGAACGCGAGGTTGCGTTGCGGGCGGAGCGGCTGCGGGGCGGCGTCCCGCTGGATCCGGCGGCGCGGGCGGCGCTGCTACGGGCGGCGAGGGAGTTGGGGGTGGATGGCGGGGATTTGGGTGGGATGGGGGCTGGCGGCGGCGTTTGATCGCGCAGCTCGGGACGTGCGGGCCAATAGAAGCGACTCTCCCTTCGGATATCCAATGGGATCGAGGTATCGCCACGACGGTGTGCGACTTGTGACACCGGCTATCACGCGATGCGTTGGTGCTGACCCCATCTGCGGCTCAACTCGGCCAAAATCCGACTCGCCGATCGACGGCATCTGATCGCTCCGAGAGCTTCGACCTGTTCATTTTCGGACGGTGTCGACAGGTGCCCTTGACATCTGTTTTGTTAACAATCAACAATCTGCACCACCAGCTGGCGAGCGGGCAGGGCCGATGACCGAGATCCATGAGCATTCCGCGGTTGACCTCCGAGGGCTGATCGGTGCGAAGGCGATCTCGCCGGTCGAGGTGATGCGGCATTGCCTGGAGCGCATCGAGCGGCTGAACCCGCTGCTGGTTGCATTTTGTGACACGAGGCCGGAGGCGGCGCTGGCCGATGCCAAGGTGGCCGAGAGCGCCGTCATGCGGGGCGAAGAGCTGGGGCCTCTGCACGGCCTGCCGATCGGCATCAAGGACATGAACGACGTGGCCGGTCTAGCGACGACCTATGGCTCGTTTCTCTACCAGGACAACATCGCCAAGGCGGATGAGTTCATCGTCGCCCACCTGAAGCGCCAGGGCGCGATCGTTGTCGGCAAGACCAACATCCCCGAGCTCGGCTTCGGTGCGACCAGCGCCAATCCGCTCTGGGGCACCACCTGCAATCCCCACGATGTCCGCTACACCTCGGCCGGCTCGTCGGGCGGCACGGCGGTGGCGCTGGCCGCTGGCCTGGTGCCGCTGGCCATGGGCTCGGATTTCGCCGGCAGCCTGCGAACGCCCGCGTCCTTCAATGGCATCACCGGCATCCGTCCCTCCGCGGGGACCGTCGCCAACGAGCGCCGCGCCTTCGGTTTCTCGCCCTTCAATGTGGAGGGGCCGATGGGGCGGGAGGCGTGCGATGCGCGCCTGCTGCTCGGCGCCATGGCGAGCGAGGAGGGCTTCGATCCGCTGACCTTTGGTCGCGATTCTGCCTTGGACGGTCCGGCGCGGCCGGTCGATCTCAGCCGCCTCAAGATCGCCGTTTCCGAGGATCTCGGCTTTGCTCCTATCGACCATGGTGTCAGACGCGAGTTTCGCAGCAAGCTCGATCGTTTTGGTCGGGCCTTCCTCGCCGTCGAGGACGCGTGCCCCGATCTTTCGACCGTCGAGCGCGTGCTGGCAGCCATGCGGAGCCTCGAGCTCGTTCACGATTTCAAGGCGATCTATGATCGCGACAAGGCCTCGCTCGCACCCAATGTCCAATTCGAGGTCGAGCGGGGCATGCGGGTCGGCATCGACGAGCTCGCCTGGGCGATCGGCGAGCATTCGCGGCTGCACCGGCGCTCGCAGGCCTTTTTCGAGCACTACGATCTCCTCATCACGCCGGCCGCCTCCGTGCCCCCGTTTCGGCACGAGGAGGAATGGCCGAAGACGATCAACGGTGAGCCCATGGCGAATTACCTGCGCTGGGAGGCGATCGCCTATGGCGTGACTCTGATGGGGAACCCCGCCGTCGTCATCCCCTGTGGCCGTGGAGAAGGTGGCTTGCCGTGTGGCATCCAGATCATCGGAAGGCTCCACCACGATGCCTTCCTCGCCGATGTCGCGGTGGCACTCGAAGCCTGCTTCGAGGCCGACGACACGCTTCGCCGGCCGAGACCCGATCTCGACCGGCTCGAAGACCAGGCCAGAGGCCTGGCCCCGAAGTCGCATGAACCCAAAGAGAGGAACAGTGATGAAACTGCTGATAAAACTCTTGATCGCAGCCGGTTTGACAGCCGCAGCGGCGACGTCGGCGATGGCCGGCAAGCTCGATGATGTCAAGGCGAAGGGCGAGCTGAAATTCGGCCTCGAGGCCCAGTACCGCCCGTTCGAGTATCGCGACGAGAGCAACAACATCATCGGCTACGACATCGATCTCGCCGCCGCGTTCGCCAAGAGCCTGGGCGTCAAGTCGGTGCCGATCGACACCAACTGGTCGACCGTGATCCAGTCCATGTACAACGGCGATTTCGACATGATCCAGGGCGGCATGACAGCCACCCAGAAGCGCTTCGAGAAGGTCAATTTCTCCGTACCCTACATGGATGCGGCATCAGGCCTCATCATGACGAAGGCAAGCGGCATCGCTGATTTCAAGGGTCTCGGCGGCAAGGCCGTCGCGGCTGGCGCCGGCACGCCGCAGATCAAGCAGCTCGAGGAGTGTGCTGCCGCTTCGGGCATCAGCTTCGATGGTGCGATCCAGACCTTCGACAATGACGCGCTTGCCTACGAGGCCATGAAGACCGGTCGCGTCGCAGGCTATGCCTCGACCATCGTGTCGCTGCTGGAAGCCCAGAAGGTCAGTCCCGATCTGATGGCGGTGGCCTGGAGCTGCGATGGAAAGTTCGGCGGCGAGTGGACGGCGGCGGCTTTTCGCAAGGAGGACGACGATTTGCGCACGGCGTTCGATGCCTTCATCCTGGACGCCAAGAAGAGCGGGCTGCTGAAGGAGCTGCAGCTGAAATGGCTCGGCCAGTCGTTCGTCGACGCGCTGCCTGACAAGGCGCCGACCTGGTGATCGCACGAAGTGCGACGCTGTAGGGGCGACCGGCGGTCGCCCCAATCTTCTACTCAACTGCGCCGTGCCCGCGCCAAGGAGTGACCGCCGGTCGCCCCTACGCCGCACGGCCTGCGTGCCGAGTCGCCCATGGACCCCGTCTTCATGCTCGATGTCCTGGCTCGGCTCCTGCCACCGCTCGGGTTGACGATGGCGCTATCACTGGTGGCGCTGGTGCTCGCGACGCCGCTCGGCCTCGGGCTCGGGACCCTGCGCACGATGTTGCCGGACCGGCACTGGGGCTCGTGGCTGCTCGATGCCTACGTGTTCTTCGTGCGCGGCACGCCGATCCTCATCCAGATCTTTGCGGTCTACTTTCTGCTGCCGGCCGCTGGCATCAGGCTGCCGCTGTTCTGGATGGGGGTGCTGGCACTCGTATTCAATTCGGCAGGCTATCAGATCGAGATCGGCCGTGCCGCCATCAACTCGGTCGCCACGGCGCAGTGGGAGGCAGCTACCGCGCTCGGCTTCGGCCGGCGGCAGACGCTCATCGACTTCATCGTTCCGCAGGCTGTGCGCCGCATGGTCGGACCAGTGATGAACGAGCTGTCCCAGCTGATCAAGGCGTCCTCCGTGCTCTCCATCATCACGCTCTACGAGTTGCACAAGGCGTCGGAAGCGATCATCTCGGCGAGCTTCCGCTTCGTCGAGGTGCTGATCGTCGAGGGGTTCTGGTACTTCAGCTTCGTCTATGCCCTGAGCCTCGGCGCGCAACTCGTCGAGGGGCGGCTGTCCAGCGCCGGCGGCCTTGCGGAGAGCCGATGAGCTTCGACTGGAAAGCCTTCTTCGAGGTGATGCCACAGCTGCTGCGGGCGGCAGTCGTGACGGTCGAGGTGAGCGTGCTGTCCTTGGCATTCGCCTGCCTCGTCGCCCCCCCGCTCGCGATCGCTCGCATGATCGGGCCGTGGCCCGTGCGAGTGCTGGTCGGCGCGCTCGTCGAGGTGGTGCGCGGCATCCCGCCCCTCGTCGTCATCGCCTTCGTCTATTTCGCGCTTCCTGCCATCGGCCTCGTCTTCGACGGGTTCTGGACGGGTGTCACGGCCTTGACCGTGGTGGGGGCCGTCTATGCCGTCGAGATCGTCCGTTCGTCGATCGAGAGCCTGGGGCGCGGCCAGCGCGAGGCGGCCCTGGCGCTCGGCTTCCCGCTCTGGCGCACCTACCTGGAGTTGTTGCTGCCCCAGGCCATGAAGCGCATCCTGCCGCCTCTCACCAACGAGCTGGCGAACGTGATCAAGGCATCGGCCCTGCTTTCGGTCATCTCCGTGCACGAGATCAGCCAGGTCGGCCACTCTCTCATCTTCGAGACGTTCGTCGTCGTGGAGATCATCATCCAGATGGCGATCCTCTACCTCATCATCGTTGGATGCCTCACTGTCCTGTCGCGAGCCCTGGAGCGCCGCCTTGCCCACTGATGTGAACGTCGCGCCCGCTCTGCTGTCGATGCGAGGGGTGGTGAAGCGCTTCGGGGCCTTCACGGCGCTCGATGGCGTCGAGCTCGAGATGCGCAAGGGCGAGCGGCTCGTCATCTGCGGCCCATCCGGCTCGGGTAAGTCGACCCTGATCCGCTGCATCAACCGCCTCGAGGAGCCCGACGGGGGCTCGATTTCGATCGAAGGGCGGACGGTCGGCCGCGGCTCCGCGGAGTTGAATGCACTGCGGCGCCGGATCGGCATGGTGTTCCAGCAATTCAACCTTTTCCCGCACCTCTCCGTGATCGACAACATCACGATCGCGCCGCGCAAGCTCCTGGGGATGGCAAGAGCAGAGGCAGAGGCGAAAGCCACCGCTCTGCTCGAGCGGGTACAGCTTGCCGATCAGGCGAGGAAGCTCCCTCCCCAACTCTCGGGCGGCCAGCAGCAGCGCGTCGCGATCGCGCGAGCCCTCGCCATGGACCCGGTGCTCATGCTGTTCGACGAGCCGACCTCGGCGCTCGATCCCGAGATGATCAAGGAGGTGCTGGACGTCATGTTGGAGCTCGGTCGCCAGGGCATGAGCATGATCGTCGTCACCCACGAGATGGGATTCGCCCGGCGCGCAGCCGATCGAATCGTTTTCATGGATAAGGGGCGCATCGTTGCCACCGCACCACCGGAGGAGTTCTTCTCGCGCCCGCCCCATCCGCGACTGCAGCAGTTCCTGGACAACGTGCTGGGGCATTGAGGATCATCGATGGATCGCGGAACGCGCGGACGCATCGCCTTCATCTGGCCCGACGACGGGCTGAACGACGACGAGTTCTGGGCCTATCTGCCAGACGGCGTCGCGTGGCTGACGACACGCTTCCCCGGCACGCTCGAAGGCCATGCACTCGACACGGCGACATTCGAGGCGTCTGCCGAGCTCGCTCCGATGGTCGCCGCTGCCCGGTTGATGCGCGGCGTGCGGCCGGACGTGGTGGCGCTCGGCGATCACGCGGGCTCGTTCATCAAGGGCAATGGGCACGATCTGGTGCAGGCGCGTGCGCTGGCCGAGGCAGCAGGCGCTCGCCACGGCACCACGCCGTCGACGGCCATGATCGAAGCGCTCCGACATTTCGGCGCGCGCAAGCTTGCGGTCACCTCGCCCTACGATGAGGAAGTGACGGCGAAAGGCGTGGCGTTCCTCGAGTCGCACGGCTTCGAGGTCGTGACATTCAAGCGCCTGAGGCTTGTCGACGAGCACGAGATCGAGGCGGTAGAGAGCAAGGACTGGTACGCTATCGCACTCGAGGCTTGGCGTCCCGACATTGACGCCATCGCGCTCCTCGGCGGCGGCATCCGTACCGCCCACATGCTGCCCGAGCTAGAGACCGTGTGCAGGGTGCCATGCGTGCCGGCGACGGCTGCCTTGGTCTGGCATGCGTGCAGACTGGCGGGCATCGAGCCGGTGAAGCACGGCATGGGGCGGCTCTTCGAGGCGACGCCAACGCCAGGCGAGACAGAGCGGCTGCACTCCTCGATGCGCCGCCATCTCTCCTCGGGCACGAAGACCTTCGCCCTCACCGATGCCCCGCCTCTTTTCACCGGTGGCGAGGGCGCGTGGCTGATCGATACCGACGGCAAGCGGTACCTCGACTTCGCTTGCGGCTCAGGAACTACGGTGCTCGGCCATCGCCACCCTGCGGTCGAGGCCGCGATCCGCGATCACCTGGATCGCGGCATCACCCATCTCGGGCCGCACTTCCACGCGCCGGTGCAGATCGCGCTGATGGAGCGGCTGGCCGGCGTGCTGCCGAAGGAGCTGTCGGTCTTCCATCCCGCGACCAATGGCACGGAGGCGGTCGAAGCCGCCCTGAAGGCCGCCATGCACGCAACGGGCCGAGGGCGCTTCATCGCGTTCGAGGGTTCCTATCACGGCCGCACCATCGGCTCGCTCGCCGTCTCCCACGCGCGCGGTGCCAACGCCGTGCTGGGTGAGCTGCGGCCCGAGACCGTGCATCTGCCCTATCCGGAAACCGCGTCGGCCCTGGGCCAGGTCCGGAGTCGGATCGAGCAGGAGCTGTCACGCGGCGACATCGCCGGAGTGATCGTCGAGCCGATGCAGGCGACCGCCGGCATGCGCGTTCCCGATCGCGGCCTGCTGTCGATGCTGCGCGAGGCGCCGACGGCGCACGGCGCCTTGCTCATCGTCGACGAGGTTTTCACCGGCTATGGCCGTACGGGTCGTCTCTTCGCCATCGAATGGGCGGAAGTGGTTCCAGACCTGCTCGTTCTTGCCAAGGCCGCAAGCGGGGGCGTCCCCGGTGCCTTGCTCGTCGGCCGTCCGGAGCTCCTGAAGACCTGGAGCCCGGGCGTGCAGTCGTCGACGTTCCAGCTTCATCCGCTCTCGGCCGCCGCGTCGCTGGCCACGCTCGACGTGTTGATCGCCGAGGACTTGCCGACCCGGGCAATCGCGATCGGCGAGCGGCTAGCCCGGTCGGGTCTCGCGGAGATCCGCAGTGCGGCCGCCATGCATGGCACCGGCGCGATGCGCGGCCTCGCCATTCTCGACGCCGACGCCAACCCCGATCAGCCGCACGCGCGCGCCATCCGCGCCGCCGCATTGCAGGCAGGGCTGCTGACCTGGGAATGCGGCACACACGGTCACGTCATCGGTCTGGCGCCGCCGCTGACGGTGAGTGACGCCGAAATCGACCGTGCGGTGGACATCCTCCTTGACGCGGTCAAGCGAGTACGATGAGGGAGATTTCGACCAGGGCGCCCTCGCCGGTGTCCTTGACGGCAACGAGATCGCGCGCCGGCGGTCCACTGCCGAAAGTCTCCGCGAACATTTTTCTGGGCCAGGAGCCCGGAGTCAGGCCATTCTGTTGGGGTACCGAATGAATGAGTCGGAACGCCAGCACGACGAGCGTGAGCCGCATTTGCTCGCAGCCAATGAGGTCCATGCCGCGGCGCGGACGATCTCGACGTAGGGCCGCTGCCGGAAGGCCGGTGACGCAGTGGCTGCAACCGCCGCGCGGGCCTTGGCGCGACCCGTCTTGATCGGGATCAAGGCGGTGCCCGGCGTCGCTCCGGTACTTGTTGCAGAGCGAGCGCGAGGAGGTGGAGCATGCGGTGGCCGATGCAGCGCTGGAGCCAGTACCGCCGCGTCGACGCGGGGGCACAGCTGATGGACAAGGTGATGGAGCGGCTTGGCGTCGATCCGGTCGCCGCCATCCGCAACACGCAGGGAGCCGACTTCACCCAGGCACGATCGAATTGCATCGATTGCATGCACGCAAGGCAATGCCGCCGCTGGCTCGATGCCTCGATCATCCTGCGGGCGCCGCCGATCTTCTGTGCAAACAACCGCTTCTTTTTGGCATTCCGGCCAGACCGGCACGCTGGTTCCGGCACTGACGCCTGACCCGCGGACGTCAGGCCGCCCCCCAGCGAGCCTTTGCTCGTGCCCTGGCCCATACGCTTGATTCCGGCTGCAGGTCGCAACCGCTTGGAATGCCGGGACACTGGGGCCCGTTGAGGTCGCCGACCGCACGAAGCCCGTGCGCGAGCCTTCATTCTGTTATGAGCAATCCATCAAGGCAGCTCGCCCTGCCACTGGCCGATAGCGTTGTCGGGCAGGCAATCACATGGAGGCTCGATGGCCGACAATGGAGCACAGGTGCGATCTCGCAGCTATCTGCTGGCTGTCGAGGATACCGAGTTCCTGCTTCGGGACGAGATGCGCGCGATGCGCTTCGCCATGGAGTACGGCAAGGCGGAGCTGCTGCTGCGCGATTGGGGTGTCCGATCGACGGTCGTCGTGTTCGGCAGCGCCAGAATTCCCTCGCCCGAGCAAGCAGAGCAGCTGATCGGCTCGGCCAAGGGCAAGCACGCGCTGCAGATCGCCCGTAAGCGGGCGGGGCTTGCGTGCTGGTACGCGGAGGCCCGTCGCTTCGGCCGGCTCGTCTCGGAGCGCGGTGGCGCGCTGGCAAGCGACCGGCCGCTGCGCGAGAACGTGATCGCCACGGGCGGCGGCCCGGGCATCATGGAGGCTGCCAACCGAGGCGCCGCCGATGCGGGAGCGCCCAGCATCGGCTTCAACATCTCGTTGCCGCACGAGCAGCAGCCCAATGCCTATTCGACGCCGGAGCTGACATTCCGGTTTCACTATTTCGCCATGCGCAAGATGCATCTGGCGATGCGGGCCAATGCGCTGGCGGTGTTTCCGGGCGGCTTTGGCACCATGGACGAGCTGTTCGAGATCTTGACGCTGCAGCAGACCCGCAAGGCGCCGCCGATGCCGGTCGTGCTGTTTGGCCGCAGCTTCTGGCGCAAGGTCTTGGATTTCGACGCCATGATCGAGTTCGGCACGATCGAGCGCTCTGACCTCGGGCTGTTCGATATCGTCGACGATGCCGAGGAGGCCTGGGATGCGATGACGAAGCGTGGTCTCCAGGCGCATGTGCCGTCGCAAAGCCAAGCCGTCCCGGCACCGGCTCAGCCGATGGACTGATCGACGCCGAGGACCAGCAAGGGAAAAATCACAACCCGAGCACCTGTCGTGCCATAGCGAGCACGTCGTCGAGACCATGCTCCGCGGCAATGCTGGTCCACCCGACAGGGTTCACTGGCTGGCCGTACTGGGTGCGCACGACAGCGGGCGAAGCATCCGAGGCGTCGCCCTCGCGACGCAAGACACGAGCGAGCGCCACATTGACCGGAGCGACCAGCCACAAGCCGGTGAAGGGTGTCGACGCGGCCCGCGCCACCCCTTCGATCAAATGCCGTGCGCCGGCATCGAGATGGGTTGCGTCCACAACGACTGTTGCGCCCGCCAGCAGCGCCACTCGCGCTTTGCGGCCGAGCCGCCGATAGACCTCACGCGTCACTGCTGGTGCGTACCCCTCGGGCCCGAGGCGCCCCGTTTCCGTAACGCCAAGCAGCCGCTTGCGCTCGAGATCGCTGCGCAGGTGCAAGGCGCCGGGGCCCTGGCCGATGGAAGGGGCAAGGGCCCGCGCCAGTGTCGACTTGCCTGTTCCCGACCGGCCGCCGATGGCAACGAGCCGGGGCGGCCGCGGCGCGAGCTCACCGACGGCCCACTCGAGATAGACGCGCGCCTGGGCCGAGGCGCACGTACGGCCGCCACCAGCGAGGAAGCAGCCGCGCTCCAGCGTGGCCATGGCCCTGACACCCGCACGCAGAGCCATGCAGAGCGGCAGCGCCGCGAGGCCATGAATGTCGAGGATCGAGCCGGTTTCGAACAGATAGCGATTGAGCAGGAGGTTGGCGGCTGACCTGAGGCCGCGAGCCTCGAGGTCCATCACCAGAAAAGCAAGGTCGTAGAGCGTATCGATGGTGGCTATTTCCTCTGAGAACTCGATCGCGTCGAACAGAACGGGCTCGCCATCGATCGCCACGATGTTGCCGAGATGCAGATCGCCGTGGCATCGCCGGATGGCACCACAGCGACCGCGCAAATCGAGGCAATCTCGGCTCTTGGCCAAGGCCCGGCGCGTGGCATCGAGGAAGTGATCCGCCAGCTCGGGCGGCAAGCTGCCGGGGTGGTCTGAGAAGAACTTGCCGAGCTGATCGAGGACGATGGCCAGGCGATGCGAGGCAGCCCGCTCGCGCAGCGCCGGCGAACGGCAATGCGAGGTGAAGACCGCATGTGCCAGCTGATGCACGAACGCGTCCGGCGGCGGCTCTTTGGCAAAGCGGTTCGCGAGAACATCGGCCGTGGGGAAGCGTCGCATGTGCAGTGCCCATTCGACGGGCTCGCCTTCGCCGCCGAATGCCAGCTGGCCCGCGATCGACCGGGTGATGGGGACGACGCCGCGGTAGATCATCGGCGCATTGTCGCGATTGATCTCGTTCTCGCGTTGCAGGATGGCACGGCGCTTCGCCGGGCTCGAGAAATCCATGTAGGGATAGGCGACCGCGCGCTTGATCTTGTAGGCCTCCGCCCCGGCCAGGAAAACGATGGCGCCGTGGGTGTCGTGCCGCTCGACCGGAGGGCTGGCGGCATAGGAGGACGGCGAGGACAGAAAGCCGATCACCTCGTCCTGGGATTCGACCATCGAAGCATCCTCGCCGATCGCCGCGTCGCGTAACCGTGTTGAGCGAGCAATCGTTTAGATCGCAGCCCGCTTACGATGTTTGATCGCCGTCAAGGCAGAAGTGGCCGCATGGGCCAGAGTTGAGAGCCCACAGCGCCAACACGGAGCCAACCACATGTTTGCCAAACGTCGACGCATCTGGGTCTTGGCCGCTGAAAGCACGCGCGCCCGGGTCACGGCCTGGGATCACGACACGTCACGGCTCGAGCCGGTCGAGGGCCTGGACTGGTCCGAGCCGCACCCCCATGGCCGCGACATCAACTCCGAGCGACCCGGTCGTGTCAGGGAATCATTCGGCAGCGCCCGGCATGCGATCGAGCCGCATACCGATCCCGTCGAACTGTTCGAGCGCCGCTTCGCCACGAGGATCGCGACCGCACTCGACGAGCGACTGCAGCGGAACGAGTTCGACCGGATCATAGTCGTGGCTGCGCCCGCCACGCTCGGCCGGTTGCGCCATTCGTTCAGTGCCAAGCTCTCCAAGGTCGTCGACTCGGAAGTCGGCAAGGATCTCCAGCACCTCTCGAACCATGATCTGGCCGCGCGGCTGAAGGAACTGGACAGGCTTTGAGGCAGCACCGGGATCGCCGCCGCGTCGTCACAAGTGGAGCCGCACCTGCCGCTGGCCAACCTCTACCTCGACTGGGGCGGTCGCCATCCAGCATCGGATTCCCTCTACAGGGGTCGCTGGCGCAGTTTCTGTCCGATGGGCGGCTCGAGAAATTCGTGCCGGCATTCTCGCGCAGGCGGG